>CAZQQL010000010.1:31197-46111 GCA_964595455.1 uncultured Dehalococcoidaceae bacterium
CCCCCCCCCCCCCCCCCCCCCCCCCCCCCCCCCCCCCCCGCCCCCCCCCCCCCCACCCCCCCCCCCCCCCCCCCCCCCCTACACTCTTACCCTACCCGACGCTCTTCCGATCTCGTCCAGTACCCGCTCCTGGAATCACGGACGGAAACACCGCGGACGGTCCTCGGCATGTTCGATGTCTCCGCCCGGCCGTTCGTCGAGCCGGACCGGCTGTCCTTCTCGGTACCGATGAAGAAGCTGGCCAGGATGATCGCCAACGCTGGAGAGAGTTTCCTCATCACGAATTCTTGGCAAGCGGTGCAGAAACGGTTAAAATGAAATTGCGTATGCCGCAGGAGGTCATCAGATGAGTTCCGGTTGTGCAGAATGTAAGATGCGCTTCAAAGCCGAACAGAACCCCAAAAAGTTCCTCTCCCGTCTCTGGAAATGGCATACAAAATGGTGCCCCGGCTGGAAAGCCTACCAGGCTGAACTCGCCGCTAAAGCCAAATAATTCAAGGTATCAGGAAACACAATGACAAAAGTAAGCCTCGTGAAAACAGAGGACAGGGAAGCCGGCGCGCGGAAGGCCGTAGAACTGCTCGGCATCAATCCGGTGCAGGGCAAGGCCGTGGTACTCAAGCCGAATTTCAATACGGCGGACCCCGCTCCCGGCTCAACGGACATCAACACCCTCCGCGGTCTGATCAGCAAGCTCAAGGACATGGGCGCGAAGTCTATCACCATCGCGGAACGCAGCGGTCCCGGCCCGTCCACACATGACAACATGGAGAAGATCGGGGTGTTCAGGCTCCAGAAGGAACTGGGCTTCGACATCGTCGATCTCCAGGCGATGGACGAAAGCGGCTGGATACTGGTGAAACCGGAAAAGAGCCGCTGGCAAAACGGCTTCCTCTTCCCGAAGGTCTACCACGACGCCGAGAGCATCGTCACCACCTGCTGCCTCAAGACCCACCAGTTCGGCGGGCATTTTACCATGTCTCTCAAGTTGTCCGTGGGTATGGTGCCCCCAGGCCTGGGGATGGAAGGCAAGTACCCTTTTATGAACGAGTTGCACCGTTCGCCCCATCAACGGGACCTTATCGCGGAGATAAACACGGCCTACACACCGGACCTCATCGTCATGGACGGTGTGGAAGTTTTTGTTGACGGCGGCCCGCACGTGGGTACTCGCAAAAAGGCCGGCGTCATGCTGGCGGCCACGGACCGCATCGCCATGGACGCCGTCGGTGTGGCCGTGCTCCGGATGCTGGGCACGACGCCGGAGGTCAGCCGCGGCAGGATCTTCGAGCAGGACCAGATCGCCCGCGCCGTGGAACTCGGTCTCGGCGTGACCTCCGCCGATCAGATCGAACTCCTCACCGGGGACAAAACCAGCGAGGCTTATGCCGATAAGGTAAGAGAGTTCCTCTACCGGGGATGAAACCACGGGCCGGTAGGGTAGGTAAAACCTCCTCTTCTTTTTACCCACCGTAATCGAGGTCGTGATGAGCCTGTCAAACCAGCATCCTGAGCCTGTCAAAGGGTTAACAGGGTTCCTCTTCCTTTCCCGCCTCTTCTCCCGTTTCTGAGATCCAATCTTTGATTTTCCCAAGCGACGCCTGCCCTGCTATAATTACCTGGACGGAAACCCCGCACGCATCGGAGCTATCCAATTTCGCTATGACCTGGTACCAGTTGTTCTCCACAGACACCGGAACATGGGTGACGCTCGGAGTAGCCGTCGTTACCTTTGCGCTGCTTTTGCTGCGGCGCTTCAACGTCGCCATCGTGTCCTTGATCGCCGCCGCTTTCCTCATTCTTACCGGCATCGTCAACCCGGGGGATGCCTTCGGTACCTACATCAATTGGGACGTCCTGGGCATCCTCTGGGGTTACGGCATCCTGGCCATGGCGCTGGAACGGAGCGGCCTGCCCGCATGGATAGCTAACCGCGTCCTCGTCAGGCTGACGAAGGAAAGCCAGGTCATGCTCTTCCTCTGCGTACTGGCGATGTTCCTCTCCAGCTTCATGGCCAACCCGGTAGTCGTCCTGATGCTCGCCCCGCTGGCCATCGAGCTGTCCAGACGGATGAAATCGTCGCTGTTCGTCTACATGGTAACGCTGGCGGTCAGCGCCAACATGGTCACGACCGTGACGATGATCTCGGACCCGCCCGCCCTCATCATGGCGACCTATTCCGGCATGGAGTTCTTCGACTTCTTCTGGTTCCAGGACAAGCTGTCCATCGGCTCCATGACCGTCATCGGGCTGGCGGTGTCGCTGGCGGTGGTCTGGTGGCAGTTCCGGGGATACTCCGGCAAACTCACTTTCCAGCCTGAAGGTGTACCGCTGCACGCCACGCCGCTGGTGATCTTCGGGGTCAGCGTGCTGGTGCTGGCGCTCGTGCCCTGGAACGACCTCGGGGCCTGGAACCATCCGGGACTGGCCGGCCTGGCCACCGGGCTGGCGTCGCTTATCGTGTACCGCAAACACGCCGGCGGTTTCCTCCGCTCGCTGGACTGGAACACGCTGGCGTTCCTCGCCGGGATCTTCATCGTCATCGCGACGGTGGAACAGGTAGGACTGCTCCGCTACGTGGAAGAGTGGCTGAGCGGGCTGGACCTGCCGGGGACAGGCTGGTACCTGGCGATCTTCGTCTGGATATCGGTGCTGCTATCATCGTTCATCGATAACGTCCCCTTCACCATCCTGATGCTGCCCGTGTGCGCCAACACCGCGGCCCTGCTGGGGGTCAGCCCGTTCCCGTTCTATTTCGGGATGCTCATCGGGACGGGTATCGGCGGCAACCTGACGCCGGTCGGAGCGGCGCCGAATGTCATGGCCTGCGGAATACTGGAAAAGCACGGCGAGAAGATAACGCTGGGAAGATACATGAAGATAGCCGTGCCGTTCAGTCTCAGCGCCGTCCTGGCCGTGCACCTGCTGGTCCAGTGGTTCTGGCTGTAAGCCTGGATTGCCCGAAGCCTCCAGCCAGAACCCGGAGAGTGATGATATGCCCGCGCCATCAGGCGCGTTTCGTTCAGTTCCCTTTATCCGCGAAGATGTTCCCCACCACCTGCAGGGCGACATCGTAGTAGTAGCTCAATTTGGCGGAGTATTCATCGTACGTGATGAGGCCCTTTACCTTGGCCTCGTGAAGGCCGGCCTCGATGACCTGTTTCAGGGCGGAGTACATGGAATCGGCGGTGTACCCGTAACCGGCGGCGATGTCCGCCCAGGGAACGCCGCTGTCATGGATGGATGCTACATCATCCGTGATGCCGAGCATGACAAAGACGTCCACCTCGGATTCCATCACCGGCAGATAGTCATCCAGTGACAGAGGAACGTCCGCGAAGATAGCCGCCACCCACTTTTCCGCCAGTTCGCCGTAATAGCCGATCTTGTAGTCGTACTTTTCCTGGCCGATGAGCCCGAGCTGCAGCGCCTCGCCGAGATTGCTCTCGATGACCGCCTTGACAGCCGCCAGCAGCGTGTCCTGTGTATACCCAATTTCAGCCGCCACCTCCGACCACGTCTTGCCGGCGTTCTTGAGTGTCTTGGCCTGTTCCAGCATTCCCAGCGTCTTGAAAACGTCTTTCTCACTGTTCAGGCTGGGAAGGTAGTCTTCCAGCCTGGCAGTAGGCGTGGCGGCGGTGGAAGCAAAGATCTTGCCCACCCATTTTTCCGCCAGACCGTTGTAGTAGCTCACCTTGGATGTGTACTTTTCGTAACTGATAAGGCCCTGTACCTTGGCCTCGTGGAGGTTGGATTCGATGACCGTCTTCACGGCCGCCAGGAGCGTGTCCTGCGTGTAGCCGAGTTCCGCGGCGATTTCCGCCCAGTTCTTGCCCGCGTTCTTCAGCGCCGATGCTTGTTCCCACAGGCCCAGCGTCTTGAAGATGTCTTTCTCGCTGTTCAAACAAGGCAGGTAGTCTTCCAGCCTCGGACCGCACTTGTCATCGTCATCGCAGTCGTCGTTGACGTCGTCGTCATCATCGGGGACCGCTACCGGCGTTCCCTTTGAGATAGTGACGGTATAACTATCGCCGTCTTTCGTGACGAGGTGCAGTTCCCCGCCCAGGGAACTCGTGTTGTCCAGCAAGCTTTCGATGAGTTCGGACTGGTCCCCCGGCACACAGGCGGTGGGAACGAGCGCGAGTCCGGCGAGCACGAGCAGGGCCAGGCCCCATCGCGCCGCCATGGTAAAACGTAACCTTCTCATGTTACCCCCCTTTCAAAGGTCCGTTACCATGATAACGTTATGGTAACTGCACAGCTATACAACGATGGTCACGGTCAGCCGCCGCTCTTGGTACCGGTACGGAAGCATAGTACTTTAGGTTATCTGATTGTCGGTTGACGCTTGATTGGTAGGATTATTGGTAGTATTATGGGTATGTCAGATACCACGACCAATGGAGGGGACCATGGGCGGCAAAGCTAAAACGGAAAAAATGTCCGTGACGATACCGAAGGAACTGGCCGGCGAGATACGGAAGATCGCGGCCCAGGGTGAAATCAGTTCCATTTTCACCGAAGCCCTTGAGCACTATATCGGATATCGTAAACAGAAAGCCGCCCTGGAAAAAGGCTTCGGGGCGTGGGAAGACAGGAGTCACCCTGACCTGGCTGCCCCTGAGGATTCCACGGCTTATGTCCGTTCGATCAGAGAATCGGACCGGGACCGGCAGCATCGACTCGGAGACATCCATGCCAGGTAACCGGACCAGGGGTGTTTCCTGCCTGGTGGATACCGATATCGTAATCGACTTCCTGAGAAAGCGTAACTATGCCCTGGAGCTGCTGGAACACTGGGCGGAGCAAGGTCTCCTCTCCGTCAGTGCGCTGACACACCTCGAGATATACCAGGGGATGAAAACCGGGGAAGAGCCGGCGACGAATGCTTTTTTAGACGGACTGGTTTCCGTGGTGGTGGATATCCGGATCGCACGACAGGCAGGTGCCTTGCTGGGCAAGCTGCGGTCACGGGGGAAAACCATCGGCATTGCCGATGCCATCATCGCGGCGACCGCTTTTGAACTGGAAGTCCCGCTGTTGACGAACAATACAGAGCATTATCCGTTTCCTGACTTGAAAGTCATCAAAGGGCTGAGCGTTAATAGGTAACGGAAATTGCCACTCGTCATTCAATACGTTACAATGGCAGCGTATGGACAGGCTCGCCATTATCTCTGATATCCACGGTAACATCCCGGCGCTGGCGACCGCCCTGGCGGACATCCGGGACCGTGGCATCAGCCGCATTCTTTGCCTGGGAGATGTCGTCGGCAAAGGACCGCAGCCGGAGCAAGCCGTCGATATCTGCCGTCAGGCCTGCGAAGTCATTGTCATGGGCAACCATGATGAGTTTATGTCAAGCGACCGCGAACATCCTGCTCTGCCCTTCATTTCCTGGCACCGGGCGCGCTTAGGGCCCGAACGACTCGATTATCTCCGGAATCTACCGCCGGTCCACAATCTGACCCTGTCCGGACACCGCCTCCGCCTGTATCACGCTTCCCACATCGGACCGTATCACCGCGTCCACGCCAGCGCCCCGGAAGAAGACCAGAGGGCCATGTTCGGCAACACCGAGTTTACCGGCGATGGGGTTGAACCCTACGCCGTGGGATACGCGGACATCCACCAGGCTTTTATAAAGACGTTCCGCGGCGGCGGTATTCTCTTTAACACCGGCAGCGTCGGCAACCCCCTCGATGAGCCGCTGGCTTCGTATGCAGTCCTGGAAGGCAATCTCGATGACGATAGGCCCGGACCGTTCTCCGTGCAGCTTGTCCGATTGCCGTACGATATCGAAGTGGCGATCAAGAACGCCCGCGATGAAGGACTGCCGGAAGCGGAATTCCTCGCCTGGGAAGACGAACTCCGCACCGGCCGCTACCGGATGGACCCCGCTTCCCGTGCCTGGCGGAAAGCCCTATGAGGCCTGGTCAAGCATGAATACACCGGCCTTAAAACTTATCCTCAAAAACCAGGAGTCATGGGCACGCAGCAGGAATTTGTTCTTATACACTGAAGGGAGATGGCACGGTCATACCGAATCTCTAGCCGATAATCTTTTGTATAAGACGCTTTCTACTATAACCGTGAATGAATATGCATCAGGTCAAGGCAACGAACTGAAAAGTCATATGCGGGCGTTATGCTCATCGTCTGCACTAGTAGTCAACTTATTTGAGTATTGGAGACAGATTCAAAAAATCGGCACGATAGCTGAATACTGCGGAGCCGGAAATGAATTTACCGGTATGTTCTTTGAGAAAAAACACCGAATCCCCCACTTAGGTACACCCAATCTCGATATTGAGTTTATCGGCGAACAAGGCAAACCATTTGCTATCGAAGCCAAGTTCACGGAACCATACCGGGTTACAACCCAACGTAATAAAACAAATCTGGAAAAGTACCTTACGCAAGATAATGTCTGGTACAAAAACGGGGGTTGCAAGAAACTGGCTAATGATATTGTGAAGGAAGAAGGAAAATTAACAAGTTGGAAGCATCTGGATGCTCCTCAACTGGTTAAACACACCCTAGGTCTTTCCTGTTGTTATCAACCTGGTGGTTTCACGTTGATGTACCTCTGGTTCGATTGCGCCACAGAGGAATCACGTGAACTAGAACGTGAAATTTCCATTTTTAAAAATATGGTCCGCGGGGAGATCGATTTTCGAAGCATGACGTATCAAACCCTATTTGAGAAAGTGAGAACTTCACCTTATGCCAATGATACATATGTACAATATCTTCACGAACGTTATTTCAGCCTTCCATCTAAAGATGTCACGTGATCTAAATGACCTTTTCCTACAACAACATATTTTACGTTGCGTTCCCGCCTCCGGTTAAGCTACAATAACGCCATATGTTATCCAGAGTTCACAGCGGCGCAATCGTCGGGCTGGACGGCGCGGTCGTCCGGGTCGAGGCTGACTATTCCGGCGGTGTGCCCCGGTTCGACGTCGTCGGTCTGCCGGACGCCGCCATGCAGGAAGCCCGGGAACGCGTCCGCTACGCCATTCGCAACTCCGGCGCAACCTTCCCCGCCAAGCGCCTCGTTGTCAGCCTGGCCCCGGCGGACCTCAAGAAGGCCGGAACGGCTTACGACCTCCCCATGGCCGTCGGCATCCTGCTCAGCACCCGCCAGCTTGACGCCGAGACAGACGATACCTTTTTCGTGGGTGAACTCTCCCTCGATGGCACCCTGCGGCACACCAACGGCATCCTGCCGCTCGTTGCGCTGGCCAAGGACGAAGGCTTTAAAAATGTCGTTGTACCGGAGATGGACGGGCGAGAGGCGGCCCTCGTCGAAGGCATCAACGTCATCCCGATGAAGTCGCTCTCCCAGCTTATCTCCTACCTCCGCGGCGAGGTCCCCGCCCCGGACGTCCCGGCTGATGGGCAGCCGTCTCAAACGGAACTGCTCATGCCCCACACGGACATGAGCCACATCAAAGGACAGGAGCACGTCAAACGCGCGCTGGAGGTAGCTGCCAGCGGCGGCCATAATGTGGTGATGTCCGGCCCTCCCGGCAGCGGCAAGACCCTGCTCGCCAGGTCACTGCCCTCGATTCTCCCTCCCATGACCGCCGACGAATCCCTGGAGGTCACCAAGATCTACAGCATCGCCGGACTGCTGCCGTCCGATACCCCGCTCATCCGCCAACGGCCGTTCCGTGCTCCGCATTACACCATCTCCAACGCCGGGCTGGTCGGCGGCGGCAACGTCCCCAGACCGGGCGAGATCAGCCTGTCCCACCGAGGCGTACTGTTCCTGGATGAACTGCCGGAGTTCGGGCATTCACTGCTGGAAGTGCTCAGGCAGCCGCTCGAGGACAAGGTGGTGACCATCTCCCGCGCCCAGGGAACCATCACTTTCCCGGCCAGCTTCATGCTGGTGGGCGCCATGAATCCGTGTCCCTGCGGCTACTACGGCGACCCCTTCCGGCGCTGCACCTGCCCGCCGAGCATCGTCTCCCGCTATCAGCGTCGGATTTCCGGGCCGTTCATCGACCGCGTGGATATCTTCGTCGAGGTGCCGCACATCGACTACGAAAAGCTGACCGACGACCGCCTCGGCGAGACCTCCGCTAAAGTACAGGAACGCGTCACCGAGGCAAGAGAGCGGCAGCTTGCCCGGTACAAGGGCATGAGGATCACCTGCAACGCGGAAATGACCGCCACCGAGATACGCGAGCACTGCAAGGTGGACGATACCGCCCAGGGACTGCTCCAGTCCGCCATGAAGCACATGCACCTCTCCGCGCGGGCGTTTCACCGTATACTGAAACTGGCGCTCTCCATCTCCGACCTGGAGGGAGCCGGCTGCATCAAAGCCGCCCACATCGCCGAGGCCATTCAGTACCGGCCCCGGCGGAATGAGGAATAAGGGAAGTAACGTTGCAGCAACCGCTCATGGTGGCAAGCAGATCTCGTAAAACGGTCCCTTTTTCCCCGCCGCAAAACGCAAAATCGCTCATGGAGCCTGTCGAAACTCACTCACGGCGACCGATGGTCGGTCCTGAGTCAATCAAAATGAACCTTGCAGTACTCACGGATTCTTTCCATCACCATGTAAAAACGCCACACGTTTTTCCAGCACTTCCTTCGAACCCGGTCCCAGGTAGATGAAGTGTGATTCCGTTGGGGCTACATAAAGCTCCGAGTTTTGAATCTTCCGGCAGGCGTACTCAGCATGACTGAAAGGCACGCTGGCATCGTACCTGGAATGCACGATAAGCGTCGGGCACACTATTCTCTCGATGTGGTGTGCACGGTGTTCGACATCGTGCACAAAGCCGTAACCTGAGTCGTTGGCGGTTACCATATCAGCTTTCAGCGCCCCGATATCTTCCGGCCGCAGGTGCCTCAGCACATCATTCACCGGTAATTTCGTGAATCGCTTCATGTTACCGCGTAAAACTTTTTCCTCATTTCGCTCCAGTTTCACCTTGAGATTGTCCCAGAATTTTCGCTGGTAGCCTGGCCGGAACAACACCTTGACCCCGTAGTACTGTGGTGTCAGTTTGTGGAACCAGGGCTTCACCACCGCCGCTTCCAGGATGAGTTTATCCACCACCCCCGGATATTTACGGGCGAATTCCAACGCCACCGGCCCCCCGGCCGAGTTACCGACGACACTTATCCGCTCTATCCCCAGCGCTTTTACCAGCGCTGCGAAGAGATCGGCGGTCGCGCCGGCTGTTTTGCCGGACTCTATCGGAGTCCTGCCATACCCCGGCCTAGAAGGGGTGAGAACGGAAAAGCCACCGTCTACCAGCATTTGTTGTTGGTACTCACTGTAACAACTGCCGTGGCCGCCATGCACGATGAGCACTGCTGGGCCTTCACCCTGAAGAACATATTCCACAGTACCTTTTTCTGTATTCATGATTTTACTTTCCATCATGACTCCTTTACACATTTAGACAACGGTTTCCAGCACCTCTATCGTTTCACCTGCCCAGGCTATCTCGTTTACCAGCATCCGGACGCCGTTTTGCCGGATAGATCGGTAGAGCGCGTCCTGTAATGTGGTGCTGGACGTTCCCATCATGGCACTCACTTCTGCGCTGTTCAGAAAAGCCAGTCTATTTTTCATCTCTGCCCGATAATATCTGAGATTCTCAACAATGACATCTTTCCCGATAGTACTTGAAAAGAACAATTGCACCAGAAACTGGTTCCGGTGATCAGCGATATCAATAGGCGTCGAAAGCCACCGGAGAAGCTCTTTATGACCGGATTCCGTCAGGGAATAGATCTTACGGTTCGGTTTTTCGTCCTGGTATTGCACTTCGACAACGATCTCTCCATCCTTCAGCATGTCTGCCAGCGTCCGGTAAATCTGGCTCTGCGTGGATGGCCAGAAATGCCGTATCGTCGATTCGATTTTCTTTTGCAGATCGTAGCCGGTTTTCGGGCTGTTATTGAGAAATCCCAGGATAGCATGTTTCAATGACATTATGACACCTCTTATATATAACTATTATTATATAGCACTTGTATTATATATTGTCAAGAGGTCACACACCTATTCTTAAGCAAAAAAATCCGGGCCTGTGGGGCAGGCAAAACCTGTCCAACCTTTTCCCCGCCGCAATGATCATCGTCATGTCTCGGATGCATGAGAATGACGAAGACTCATGAACCAGGAACTCCGGCTTGCGTATATTAGCAGGCCGTCAATCCGACGAAGGTCGCCAGCCCAGCACCGCACGAAAGTCAGTATTGTGCAAACATAGTGTACAAGTTTTGTCCATCCTCCCCTTCTTTGCCAGCGGAGAGGGCGATTGAGAGGTATATTTTAAAGCCTCTGGACAAACCCGCTACCCGTCTGCTATGATTTCCTCCGTTGTCTCATGTACGCAAAATCTCATTTCTATCAGAACGAAGACCGCTACCGCCGTCTCCGGGAACAGGGCGTCACTTTCTGGACGCCGGACCTGGCAGCGCAGGCGCGCGTGGTCGGAGAAGTGAAAAAGTTCCTGGCCGGTTATGCGCCTGAACAGACCTCCATCGTCGAGTTCGGCTGCGGGGAAGGCTTCCTGGCTGAGAACATCCTCCAACAGGGCTTAACTTATACGGGCATCGACCTCTCCCCATCCGCCATCGACTACGCCCGGAACCGATATAAAGACAATACCGGAGCCGAGTTCATCCTCGCAGACGTGACCGGCCTGCAAGACATCAGGGACAATTCCTTCGATGCCGGCCTGGACATCTTCTTTTTTCACATGCTTGTTGAAGATGAAAGCCGCTGCAGATACATGGCCGAAGTACGCAGGGTGCTGAAACCGGACGCCGGGATGCTTCTCATACAGGCGGTACGTCCCGCCGAAGTCATCGTAAACATCACCGGCGAGGCTGACCTTTCCGGCGGCAAAAGGAATAATACCGACCTGCCGCGCATTCCGGCCCATTTCAACAACGCCGCCGGTTATCGCCGGGAACTGGAACACGCCGGTTTCGTTATCGTAAGTATCGGAACGGACCCTGAGTGGTGTATCATGCAAATAAAGACTAACAAGGAGTAACCATGGACAATCGCTATGTGATGACTCCTATGACCATGGAACGCCACACAGAACTGATCGAGTTCTGGGACCGCATAGACGGCGTCTGGCGCTCCGATGATGATAACGCCGCCAATCTTTCCCGGTACCTGGCCCGTAATCCCGGCCTCAGCCAGATCACCCTGTTCGAGGGGAAAATCATCGGTACGGTGAAATGCGGCCATGACGGCCGGCGCGGCTACCTTCATCACCTCGCCGTGCTGCCGGACCACCGCAACCAGGGCATCGGGCGGCAGATGGTCAAAGCCTGCCTGGAAAAGCTGCGCAAGGAAGGCATCGACAAGGTCAGGGTGTTCGTCCTGGACGATAATCCCGCGGCCATCCGCTACTGGAAGCACCTCGGGTTCATCGCCCGGAACTACGATTACCGCACCCTGGAATGGGGCTAAATGGAGAACTACGTCGATAGCAACAGGGCCCTCTGGAACGAGATGACCCCGCTCCATGAACGGTCCGGGTTCTACGACGTGGCCGGTTTCAAGGCGGGCAGGTGCACGCTCAAGAAACTCGAACTGGAAGAAGTCGACGACGTCAGCGGCAAGTCCCTGCTCCACCTGCAGTGCCACTTCGGCTTGGACACGCTGTCCTGGGCTCGAAAAGGGGCCGCGGCGACTGGTATGGACTTCTCCGAACAAGCCATCGACCTGGCTCGCCGGCTGAGCCGGGAGACCGGTATCGGAGCGGACTTCATCTGCGCCAACGTTTTCGATCTGCCGGACGTGCTCCCGGGGCAGTTCGACATCGTCTTCACCTCCTACGGCGTGCTGACCTGGATGCCAGACCTCACTAAATGGGCACAGGTCGCGGCGCACTTCGTCAAGCCCGGCGGTTTCTTTTACATCACCGAGTTCCATCCTATCACCCTGGTTTTCAACGACAACCCGGAAAGTACCAAACCGGAAGTAATTCTACCTTACTTTCAGGGCAAGGAAGCGCTGGAATTCGGGCCAAGCCCGGACTACGCCTCGGGCAACGTCCTTAAACACCACTCTTATGAATGGCAGTACCCGGTGGGAGATGTCATCACCGCCCTGGCCGGCGCCGGACTGCACATCGATTTCCTCCACGAGTTTCCCTTCACCTGCTACAAGGCGCTGCCCTACCTCAAGCAGGGCGAGGACGGCCTCTGGCGCCTGCCCGGCGACCCTTTGCCCCTCTCCTTCTCCATCAAGGCGACCAGGCCTTACGCCTGATGATACAATGTAGATATGCAGATCATCCGCAACAGCGCCGGGGCCGTCAACAGTTATCTTCTGAAAAACGGCAGCGGTTTCTTCATGATAGATACCGGACTCTCCCATAATCGCTCCCGCATGGAACGAGTGCTGGCCGGCGCCGGGTGCTGCCCCGGCGACCTCAAGCTTGTCCTCCTGACCCACGGAGATACCGATCATACCGGCAACGCCGCCTACCTCCGGACCAGATATGGTGCGAAGATCGGCTTGCACCGGAAAGAACAAAGGGTAGCTGAAACCGGGAACATGCTCCACAATCGCGGCCCGTACGCCCTCTGGCAGCATGTGCTCGGGATGCCTGTCATGTACTTCTTCGGCGGCACCGGAAAGAACCGGTATACGCCGGATATCTGGCTGGAAGACGGCATGGACCTCAACGGGTACGGCCTCGATGCCCGGGTCCTTCACCTGCCCGGCCATACCCGCGGCTCGATCGGCATCTTCACGGCAGAAGGAGACCTGTTCTGCGGGGACCTCCTCATCTCTCACAGACGGGTCCCGCGCAAAAACCGCCTCATCGATGATGAAGCCGTCATGGACGCCAGCATCGAAAAGCTGAAGAAGCTCGCTATCCGCAAGGTCTATCCCGGCCACGGCGCGGCTTTTACCATGTCGGAATTCCTGGCCGTGAACGAACCGGCTGCGCAGCCGGTATATCATGTACGACAAAATTGACTTATTCTCAGGCACGTTGTACAATCCACAAAACAGCCCCGTTTTCCCGCATGATTCACGCATGCTAACGTTCTTGAAAAAGGAAGGAAATGATGCCGGACTATGAAGAGAACATCGTCAGAAAGCCCGATTATGAGGTAGGCGTCGGCGCTGTAGGCCACAAGGGGCACCAGGTGCCCTCGATGACCTACATGAGCAACTCCCTCGTCCCGGGCAGCAACACCTACATCGAGGTAAGCTGGATCTACGACGTCCCGGAACCCAATCCCTACGTTCAGGAACATCACCATAACTACGATGAGATCGTCATGCACATCGGGTCTGACCCGGAACACCCGGAAGACCTCGGAGCGGAAGTCCAGATGATGGTCGAGGGCAAACCCGTCAAATTCAACACCACCAACGCCATCTTTCTCCCCAAGGGCACCAAGCATGGCCCACTGACCTGGGACAAGGTCACCAAGCCGCACATCGAGATGACGATCATGCTCGGATGCGGGGACTTCAAGCTGGCCATGCCCGGCAGCAACCCGGACAGCAAGTAACCGGCACAAAACCCGCGCCGGTTCCAGGGATATCAAACCAGGAAAGGAAAAAGAGTATGGCAGAATCCAAATATGGCAAGTATATTTGCACTGACCTCGCCAAGAACATTCCTCTGCCCGTCTACCGGGAATGGGAACGGGACATGATCGGCGACGGCCTGTGGGAAGGCTTTCACCGCGGCCTCGAACACGTCGTCTGGACGGACAAGAACGTAATGCCCGGCGCTTTCTACTCCGAGATGGTCTGGCAATGGAGCCCTAAGTACCCCGGCATGCGCCAGCCCGTCAAGCTGACCAAGGAACAGATCGAAGAGAACAAGAAGAAGCCGGGCGGCAACGGCGTCCCGCCGCATGCCCACCCCTTCCCCGAACTCCTCTCCTTCTTCGGAACGGACCTTAACAACCCGGACGAACTCCGGGGCGAAGTGGAACTCTGGCTGGAAGACGAGCAGTACGTGTTCACCAAGAGCTTCGTCGTCTACATCCCGGCCAACGTTACCCACTGCCCGCTGAAGATCCGCCGCATGGATGACTCGTTCTTCCACTATACCATCGGCCCCGGCGGCTCCTACGTCTAGTCCGGATCAAGAAAGAAAGAGGGGAAACGCTCATGGCGAGACAATACGAACACCTTTTTGTAGATTATGACAAACCCGCGGCGATGACCAGCTACCTGAAAATCGACCCCAAGACCTCCAAACGGCTCCGCTACATGGATGACAAGGTGGTTGACGGCTGCGAATTCGGCTGCGACAACATCTGGCTGGTAGAGGGAGAACCGAAAGAGCGGAAGGTCATGGACGCCAATACCCAGTCCTACGACCGGTTCTTCGGGTTCTATTCCTATAACTACGAGAACATCCGCGACCTCTGCGCCGAGCTTGAAGTCCACATCGGCGGCGAAAAGCACATCGTCAAGAGGAGCGGCGCTATCTTCATCCCCGGCGGTCTCGAAGTCGGCCCGATGATTTTCCGGGACATCAAGAAACCCATCATGCTCACTATCGAATTCCCCTGCGGGGAAGGCCTTAACAAGAAGTACGACTAAATGTGCTAAACGAGAGGCCCCGGCAAAAGCCGGGGCCTTTTTCTATTTAGAATCATAGAAACGCGGGCTTACGCGCCCGCGGACCGGCAGGGACGCCGGTCCCCCAGCGCCATCCATCGTCCCCCTGGCCGTTAGCGGTGAGGGGGATTGAGGGGATGATGTCGAAACCTTACCGTTCCAGGTATTCCGCGATCGCTTCCGCATAGCTCGAAGCTACGGCGTCCACATAAACTGCGGCGGCATCCGTATTATAGGCCGCCGGATCGCCGAAATAACCGTCAGATCGGAAGAGCACCACGTCTGAACTCCAGTCACCGCTCATTATCTCGT
>CAZQQL010000011.1:0-44467 GCA_964595455.1 uncultured Dehalococcoidaceae bacterium
GCCCTGCTTCTCCGCTTCGCGTTGCATGATTCCGGCAGCTCCCGGGGACAGCCAGCGATTTTTTCCGGATTCGACCGCATTTTCAGGATCGGGTCCGTAAGTATCGAAGACGGCAACGGGTATTCCCGTAAGCCCTCTTTTCCTCATATCCTTCAGGACATTCAGGGTTTTGCCATCCGGTCTGGCGAACCGTGTCGGAGAGCCGATGAAGATAAAGTCCGGTGTTTCCGTCCCCGCCACATCCTGGCGAACGTCATGGATACTAGCCTCGTGGCCCCGGGTCGTCAGTTGCCGGGCAATGGTTTCCGCGACCAGCTTCGTGTTCCCGAAATGACTTCTGTACAAGACGATTCCTTTCATGATTGGTACCTCTCTTCATTTATTTCTTTATTTTTTTATTCAGGCGACATTCTGCCTTTCAACTCTTTCAGACAAGGCTTGCGGCGTGCCGGTTTGAGGCTTTATTCTGTTTTTCGTTTGAAAAAGCGGGTACAGCGCTTTACAGAACCTGATGAGTTCGATGAAAAGACGCCGTACCGGCAACTTTGACGGATCGAGGTGCTGGAAATTCAGTTCCCGGTACCGCGCATTGCCATAATCCTGCAGGCTGGAGTGAAGCTGCCGGGATTCGCCGACCGGAATGACGGTATCGCCGACATCGTGCAGCAGGAGGACGAGGGGAGCATGGATATCTTTCACGCAACGGGCGGGAGACATGGCATCGAGCCGGTGTAAGAGGCCGTCAGGCATCCGCCGCATGAGTTCCCGTGCCTCTTCTACATCCGGGTGGGATAATAGTGAGCAGATGGTTGTTGCGTCCCGGGAAAGCCTTTCAGCCGCCGGAGGGTGTTCAGGAGCGGAAAATGCTTCCCGGAGCATGCGGGATTCGGACGGTCCCAGGTCTTCCGTCAGACAGCGGACCAGTACTTTGCGGGTCAATGGATCGACGTTCCAGTGCCCCCGGGTTTTTTCTTTTATCGTGGTGGAGCTTGCAGCATCAAGCAGGAGGGTGAGGAGAGAATGGAAGGGAGCGTAGGCTGCAACGAACGAAACCTTATCACGGATGCAGGGGCTGGCGGCTGCCATAAGGGAGAACGATCCTCCCACGCAGGTCCCAAGGAGACCGCTCCTGCCAGGGTCGGCGAACGGCTGGCGGACCAGCCACTGATAGGCAAGGGAGATATTCCCGGTGTCATCCGGCGACAGGCGTAAATCCCTCATTGCCGGCGACCAGTAGAGGAGCGCTGCGAAACCGGCGCGGGCCAGCGCCTCACCCAGACGCGGCACCTGGGGGTGATCGGTCCCGAACGGTACCACCCCCAGGCAGACCACGATAGCGGGATGGCGACCTTTACCGGAGGGACGATAGAGGTCCGCGGTAGCGTTGCCATGGAGTACCGGGAACGTTACTTTTTCGATCACAGGCTTTCCCGTGCACCAATCGACCGGCCTGGAGGGCAGCATGGGGAAGACCTTGAGCAGGAAGACCGTCATCCTGACCCAGGCAGGGACTGCAAGTAAACTTCTTTGCAATACGGTAGTGTTCATCCGACGTCTTCCTCCAGGGAACGATTCATGCGGTTTTCTTGATTTTGCGGAAAACGCTGACCACCGCTCCGGCAGCGAACGCAAGAGCTACGATGCCCAGTATCCTGTGAAAGTCGGTGCTCCCTGCCGCAGCAGCTTCCGGGTTGTTAGCCAGGTAGAAGCCGCAGATTGACTGGGAAGCGAGCAGTACCAGGGTCGTAATCGTGAAAAACCTAAAGAGTTTCATCATTCATCTCCTTATCAGTAGTTTTGATTGAGCTTCGTTGCAAAACCTTGCACATGGCGTTCACATAATCGCTGTATTTTTCCTCCTTTCGTTCCTTAATGCTGATGCAGATAACTTTAAGGTTCAGGTCCCGTAACCTGTTCAGGAGTCCGAAAAGCGCCGGCTGATCCGGCATGAAACCGCAGAGAATGACATGGCCGCCCGGGAGATAATCAGCGTTGAGGTCTTCGAACCAGCTCAGCCAGCGATAATCCAGGTGGTTCTGGATTATTATCCTGCAATCGTATCCCGTTCTGTAGTGCGATGTTTGCGGGTCCATTATCGTTACTCCTTTGGCTGGTTACCTTCAGGATACGGGATGGTTTACCGCGCATCATCTGCTGAATGGTATAGATGGAGGTTTATTTCCGGGTTACCGTATGGAAGAAGGCATCGCCTTTAGGTATAATGAACGCGAAATGGCGATACAGGAAGAATTGCTCAGGACCAAGCTGTATGTTCCGCCCCAAAGGCCGGAGACGATCGAGCGTCTGCGGTTAGAAGCGATGCTCGATACCGGGTTGTCCGCGCAGCTCATCCTCATATCGGCGCCGGCCGGCTTCGGCAAGACGAGTCTTCTGCGGGAATGGCTGGCCGGCTCTCCTACACAGGCTGCCTGGATATCGCTCGACAAAGGAGATAACGACCCGGCCAGGTTTCTGAGATATTTTGTCGCGGGTATCAGGTCGATAGCTCCGGATGCCGTCGCGACCATGGACAGCATCTTAACGTCATCACAGACGCAGACCGGACCGGTGGAAATGGAAGGATTTTTCACTTTCGTCATTAATTTGCTAGCGGAGGTTTCCGGACAGTCTTTTATAGTGCTGGATGATTACCACGTTATCGAGAACCGGGACATCCATGCCGCGGTAGCTTTCTTCATCGAGAATGTTCCTTCTCATGTCCACCTCATCATTTCTACCCGCAACGACCCGCCTTTGCCCCTGGCCCGGTGGCGGGTGAGGGGGCGGATGACCGAGATCCGTAGTGACGACCTGAGGTTTTCCGTTGAAGAAACCCGTACTTTCCTTGCCCGTGTGCTGGGAAAGGACCTTTCCCTGGACGATGCGGCTGCTCTTGAAACAAAGACCGAAGGATGGGCAGCGGGGCTCCAGATGGCGATCCTATCAATGCAGGGAAGAAATGATATTTCCGGGTTCATCAGGACTTTCTCCGGAAGTCACCGTTACATCATGGATTACCTGGTGGAAGAGGTGCTCCGCCAGCAAACAGAGGATACCCAGACGTTTTTACTGCGGACTTCCATCCTGGAAAGGTTGAATGGAGACCTGTGCGATGTGATAACGGAGCAGCCGGGTGGACGACAGAGATTGGAAATGCTGGAAAGCGCCAACATGTTCCTGCTGCCGCTCGATGACCGGCGTGAATGGTACCGCTATCATCACCTGTTCGCGGACCTGCTGCAGGCTCGGTTGCAGGAGTCGTCTCCGGACCTGGTCCGATCTCTCCACCGCCGCGCCGCGCGGTGGTACGAGGGACATGGGATGATCATGGATGCTGTTAATCATTCCCAGGCTGCGATGGACCATGAACGTACCGCCGGTCTCCTTGAAAAAGCCACGCTGCCGCTGTTAATCCGCGGTGAATTGACGACGCTGCTGACATGGAGCGAACACCTCCCGGAGGACATCATAGAGTCCCGGCCTCGCCTTTGCATCAATCTCGCCTTGCTGTTCGTTTTCGCGGGCAGGACACAGGAGATCGAGCGCTTTCTGATGAAAGCGGAAAACAACCTGCCGGGGGATAGCGGCTCTAAAGAGATACAGGATATGCTGGGTACCATTGCGGCCCTGCGGGGATTTGCCGCCGATATGAAAGGTGACACTACCCTTGCCATCAGTCTGGCCCATGAATCGGAGAAACTTCTTGCTGAGTCCAATACATTCATGAGAACCGTTCTCCCGCTCGTCCTCGCCAGGTCATACCGGCTGGATGGGAATATGGTCGAAGCAACGGTACAACTCAAAAAACTGATTGAAGCAGCGCATGCGGCCGATAACGTCATGACGCTGGCTGCAGTCCATTATGAACTTGGGGCTACCTGGAAAATCGAGGGGAAACTCCGGGCGGCAGCCAGCCTGTATGAGGACACGCTGCGGGCGGTAACGGAAAAGGGGGCGCGACATTTCGGGACGGTAGCCAAAATAGACGCGGGGATGGTTGACGTACTGCGTGAATGGAATGAGCTTACAGCGGCCGAGGCGCGGGGTACAGAGATGCTGCAAACCCTGAAAACCTGGAAAAATCCTACCGATCTCGTCATCGCCTACCTGGCGGTCTCGCGTGTACGGCTGGCACAGCAAGATAGCAACGGCGCTTCCGAGATACTGGAAAAAGCCGAGCATCTGTACCGAAATTACCCGTTGTTCCCACCGTTGGGGACAATGATCGAAACCGACCGGGTAAGGCTCTGGTTGGCTGAGGGCGATCTTGCCGCCGCCAGCCATTGGGCGGAGGAACGTAGCTGCGTCACGACGAGGCCATTGATCGTACGTGAACTGGAGGAGATCACCGTGGCTCGCGTCCGGCTCGAACAGAAAAGATCCGCCGAGGCATCGGACCTGCTTTCAGGCCTTGAAGAATCGGCCGAAAAAGGGAAAAGGAACGGACGACTGATAGAGATTCACGTCCTGAGGGCGCTGGCTTTCAAGGCACTGAACCAGGAAGAAAATGCCCTGGCGGCGCTGGAGAGAGCCCTTTATCTGGCTGAGCCGGAGGGGTATATGCGCGTATTCCTGGATGCGGGCACACCGATGGCTGAACTTCTCTTTTTCCTCAAGGGCCGCCGAGGGAAACACCAGAGTAATCAATCTTTCTCCAGGGACTATCTTAATCGTCTGCTTGGTTCTTTCCCGGGCCTGCCATCTTCTTTAAGAACAGATTTACCGGAAGGACTCAGCGAACGCGAATTGGAAATCCTGCGGCTCATGGCGCGGGGAATGACGAACCAGCAAATAGCGGATGAGCTGTTCATTACTCCCGGTACCGTCAAGGCCCACTCGGCCAACATTTACCGCAAGCTGGATGCGGAAAACCGCACACAGGCCGTTGCCCTGGCGCGTGAACTTGATTTGTTGACTTGAACATAAAATGGCAGATCCTGCTATCCGGCCCGTTCGGCTCGCGCTACAGCCAGAACCCAGCGAATCGTTTCCGGTGTTCCGGGCCGCATGCCAACAATCTGGTTACACAACCATACGAGTATACTTACACTCAGACTTGACCTTTCCTGTAACTTTGTCGTAATATGTTAATCGTATACGATAATAAAGTAAGGACATACGAACTTGACCGATTCAGAATACAGCAAACTCAAATCGACCGAAATCATCAGGAACACTATTTATCCGCCGTTCAAGAACATGATTTATTACGCGCTGGAAAACAGTTCTTTCCAGATACGGTTCACGCATGTCAGCGTACCGTTCGAAGGCAAGGAACAGGGCCACAAGCATGATTTCGCCGAAGTATGGGTCTTCGTGCCGTGTTCGGAAGACCTTAATGATTATGATGCGGAAACCGAGATATACGTCGGTGACAAAGGCGAGAAGATAGTCGTCCGGGAGACGTGTTCCGTTCATATTCCGGCCGGATTGACCCATTGTCCCATCATACATAAAAGGGTCGGCAAGCCGTTTTTCTTCGTCAACTGCCCGATAACCCCGCAATACTCAGCCGAGATCGGGGGGCAAAAAATCGATTACCCCGTCGATCAAGATAATTTCCCCCGGGAATACTTCCAGACCAGCGTGGCTGAGAAGAAGGACCGGCAGTAATCCCGTAAGGGAGCAGGGCTTTAGCCAGTAATGAACGAAAAAATGGATTCATCCTGCGATCAAATGCCGGACCAGTATTCAGACTATTATTTATGGATACTCCTCAGCCAGACCTGGGAATCCATATCCAAGGCGCGCAAGAAGGAACTGGCGCCCCACAATCTCTCAGAGATACGGGCGGCGCTGCTGTTCATCATCCAGCTCATCGGGCGGGAAGCGACCCCGACCAATATCTCCAAGTGGCTTTTCAAGGAGCCGCATTCCATTTCCGAAATCGTGGACAGGATGGTGAAAGACGACCTGGTCAGCAAGATCAAAGACCTGGAACGGAAAAACCAGGTGAGGATAGAGCTGACGAAGAAAGGCCTGGAGAGCTACAATACTTCCATGATACCGGACAGCATTCCCAAGATAGCCTCCGTCCTGTCTGCCGTGGAGCGGGAGTACTTTGTTACATCGCTGATCAAGCTCCGCGCTGCGGCAATCAAATATGCCGGTATTACGCAGGACATTCCGCTCCCGCCGATCGAAATGAGCTTGCCTCCGCAGGAACCCATCTAGCAGACATTGCGCGGCATCTCTCCCCGGGTCCCGGTCCGTCCGGACTGTTTTCCCATGGCGCGCAATCTCCGACCCATGGAATCCGTATTTACCTGTCCTGGATACCGGTTTGAAAAAATTTTCTCACCGCCGTGAAATTCCAGCGTATCCGTATACGGAACAAACTTGACACCGCCGCCCTTTCACTGTTACAATTCGGGACGTTTATCGTTTACGATTATCGTTTACGAGCAAATGTTCCTCCCGGTTTTCGGGGCCGGACTTGTATGTGGTCGTCAGGCAGAAAATCATGGAAAGACAACCAACCGGTTATTCAGTGAAAGGGGTAGCATATGATCGCCGAAGGAAAGCTGGCGAAAATACTTGGCGCCGGTAATATCTACAGCCAGCCAGAGATACTGGGCCAATATACGAAAGATGCAAGTTTCGTCTCCGCCGTACGTCCAGACTGTGTGGTGAAGCCGAGTACCACTGATGACGTCAAGCACATCGTAGCCTTGGCCAGGGAAACGCAGACGCCGCTGGTACCGGTGAGTTCCGGCCCGCCCCATTTCCGCGGCGATACCGTGCCCAGTGCGGGAGGCGCTGTCGTTGTGGACCTCTCCGGCATGAAGAAAATAGTTCGGGTCGACCGTCTCAACCGCGTCTGTATGTTCGAACCGGGCGTGACGTTCGGAGAGTTGATCCCGGCCGTCACCAAAGAGGGGCTGCGCCTCAACGTACCGCTCATGCCGAGGAGCACCAAGTCCGTCACGGCCAGCATGCTGGAACGCGAGCCGGTCATCCTGCCTATCTATCACTGGGACATCATGGACCCCCTGGACTGCCTGGAAATCATCTTCGGTACCGGGGACATGTTCCGCACCGGCGCTGCCGCCGGTCCGGGCACGCTCGAGGAGCAATGGGAAGCCGGAGGGGCGCAGGTTGAGGCGGCGGGGCCGTCTTCCGCCTCCTGGTACCGGCTCATCGGCGGTTCACAGGGGACGATGGGCATCGTCACCTGGTCATCCGCCCGTTGTGAAATTTTACCCAAAAAAGAAGAGCCCTACGTTGTCGGTTCGGCAAGCCTGGATGCCCTGATGGAGATGGTCCACTGGCTGATACGGATGAGAATCCCCAACGAGTGCTTTATCGTCAACAATACCAGCCTGGCGGCGATGATGGCCGACAAGACCGGCGACTACGAAACCATCAAGCAGAGTCTGCCGGAGTGGGTGTTGTTCTACAACCTGGCCGGCTACGATTATTTCCCGGAAGATCGCATCAAAGCCCACGAGACGGACGCTTACGGAATCGCCCAGAAAGCTCAGGTGGATATTTCCCGCACCGCGGGCAAGGTCTCGGCTTTCGACCTTCTCCAAGCCGCACGGACGCCCTCCGCGGAGCCATACTGGAAGATACGCCAGAAGGGCGGCTGCCAGGACATCTTCTTCATCACCAAGTTCCAGGGAGTGGTGGAGACGACCGCCTGCATGAAGCAACTGGCCGATGCGGCAGGCTACGCCGCCACGGACCTGGGCGTCTATGTCCAGCCGTTAGTGCAGGGAGCGAACTTCCATGTGGAGTTCAACCTGTTCTACGATACGGCCAACAACAAAGAAGCAGAACGGGTCAGGGGACTGGCGGCGAGCGCCATCAATCCTCTCATCAACCGGGGCGCTTTCTTTTCCCGGCCTTACGGCGAAACGGCCCGGTCTATCCTGAACCGGGACGCAGCGACGGTGGCCGCCCTGAAGCGGGTAAAATCCATCGTCGACCCGGACAACATCATGAATCCGGGAAAACTGTGTTTCTAAGGAGTATTACGATGTCGCTGGAAGAATATCGCACGTATATGGAAACCTGCCGCCGGTGTTCGGCGTGCAAGTTCATCCCTTTCGAAAAAGTCACCGGGTTCGACCATGTCAACGTCTGCCCCAGCATCTCCCGGTATGACTACCATACCTACTGCGGCGGCGGGCGTATGGTCATGGGCACCGCTCTTCTCGAGAACCGTCTCGAATTCACGGACAAGCTGATGGAAGTCGTCTATAACTGCCAGATGTGCGGCGCCTGCGATACCTCATGCAAGTATTCCATGGACATGGAAATCATCGAGCCCATCAACGAGATCCGTATCGCCTGTGTCAATGCCGGCAAGACCAATCCCGCCCTGGACAAGCTCATCACCAGCCTCAACAAACAGGGCACGATGGTCCCCGGCGCCGCCGTCAAACGCGGTGAGTGGGCGGAAGGCTTGAACATCAAGGACGCCGCTAAGGAAAAGGTGGACGTCCTCTACTACGTCGGTTGCCAGACCAGCTACAACAAGGACATGTGGAAGACTGCCCGGACTGCCGCCCGGCTCATGCAGAAAGCCGGCGTGGGCTTCGGCATCCTGGGCGCCGCCGAGACCTGCTGCGGCGGGCGGGCCTACCAGATGGGCTACGAACAGGCCTTCCTGGACCAGGCAAAGAAGCTACGGGACATGGTGAAACAATGCGGCGCCAAGACCATCGTCACTACCTGTGCGGAAGGCTACTTCACTTTCAAGGTACTCTGGGACAAGTTCAAGATGAAGGACGACATCGAAGTCCTGCATATCACTGAGTTCGCCGCCAGAATGATCAAGGAAGGCAAGCTTAAGCCGCAGAAGAGCGTGGACATGACGGTGACCTACCACGATCCCTGCCACCTCGGGCGCCTGGGCGAACCTTACATCCACTGGGAGGGAAAAGAGGTCATCGACGAGATCCGTACCTTCGATCCGCCGAAAGACTACCGCCGCGGCACCTACGGCGTTTACGAACCGCCGCGGGACATCCTGAAAAGCATCCCCGGCCTGCGCCTGGTGGAGATGGACCGGATCAAGGAATACGCCTGGTGCTGCGGCGCCGGCGGCGGCGTGGCCGCTACCAATCCCGATTTTGCTCAATGGACGGCTGGCGCGCGCATCGAGGAAGCGGAGGCGACGGGGGCCACGGCCATCGCCACCGCCTGTCCCTGGTGCATCGAGATGCTGAACCAGGCTATTGGTAAAAAAGGCAGCCTGCTTCATTCTTACGACGTCATCGAGCTGCTGGAGAAATCGCTCTAGACAGGCAGCGTTAAGGGAATCGTACTTCCTATTTATAGACTTTATCGACTAAAAACATAAATCAGGGGCAATAAAGTGACCGTTAAGAACAGAGATTTATACAAAGCGCTTGAAGACGTCCTGGGACCGGGGTTCATTTCCGAAGATCCCGTGATCACCGAAACCTATGCCACACCGGTGCGCCGCGGCGTGCCGACGATCCCGCGCTTTGCGGCGATTACTTTGCCCAACAGTACCGAGCAGGTGCAGGCGATCGTCAAACTGTGCAATAAGTACAGAGTACAGTATAAAGCGGGCAGCACGTCCTGGTTGTACAGCGATTCACTGGTACCGGACTGCATCAAGATAGACCTGCGGCGGATGAACAAGATCATCGAGATCAACGAGAAAAGCATGTACGCCGTCGTGGAACCGTACGTCGTCGGGGCGCAGCTCCAGGCCGAGTGCATGAAGCGCGGTCTCAATTGCAATCTTACCGGCGCCGGGGCGAATTGCTCGGCACTGCCCCTCGCGGCCCACGTCAACCTGGGACACCTGAGCCAGACCGGTTCCTACGGCGAGCGGAACCAGCTTGCCCTGGAATGGGTCATGCCGGACGGGGAGATCGTACGGTTGGGGTCATTAGGAACGATGGACGAGTGGTTCTGCGGGGACGGCCCCGGGCCTTCCCTGCGCGGCATCGTCCGCGGCAACACCATGCCGCTGGGCGGGTTGGGCGTGTATACCAAGGCCGCCCAGAAGCTCTACCACTGGCCCGGCCCCTCCACCTTCCCGATGGAAGGCGTCTCGCCCAAGTACAAGCCGGCCTACATTCCGCCGGGTTTCCTGGTACGCTATTTCTCTTTCAAGACACTGGAGATCATGATTGATGCCGTCCTCAAGATCGGCGAGGCGGAGATAGCCACGGAACTCATGTGCTTCAACGCCGCCATGCTGGCCTCCAACCTGGCCACGAAGAACATGGAAGAAGAGATAGCGATTTACAATACCTTCAAGGATACGATACAGGGACCGGGGTTCATGGTAATGATCGCCGCCAACTCGCCCTCGGACTTCGAATACAAGAAGAAGGCGCTGCAAGCCATTGTGGACGATTACGGCGGGCAGCCGCTGGCGGCCATGGAAGACCCGGAGAACCAGGGCGGGTACATCTGGCGCTACTTCCGCGAGACCGGTTCCATCAAGGAGACCGGCCGCGTACTGGCCCCGGCGGCCGGCATGGTGGGCGGCGGCGATTCCTTCCCACTGATGAGCTACTTTATCCGAAGCTGCACCAAGGTCAAGGCCAAGCTGATCGCCAACGGCACGCTGTTCGATGACGGCACCTCGCCTTTCATCCAGTCCATCGAGCATGGCCACACCGGCCATGGCGAGGTACTTACCCGCATTTCCATGAGGGTGAAAGACCCGACGGCCGTGGAGAACGAACTGAAGAGCGATTCCAACGAGATCTCTATCAAGGAACACTTTGGCGTGCCGCAGTATGTCTGGAGCGATACCCTCCATGATATCTACGGACCGCACGCCAGCAATTACCATCACTGGCTGCGCAAGATAAAAAAGACGTTCGATCCCAACAATGTATCGGAGTCATCCCATTACATCACAGCCAAAGAGGATAACCAATAAGCAAACAAAGAAACTATCAAAAGGAGGAGACGGGGTCATAGAGCAACACATAGATTGCCGCCAGGAATCAACAAAAAGCTAGAGGAGGATACATGAAAAAAGTATTATTCGTTTCTATTGCAATCCTGTTGGCCTGCACTATCCTGTTTACCGGCTGCAGCAAAGACACCACCACTACCACCAGCGCTGCAACGACCACCACCACCAGTTCCTCCACGCAGCCAACAAGCACTACCCCGACCACTTTGACGCCGGTCAAAGGTGGTACGCTGCGGCTTATCCAGGCTTCCGGCCCAATGAGCTTCAGCAACCTGAAGACGATCGGCCCCGGTGATGAAATCGCTATTTCCCCTTCCCTGGAGAGACTGGTAGACGTCTCGTTTGAAGGCGGGGAGATTCACTATGAACCTTCACTGTGCAAATCCTACGAGATGGACCTGGATGCCAAGACGCTCACCTTTGAACTCCACGAGGGTGTGAAATTCCATGACGGGACCGAAATGACGGCCGATGTCGTGGTCTGGAACTTCAACCTGAACATGCAGTATGGCAAACTGCAGGAAATCGATCTTATCGACAAAATCGAAGCGACGGGCCCCTACACCGTTGTTCTCACCTGGAACAGGTTCAGCAACCGTTACGAAGATAACTGGGCCTGGCTGTCTGTCCGTTCCCAGGCTGCCTGGGAAGCCGCGGGCGGCGGCGCAGCCAGCGAAGAGTGGGGCAACACGAACATCGTCGGCACCGGCCCCTTCAAGCTCGGCGAATACAAGCGCGATTCATACCTGAACTGGGTGGCGTTCGATGATTACTGGCAGGAAGGTAAGCCCTACCTGGACGGCATTGCCGTGACCTATGTTCCGGATGCAACCATTGCTTCCCTGAAGATGGAAGCCGGCGAAGCCGACATGTGGAATGGCGGCACCATCAGAGACCAGCTTGCCCTGGTGGACAAGGGCCTCATCAGACAGCATTCCTGGGCGGGCGGCAACTCGCTGCTGATACCCAACACCGTCGATCCCGAATCCAAGTGGAATGATCTCCGCGTCCGCGAAGCTCTGGAATATGCTATTGACAAGAAGGCGATCGCCAAAGCCCTTGGGCTCGGTTACACGGTCCCGTTAACCATGGTTTCTCCGGAATGGTCCTGGGGATACGACCCCACCTACACCCCGCGTGAATACAACCCCGATAAAGCAAAGGAATTACTGGCTGAGGCCGGTTACCCCAACGGCATCGATGTAACGTTGATGATCACCAATGATGCCGCCGCACGTGACTCCGCTACCGCTATCGCGACATCCCTGCTCAAGTCAGGTATCCGCATGACGCTGGACGAAGCCGACATGGGCCGGTTCTATGGTTCGCTCTTCGGTACCGGATGGCCGGACCTGATCATGGGCTTTTCCGGCGAGGTTTCCTGCTTCCTGGCTTCCTACATAGACTGGTTCAGCAGCAATCCGAAGACCAATATGCCCAGCATGGGACGCTCCGACGAACAGAAAGCGCTCGAAGAGGGCATCGAACTCATCGTTTCCATCGAAGACCAGAAAGCCAAGGCGAGAGAACTCGGCCGCTTCCTCATGGACAATGCTGTGGTCTGCCCGCTGTGGTATTCCTACTCTGCTTACGTTATACAGCCGTACGTTCACACCGATTACCTGACCCAGGGTCCTATTCGCTGGATGACGGAAAACACCTGGATGGAAGCGCACTAAGATAGCCCACGTTTACTAACGTTACCTGTAAAAAAATAATACCGGCCTGATACCACCCGGCACGGTATAAACAACCTGATCCTGCCCCGCTCTCCATACCCTCCGGAGAGGGGGCAGGACGAGGTAAGGGCCGCGACGCACCTGATATTTGAGAATTGCCAGGACCAAGCCTGATAAAGATAGGAGACTGACTGATGTCAAAGACAGAAACTTACGAGAAGTTGCTGGAACCCGGTTATATAGGGAAGATAAAGACGAAGAACCGCATCATCAAAGTCTGCGGCGGCGCTGAAGATGTCGGCGACAAGAACTATGAACTGCATTCCGCCATTGCCCGGGGCGGCGCGGGCCTGATAACCTACGGAGACATAGCTCCGGACGTACCGCTGGGCATTACCGCTCCGTCCACCAAACGGACGATGGAAAGCGACGACCGTATTCCCATCTTCGCCAGGGTGGCCGAAGGCATCCACAAGAACGGCGGCGTTGTGTTCATGCAGTTGTTCCATGCCGGCCCGCAGGCCTGGCTATTGAACGGCCTGCAAACCGTTTCGTCCTCGACGCTGACCAAAGAAGAGGTCAAGGAACTGACCGCTCCACAGGTACCGCGCGCACTGACGATAGCGGAAATCCATGATCTAGTAGAAAAGTTCGGGGCATTAGCGGAACGGTCGAAAAGAGCTGGTTTCGATGGAGTGGAAGTCAACGGCGCCCGCATGCACCTGATCAACTCATTCATTTCCCGTGCCTGGAACAAGCGCACCGATGAATACGGCGGCTCAGTGGAGAACCGCTGCCGTTTCATGGTGGAAATCATCCAGGAAATCAAACGGCGCTGCGGTCAGGACTACCCCATCAGCGCCCTGATCAATGGCATAGAGCTCGATATTCCCAACGGCATCACTATTCCCGAATCCCAGGAAATAGCAAAAATCCTGGAGGCCGCCGGGGCTGACGCTCTCCACGTGAGGGCCTTCGGTTACCACGGCTTCGGTTCGGTAGACCAGTGTGAAAAGTCCTATTATTCACCGGAAACAAAGCATAAGCTGCCCAAGGAACTCGACTGGAGCCACAAGGGCGAAGGCGCGCTGGTGCCGCTGGCAGCCGCGGTAAAGAAGGTCGTGAAAGTACCGGTCATCGCCGTCAGCCGTCTCAGTCCCGAGTTGGGTGAAGCCGCCATCAGAGAAGGCAAGGCGGACTACATCGCCATCTGCCGGCGCCTGATGGCGGACCCGGAAATTCCGAACAAGCTGCGCGAGGGCAGGGCCGAAGACATCAAACCCTGCACCGCCTGCGATGACTGCTCCAAGCAATTGATGCTCGGCACGCCGATACGCTGCCGCGTCAACGCCGCGCTGGGCGGCGACGAACCCTACGTCATCGAACCGGCGAAGACCAGGAAGAAGGTCGTCGTCGTCGGGAGCGGCCCGGCCGGTCTGGAAGCCGCCAGGGTAGCCGCCACCCGCGGCCATGACGTTACTCTCTATGAAAAAGACACCAAGCTGGGCGGCCTGCTGCCGTACTTCGCGGCCGTCAAGGGCGACGAGGTCGACAACGACGCTACCTGCTTGGTCGACTACTTCAGCGCACAGCTCAAGAAGCTGGGCGTCAAGATAAAGCTGGGTGAAGAGTTCACCCCGGCCAAAGTCGCTGACGTCAAGCCGGACGCCATCATCCTGGCCGCCGGCGGCGTGCCGGTGACCCCTAACATACCGGGCATCAACGGTAGGAACGTGCTGAGCCTGGAAGACCTGTATGAGAAGCTGAAGACCTTTATCGGGCCGAAGGGCGCTGCGAAAACGATCACCGCCAAGACGCTGGACCCGTTCATCGGGAAAAAGGTCGTCATCGTCAGCGGTTCCATCGAGGCCTTTACGCTAGCGGCGTTCCTCATCGAGCGCGGCCGGGAAGTGACCATCGTGGCTGATGACAACATCATGAGGATAGACCGGGCGATGCACGATGATTTCCTGATGATGCAGATGAGTTACCGCTATGAGAAACGGCCGACCATTCTGAAAGAGGTCAAGTACGGAGAAATCACCGATAAAGGCATGACCGTCACCACCAAGGAAGGTGAGAAGAAGACACTCGAGGCGGACACGGTCTTCAACGCCGCGCCTCCCGTCCCGAACAAAGAGCTGGAGAAAGCCTTCAAGGCCAAGATGTCCGAGGTGTACCTGGCTACCGGCACGAACGACAAGGGGCTGGACTGCATCATGGATGCCATCAACAGCGCCTACTGGATCGCCAAGAAGATTTAGAGCCTATATACTGCTACAATAGCGTTGAATAGAAAAAGGTCCCGGCCGATCCGCTGACAGCGGCCGGGACCGAAAATAGGGACCGATGCAGGGAAATTACCGGCCTTTGGAAGGCTGACACAACAAAAAACGATAAGTTGGGAGAAGAAAAACAATGAGACTAAAAGATAGAGTGGCCATCATAACGGGCGGCGCCCGAGGTATGGGCAGGGCCATCGCGCTCCGTTTTGCCGAGGAAGGCTGCTCCTCGGTGATCGCGGACATGCTGGACACAGAAGGTGAAAAGACCGTTGCCGATATCAAGAAGGCCGGCAAAGACGCCATCTACGTCCATACCGATGTTACGAGCAGCAAGCAGGTCAACGAACTGGTGGCGAAGGCTGCGGCCAAGTTCGGAAAAATAGACATCATGGTCAACTGCGCCGGCATCGGCCGCCCGCCGCAGCTCATCAACGAGATCACCGAAGCGGAGTACGACAAGGTAGTGGCCGTCAACATGAAGGGTATCTTCCTCTGTCTGCAGGCGATTGCCCCTCACATGAAAGCCAACAAGTACGGTAAGATCATCAACATAGCTTCCCTGGCGGGTATTTCGCCGATGGCTACTTCCATTCACTACGCCGCCGCCAAGGCTGCCGCCAAGCACCTTTCGGACTGCTTTGCGCTGGAAATCGCGCCTTACAACGTCACCTGTAATTGTATCCTGCCGGGCATGATCCGGACTGATATGACGCGGGATTTCGCCCCCGACAGCATCAAGAACCTGGACGAGTTCATGGGGATGCTCGCATCCGGCATCCCGCTGGGCAGAGAAGGAACGGTCAACGACATAGCTTCCGCGGCGCTTTTCCTGGCATCGGATGATTCTTCCTATGTTACCGCGGACAGCATACGAGTCGGCGGCGGCATGCCCAACCGGGCGAACCTCTAAAGCACTCTCTATCCGGTTGAGGAACGCACCGTAGAAAAATGGCAATACCTGACTTACATGTACGGACAGGAGGTATCTGAACTGATATGACCACGTATATCATACGGCGGTTACTCCTGGCTTTGATAACTATCATCATCGTCACGTTGATAGTATTCTTTGCCGTACGCCTTCTGCCCGGCGATCCCTTGATGATCTTCATCGGGCAGCAAGCTTCCAGCGGCCAAACGGTATCGGATGCCCAGTTGCAGGAACTACGTATCCAGTACGGGCTGGACAAGCCCCTGATGGTGCAGTATTTCAACTGGGCAACCGCTATCTTCCGGGGAGACCTGGGGACCTCCATCTACTACCACGAGAATGTCTGGACATTAATGATGGAGAGGTTCCCCACGACGGTACACCTCGGGATACTGGCGCTGGTACTTAATATCGTAGTCGGCGTACTGATGGGGTTGCTGGCCGCCATACGACGCGGTACCTGGATAGACAATGTTTCCACTTTCCTGGCGAATGTTGGTGTATGCATACCGGTTTTCTGGCTGGCGTTACTCCTGATATACCTCTTCGGGCTCCAGCTTCACTGGCTTCCCATATCCGGTTATACGCCGCCGTCCAAGGATTTCTGGCTGAACGCCAGAGAGATAATAATGCCGGTGTTCTGCATGGCCATCACGGGGTTGGCCGGTACGGCCCGTCTGACCCGGTCTGCGATGCTGGAGGTCACCCACCAGGACTACATCCGCACGGCCTGGTCTAAGGGCCTGAGAGAACGAACGATAGTCCTGCGGCACGCTTTGAAGAACAGCCTTATTGCCATCGTTACCGTGGTGGGTATGGGCATCGGGACGATATTTGCCGGTTCGGTGATTATCGAGACGATTTTTGCCATCCCGGGCATCGGACGGCTGATGGTCACCAGTCTCTTCGCACAGGATTACGTGGTGATACAGTCAAGTACGCTGGTAATGGGAACGATTATTGTTTTAGCGAACCTGCTGGTCGAAATATCTTACGTCTGGCTGGACCCCAGGATCCGATACAGTTAGGAGAGGAGATTCATGACAGACAACGCAACAACAGTCAACGGATTTTCAGAAGCTCCTCGACGCGTCAGCGAGTGGCGGCGGTTCTGGAAGGTTTTCCTGCAGCGCAAGATAGTGATGTTCGGCCTGGTGATTTTCGCGCTGTTGATCATCACTGCGATTTTTGCGCCATTGCTGGCGCCGCATGATCCGTTTTACGGGGACATTGCGGACTCCATGCTGAACCCGAACAGTACCTACTGGCTGGGTACCGATATCCAGGGCCGCGATACGCTCAGCCGGCTCATTTACGGTTCGAGGACGGTACTGGAAGTCGGATTCATCACGGTGTTTATCGGGTCGGTGGTCGGACTGGCGCTGGGCCTGATTGCCGGCTATTTCAGGGGAGCGGTCGCCGCCATTATCCTGAGAGTAATGGATGCGATGATGTCTTTCCCGATGCTGATTCTGGCGCTTTTGCTGGCCGCTGTGCTTGGGGGCGGTATCCAGAATGTCATCGTCGCCCTGAGCATAGCATCGGTACCCGGTAATGCCAGGGTGATGAACGGCCTGGTCCTGAGCATAAAAGAAAACGACTTTGTCATGGCGGAGCGCTCGATCGGAGCCAGTAACTTGCGGATCATGGTTAACCACATACTGCCGAACGCTCTGCCGCCCATCATAGTATTGATAACCCTGCAGCTCGGCGGCATCATTATGGCGGAAGCCGGGCTCAGTTTCCTTGGAATTGGCATCAAGCCGCCTGGAGCCGCCTGGGGCGCCATGGTCAACGACGGCTACAAATACCTGATGACCAACCCGGCCCTTTCCTTTGTGCCGGGGGTTGCCATCATGCTTGTAGTATTTGCGTTCAACATGGTAGGCGACGGCTTGAGGGATGCACTCGATCCGCGACTGAGGGGTGTGCTCTAGATCGCGGCAACCGGTAAAAGGGTAACGAAAAAAGACTGAGGAGTACCCATGAAAAAGTACCGGATGTTCATCGGCGGCAAGCTGTTGGACGCAGCCTCCGGCAAGACCACACCGGTTATCAATCCAGCTACCGAAGAAGTGTTCGCGGAGATACCTCTCGGCGGGAAAGAGGACGTAGATAAAGCGATAGCGGCGGCGCGCAAAGCCTGGCCGGAATGGGCAGGCCGCCCGCAGGCGGAACGCAGTAAAGTACTGCGGCAGATAGCCGAAGCCGTCAGGAAACGAATCCCGGACCTTGCGAAGCTGGACACAACGGACCACGGCACACCTGGTTTCCTGGCAATGGGGATGATGATGGATATCCCCAATGACCTGGAATACGCCGCCGAGGTCAGCCTTTCTTTCATGGACGAGCTGATCCCGGGGCACAGTGATTCCTTCAACTACCTGCGGCGCGAACCATTCGGGGTTTGCGCGGTGATAACACCGTGGAACGCCCCGCTGGGGGTGGTGATATCCAAAATTGCTCCGGCGCTGGCGACGGGGAACACCTGTGTGGTCAAACCGCCCAGCATCGATTCCACCACTTCGCTGATGTTTGCGGAAATCCTCGAGGAACTCAAGATACCGGAAGGCATCGTAAACATCATCACCGGTCCCGGCAAGACGATCGGTGAGATGCTGGCGGCCCATCCGGATGTCGATTTGGTGACTTTTACCGGCAGCCTGGAAACCGGCGCCGCCATCGCAGCCGCGGCAAGCCCGACGGTGAAAAAGCTAACGATGGAACTCGGCGGGAAGAACCCCTTCATCGTCATGGCCGATGCGGACATCGATGCGGCGGTGGGCAAGGGCGTGATGACGATCGTGGCCAACGCCGGCCAGATTTGCGCGTCTCCGGGCCGGTTTTACATCCACGAAAAAGTGTACGACGAGTTTGTGGCGAAATACACCGCCGCGATACAAAAGGTAGCGTTCGGCGACCCGACCGATGAGAAAAACTTCATGGGACCGGTGGTCAGCGCCGAGCACCGTGACAAAATCGAAAGCTATTTCAAGATCGGCGTGGCTGAAGGGGCGACGGTGGCGGTGGGCGGTAAACGCCCGACGAACCCGAAGGGGTATTTTGTCATGCCGACGGTATTCACCGGCGTGACCCAGAACATGCGCATTGCCAGGGAAGAGATATTCGGGCCGGTGGCCGTCATCATTAAGTTCACCGATAAAGATGACGTGGTGGCGCTGGCCAATGACAATATCTACGGGCTGTGCGCTTCAGTTTGGTCCAAAAACGTCCCGGGCGCAATGAAAATGGCGGAAAAAATCCGGGCCGGTACCGTGTGGATCAACGACCACATGTCCAAGGGCTCGGACCTGCCATGGGGCGGCTTCAAGCAGAGCGGCTATGGCAAGGAAAACGGCATACTGGGGCTGCAGGAATACACACAAATAAAGTGGGTGTCCCTGAGCCTCGGCCAGGGCAAGTAACTCCGGGCATTCAACCGGAGAAGAGCAGAGACTCGAGTGACCCGTTTGTCCCGGAAAGGGAGACGGGTCACTTTATTTTTTTACCCAAATGTCCTCGCCGCCGCGGGGCGGGCTGATCTCTACCTCAGCGGCGGATTATTTCCTTCTCTGTTTTGTCCAGGTATGCTCCTCGCAGGCCTCGGAACAGGCCGGTTTTACGGCTGGTTTCACCAGTGTTTCCAGCGGGTCAAAACCCCGAAAAATAAGACTTTTTCTGGATATGATTATACTATTGACTTTTGACGGGTCCCTTGTTATAATGCTGACTCAAATGACCCCCGTGCAGGGGAAATATTGAAAAGGCGACCATCCACTGAACGATGTCTGATCAACAATAAAAGCATAAACACGACGCCTCCAGAAATGCGCTGATGTACACATACCGGACACAGGGAGGATGTTATGACTGCTTACATAATCCGCCGCCTCATGCAGGCAGTTATCGTCATACTGATCGTCACCGCATTCGTTTTCTTCGCGATGCGCCTTATGCCCGGTGATCCGGTCCTTATCTATCTTTCAAAAGAGCAGTACAACACGCTCACTCCCGAGCAGGTCGAACAAACCAGAGTAGAATTCGGCCTGGACAAGCCGATCGTCATCCAGTACTTCAACTGGCTGGGTAACACCGTTACCGGCGACCTGGGATACTCACTCAGTGAACGTGTTAAGGTAGGGCAATTGCTCGGGGCGCGCTTGCCGGTAACGCTGTACCTGGGGGTCATCGCGTTCGTTGTCGGCAATGTTCTCGGTATCGTTGCGGGGATGATATGTGCCGTACGGCGCGGGAAGCTGATCGATCTCATCGTCACGCTGCTGGCCAACTTCGGGATAACTATACCGACATTCTGGCTGGCTATCGTTCTCCTGTATGTATTTTCGCTCCACCTGGGATGGCTGCCGACCCACGGTTTCTCCTGGCCGACCGAAAACTTTTCCCTCAGTATCCAGCAGACGATCATGCCGGTAATCTGCCTGAGCATCTTTTCAGTAGGGGGCATGGCGCGGCAAACACGGTCGGTGATGCTGGAGGTCGTGCGGCAGGACTATGTCCGGACCGCCTATGCCAAAGGGTTGAGGGAACGGGTCGTTATCTTCAAACACGTCGTCAAGAACGGTCTGATACCGATCGTGACCCTGGCCGGCATGCAATTCAGCACGATACTCGGCGGTTCGGTCATCATCGAGTCCGTATTTAATATTTCCGGAATGGGCAGACTGGCGGTCAATGCCATCTACAGCCTTGATTATTCGGTAACGCAGGCAATCGTCCTGATCAGCGCTTTCATGATCGTGGCGGTCAATCTCATGGTGGATATTTCCTACGGCTGGATGGACCCCAGAGTCAGGTATCAGTAGGTGAATTCTGATGACGAGTAACATAGATATCGATACTTCAGTCATGGCGGCGCCACCCAAGGTAGGTGAATTCAAACGCATCATGAGAGTCATGGCGAGCCGGCCGGTCGTGATTGTCGGTCTCGTAATCATAGTGCTGAATGTCATCGCGGCGGCTTTCGCGCCATGGCTGGCCCCCTACGATCCCTACAAGCCTGAACTCGGCAACGCACTCGCCGCTCCTTCTGCGGAGCACCTGCTCGGTACCGATACGATGGGCAGGGACTACCTGAGCCGCATGATCTACGGGGCACGGACGTCCGTCACCATCGGCATCACCGCGGTACTCATCGCTGCCTCGATCGGCATCACGCTGGGGCTCATTGCCGGATATGCCGGCGGCATACTGAATACGGTCATCATGCGTTTTATCGATGCTTTCATGGCATTTCCCATGATCATGCTGATGCTGGCGATAGCGGCCATCCTGGGGCAGGGCCTCCTGAATCTCTGCCTGTCACTGGGGATCGCGATGATGGCCGGGTACGCCAGGCTGGTCTGCGGGCAGGTCCTCTCCGTCAAGGAAAACGATTACATCATGGCGGAGAAATCACTCGGCGCCAGTAACAAGCGAATAATGTTCGGCCATGTATTTCCCAACTGCCTGGCGCCGATCATCGTCATGATGACGATGATGCTGGGAGGCGCGATCCTGGCTGAAGCCGGGTTGAGCTATCTCGGGATCGGCATCACCCAACCTCAAGCGGCCTGGGGCGCGATGGTGAACACCGGCTATCGATATCTCCTTTCCGATCCGCTGCTGGCGTTCGTTCCCGGCATCGCCATCATGGCGCTGGTATTTGCCTTCAACATGGTAGGAGACGGATTACGGGATGCGCTGGACCCGAGATTAAGGGGCACCCTGTAAATCCGTGACAAGTGTACGAGAAGGAGGTGCGGTTATAGAGGAAAAGAACAGATGGATGTTTTTCAATAAGAGAAATACCGGTCCGAGAAGGAGGGAAAATCCATGAAGAAAATCCTGATTATTGTGCTTACCATCATGGTCACAGCTTCATTGTTCCTGGCAGGATGCGCCAAGGACACTCCGGCGCCATCCACTACCACAACTATAACAGCGACAACCACAACCACCAGCACTCCCGCAACCAATGCCCCTCAAGACGGCGGAACTTTGAGGATAATCGGTACTGAGGCACCGACAGGTTCCATCGGGATTCCGGAACACCAGCTTGGACTTGCCTGGGGGTTCATGATGCCCATGATAGAACCGCTGGCTATCTGGACACCCGGAGGAGACATGTTTCCGCGGTTGATGAAGTCTTACGAGTGGGCTGATGATTACCTCAGCGTGACGATCCACCTGCAGGAAAACGCCAGGTTCCATGACGGCACTGCATTTACTGCGGACGTCTGCAAATGGAACCTTGAAAAGCACGCCGAAGCCAACATGGACGGCATGGAAAACGTCGCTTCCATGGGAATCATCGATACCAATACGATGAAGATAGCAATCAAGCGGTACGAGAACACCTGGTTTTCCAAACTGGGCGGCGCTACCGGCGGCATGATCTCACCGTCATGGTACAACAGTAAGGGCGCGGAATATGTCGACTGGCACCCGGTGGGGACGGGCCCCTTCAAATTTGTTGAATACAAGGACAAAGAGTATCTGCTCATCGAACGTAATGACGATTACTGGGGCGGCAAGCCGCACCTCGACCAGATAAAGTACATCTTCATTGCTGATCCCGTTACGGCCCAGATCGCCTTCGAATCCGGTGAAGGGGATACCATCAGCCTCATGAGCGGTGGGCCGAAGATGGCGACCGAGTTGGGACCGAAAGGTTATACCGTCACCGCCAACCCGGGCGGCCTTTGCATGTGCTTTATCCCGTCAGTAACCAATCCGGCATCGCCCCTGGCCAACGTGAAAGTCCGTGCGGCCATGGAATATGCTATCGATAAAGCAGCCATAGCGCAGAATGTCGGTCTCGGCTATTTCACACCGCTGTACCAGTATGCCGGCTCGACCCAGCTTCCTTTCGACCCCAATTTCAAGGGGCGTGAATACGACGTTGAAAAAGCCAGGCAGTTACTGACAGAAGCCGGGTACCCGGATGGTTTCAAGACCAAGATCATCGCCGGGGTCCATCTGGCCGGTGACGAGATCCCGGCCGTACAGGCTTACCTGAAGGAAGTCGGCATCGACGCCGAGATAGAATCAATCAGCGTGGCCAAATGGATCGAATACGAAACCAACGGCTGGCCTGAAGGCATCCTGGAATCGCCTTCGACGCTCTCGACAGCCTACGGTGTCACGGTGCTCCGTTACCTTATAAGACCATCTCAGCCGAACTGGTTCCGGGGCATCTACTGGGACAGCATGTACCGGCCGGATGAGCTGGAAAACGCTATCCAGGAATACCTGGTGATCCCTGAAAAAGCAGGACAGCTGGCGAAAGCGAGAGAAATCATCAAGGTTGTATACGATAATGTTATCGCTATCCCTCTCTGGGATGCCAAGAGCATCGGCATTACCCAGCCCTGGGTACATGACCGGTACAAGGGATTGGAAGCGATCGGCGGCGGCAGTCCAGTCTGGAACTATGTCGACGCCTGGATGGAACAACACGACTAATCCCCGGTCACCTCTTCCCGGCGGCGGGCAACACCGCCGCCGGGCCATTTTGCGGCAGCAGATGCGCCGGATTGAAGGACAGGTAGATGAGTAAAAAGAAGTATGCCAAGTATATCGTGACCGAAGATGTCAGGCCGTTCAACGGTCCGCCGCCGGAAGGGCTGGCGCAACGGATGGAGAAACAGCATGCCGCGGGTAACTTCCTGGATGCGTTCCACCTGTTAGGGTTAAACAACAGGATTGTTGAGGGAGCCCCGTACTTCGATGCCGTCTGGATGACGGACGTGCGCGGGCCTGACGGTTTTCAGGTGGAGATCCAGCATTCCCATGATTTCGATGAAGTACTGGGATTTGCCGGCACCTATAAGGGCGCTACGAGGGAACTCGATGCTGAAATCGAGTTCTGGCTCGAAGATGAGCAGTTCCTGCTGACCCAAAGCGCCCTGATCTATGTACCGGCGGGGATGAACCACCTTCCCCTGTATTTCCGGAAAATCAACAGCCCGGTCCTTTTCTTCACATTTGCCAACCGGAGTTCATATACCAGGGAGACCGGTAACGAATAGGTCCCCCAAATACCGGAGGAGATGCATAATGAACAGCGAAGCACTGGCGCAGAAGGTAGAGCGGCTGGAAAAGCTGGTCGAAGCGCAGGCCAGGAAGATACAGTTGCTGGAGGACATCGAAGCTATCAAGCGCCTCCAGAAAGCATATAACTACTACGTCGAACACATGATGGGCCAGGAGATCATTGACTGCTTCTCCGACAGTCCGGATGTCATGCTGAACTGGCTGGAAGGGAAATGGCTGGGAAAAGAAGGCGTGCGGAAATATTTCGCGATGGCGACGCGTACTGACGGGCCTACAGGTTTTCTGCACCAATTGATGCCTACCGGCGGCCTGATCACCGTCAGCCCGGATGGGACAACAGCTTCCGGCAGATGGTACGGGTTCGGTGGGATCTTCATGGCCAAGGACGGCAAGATTGAGGGTGGTTCCCTGACGAGCGGCATCTACGAAATGCGCTATGTTAAAGAAGAGGGGACCTGGAAGATACTGGCGATAAACTGGTTCATCCCTTATGGAGCCAAGATCCCGGGTGAATGGAACACACCCGAAGCTCTGGGCTACCGTTTCATCAAGGGCAAAGGGAATGCCCCGCAGAACGAAGCTGGAGAACGGAGGTTTGAGATGCCGGCCCCGGACATAGCTCCCGACCCGGATGATCTGAGGTTTGTTTCCGGTTACATACTGCCTCATCATTTCCGGCACCCGGTGACCGGCAAAGAAACATCAGAAAACGTACGCAATTCCAGGCTCAAGCCGCTTCAGTACGAATGATGTTGTTGACAGGCGGACTTCATCTACAGGATGAATTTGGCAATTATGTCCGCTATTCATGTACAATGGTTGTATTAGTTTACTATTATCGAAGGTGAGTTACCAGTCCGGTTACTGAAGACAGGACGCCCCAATGTTTCAAGCGGAAGAATTGTATCACAAGTACCATTACTGGTCACTGCTGGACAGGACGGGGTTCGCGGTATACCGCGCCCGCCAGCTTGAACTGGACGAATTCGGTATCACCATCGAGCAGCTTTCAACGTTGTTCATTCTCCTCGACCACGGCGGCTCCATGGTCGTCACCGACATGTTCGTCGAGACGCTCCGGCGCCCCAATACCGTTTACACCCTACTGGACCGCATGACCCGGATGGGCCTGGTTACGAAAACAAAGAAAAAAGGAGACAAGCAGACCGTTGTCACGGTAACGGAAAGGGGCGTTCACCTATTCGAACAGGTGACCACCAAATCCCTGGAAATGGCGTTTCTTCCCTATTCCTTCGAACAGAAGGTAGAACTGGCGGAGATCCTCAAAGCCATTACTACCCGGGCCAGAAGCATCCTGGGTCTCCAGTACGAACCACCGTTAATCCAGTATCTTCATGGCGGCAAAATCGAGAAGGCGCCGAGGATATTGCGTTCACATTCAGAAGATATGCCGGATACCAAATTATGGGCGCTGCTCAATACCGGAAGGTTCGCCGTGAACCGGGTCTGGGAAATCGAGCTCATCAAATCCGATATCACCACGGAACAACTCGCGGTCCTTCACCTGTTAGTACACGAAGGGAAAGCTTTGAGCATCGGGGAAATCATTACCGAAACGATGCGCCAATCCGCTTCTGTTTACCAACTGATCAACAGGTTGAAGAACAAAAACCTGGTTGAAATGGTGAAAAGCAATCACGATAATGCGTCTACCGTTGTGATAACCGAAGCCGGCCGGGAATTGTTCCAGGCAGTGACGATAGAGTCTCTGGACCACATTTTCCAGTTTTCGAACCAGGACAGGGAACGATACCTGTTCCTGCTGGATGCCCTGAACACGCACATGCGGGAAATACTGGGGTTGGCACTGATGCCTCTGTCCATCCCGCGGACATAGCCTGTTACCGGGTCTTCCGCTTCTCATTCACGGGACTGCAGGCCGTTCTCTTTATCGAAACCGCTCCATGGGGACCGCATCCGGCCATTGGCCTTTTCAGCGCTCGACCAGTGTCATCCTGATATCGCCGACATTGGGGACGACGACATTCATGGCGATAGGGGACCTGATGTTCCGGAAGAAGAGGGGGAAATGGCCGACGCCGGCCGGGACGTAGAAGCTGCAGGAGGTATCGAACGTGATCTTTTCCAGTTCATCGCCCTCACCGAGCCAGAATTCTCCTTCGCCGCCGAGGTAGCTGGTATCGTACGGGTCATTGCCGAAGAAGATGAATATCTCCGGGTAACTGTGCTTATGGGCGCCGTAATTCTTTTGGGGATCGTTGCTCAGCAGGGTCAGGTCCTTTAGGATCCAGCCGTATTCTACTTTCGAGGCAGCTTCCTTGACATAATCATTGGAGAAGATCATTCGCGGGCCGGTGGTGGCGATGGTCCTATCGGTTATCGCGTAGGTTTCAGGAAAGCCGAACCTGACGACGCCGTCAGGGCCGGGTCCCAGGACGGTTTCCGCTTTGCGGGTGACGTATTTTTCGTACTTCGATGCAGGCATATCATGCCTCCTGTTCTAACCCCACCTCTTCATCCCCCTCGCCGTAAAACGGAGAGGGGGACGATAGATTGCGCCGATTCACCGTGGTCCGGCAAGCTCGACATGAACGGGATTACGCGGCGGGTAAAAACGGTGACAGGGTTTTACCCGCCCTACGGCTACGGCAGGCCCAGGATCAGCGGGGGCATTATTCTTTTGTACAGGTTCTAGGCGTCAGGTCCGCCGGTGACAGGGAGCACCTGGCCGGTAATATCGCCGGCGGCTTCAGAGGCCATGAAGACCACAGCATTGGCGATGTCCTGGGCGGTGGTGAGCTTGCCGAGCGGGATGGACTTCACGGCGTTTTCCAGGAGTCCGGGAGGGGCCTGTTTGGCGAAGCCGGTGTTGGCGATACCGGGGGAGACCAGGTTGAACCGGACGTTGTTGGAGCCCAGTTCCCGGGAGAGGCACTTGCTGAAGGCGATGATGCCGGCTTTGCCCGCGGAATAACCGGCGGTGAACATGCCGCCCTGGATGCCTGCGCCGGACGTGATGCTGACGATGCTGCCGCTCTTCTTCTCAATCATGAAGGGCAGGACCGAGCGTGTACAGTTGATGGTGCCGTTGAGGTTGACGGCGATGTCCCTGTTCCACTCGGACTCCTCAAATTTCATGAAGGGTTTGGGCGGCGTGCAGGCGCCGGCATTGTTGATGAGGATGTCCACTTTCCCGAATTCCTTCAGTGTGGCCTCGACCATGTCAACGGCGTCCTGCATTTTGGTGACGTCCACTTTCAGGGCCAGTGATTTCCTGCCCAGGGCCTTGATGTCAGTGGCCGTCTGTCTGGCGCCTTCGAGGTCAACATCCGTGGCGACGACGTCGCAGCCTTCTTTTGCCAGGGTCATGGCGATGGCTTTACCAAAGCCGATCTGGCTTCCCGCGCCGGTAACGATAGCTACTTTTCCTTTGATTCCCAGGTCCATGTAGTCCCTCCTCGCTTATTTTTTCCTATGGACTAAAACTTGATTATCTTACCGCCGTCAACGTGGATCACCTGTCCGACGATGTCAGCGGCGACATCCGAAGCTAAAAATGCGGCAACGTAGCCTATGTCCTTCGGTGTGGTCATCCTGCCTGCCGGAATGTCCCGGGAGACGCCGGCGATGAACTCCGGGGGCGTTTGCTCGGATTTCAGAAGATTGCTGGAACGCAGGAAGCCCGTATCGCCGAGGCCGGGGCTGATGCTGTTGACATTGATGCCTTTGCCGATCACCTCTTTGGCGAGGGATTTGGTGAAAGCCATCACCCCGGCCTTGGCTGCGCTGTAGATACTGGAATTCGCCAGTCCCATCGTGCCGACGCCGGATGAGATGTTGATGATCTTGCCGTAGCCGCGTTCGATCATCCCGGGCAACACGGCCCTGGTCACGATCAATACGGACCGCAGGTTGATATCGATGTCCGGTTCCCATTCCTCCTCGGTCTTGTCCGCGAACGGTTTGGGTGGTGTGGACTGGCCGGCGTTATTGACGAGGATATCGATCTTCCCGAATTTGTCCAAAGCGGTCTTCACGGCCTGACGTACCGCGATGCTGGCGGTCAGGTCCAGCGTCAGAACCATGGCCTGACGGCCCATTGCCTCCATGGCTGCGGCGGTCTTCGCGGCGCCGGCGGCGTCTTTATCCAGGATAACGACATCGCAGCCTTCTTCAGCCAGTTGGAGAGCGATGCCTTTCCCGAAGCCGGTCTGGCTGCCCGCCCCGGTTACCAGGGCAACCTTGCCTTTCAGTCCCAAATCCATGGCAACCTCCTTTACGTCAGGGTCATAATTGGCCTCTCAGGCGGGGATCCAGGGCGTCGCGGATGCCGTCGCCGACGATGTTGAAGGCGAAGACGACCAGCATCAACGCAAGGCCGGGAGCGAGAGAGAGGACCGGATAATTAGTCAGGTATTGCCTGCCATTGGTAATCATACCACCCCAGGTGGGCGTGGGCTGCTGGATGCCGATGCCCAGGAAACTCAGGCCGGCTTCCGCCAGAATAGTCGCGCCGAGCATCATGGTAATCTGGACTATGAGCGGGGGCAGGCAGTTGGCAACAATGTGGCGCATGATGATGCGCAGGGGGCTGGCGCCGAGCGAGTGGGCGGCCAGGATGTAGTCGTCAGACTTTACGGACAAGACCTGGCCGCACATGATACGGGCATACCCCGGCATCAGGGCGATAGTGAGTGCGATAATGACATTGCGCATCCCGGGGCCGAGCATGGATGCAATGAGCAGTACCAGTACGATCATGGGAAAACACATCAAGGCATCTATGGTCCGCATGATGATGGTGTAGGTCCAACCCCCGAAATAACCGGCGATAGTGCCCAGGGCCATGCCGATTATAGTGCCGATGCCGACCACTATCAGCCCGATTTGAAGAGAAACGCGCGCGCCATAGATGATGCGGCTCAGGGTGTCCCTGCCCACGGAATCGGTCCCCAGCCAGTGTTCGGCGCTCGGGTTCTGCAGGGTGGCGTTCATATCCACGGCGTAGGGATCATATGGGGCCAGCCAGTCAGCGAATATCGCCACGAGGATGAACAGGACGATAATCACCATCCCGAAGATAACGATGCCACGCCCGAAGAACACCTTGGACAGGCGTTTCCATTCGCTGACACGCGGGGCTATCTCCGATGTCCCCAGGGTTGAAGCGTTACCAACCATGCGTTGCATCCCTTTTAGGCGATAGATCAGTCATAGCGAATCCTCGGATCCAGCCAGCCGTAAGCAAGTTCCACGGCAAAATTTGAAATCAGGACTACGGCGGAAATAATCAGGACGATTCCCTGCACGTAGGGATAATCTTCATTGAACACGGCGTTGGTCAGCAGGACGCCGATACCGGGAAGATTGAACACCTGTTCTACCAGAACGCTGCCGCCGATAATCATTGGGATACCCATACCTACGAGCGTGACGATGGGAATCAGGCTGTTTTTCAGTGCGTGTTTCCAGATGATGGCGCGTTCCCGCAAGCCCTTGGACCAGGCGGTGCGGATGTAGTCCTGGCGCATCACTTCCAGCAGGCTGGAACGTGTCTGCCGGGCGGTGGCGGCGATGGAGAAGAACGAGAGGCAGATGACCGGCATGATGAGCTGGCGGGTGCTCAGCCAGAAATCTTCAAAGGGAGAGGTGTAGCCCATCACCGGCAGCCACTTGAGGTAGACGCCGAAGAGATACATCAGCAGCAGCCCCAGCCAGAACACGGGGATCGTGATGCCGATGTAGGCAAACAGGGTCAGCAGGGTATCGACCCATTTTCCCCTTCTTACCGCGGTAACGATCCCCAGCGGGATCCCGACGGCAATACCGAAGATGAAAGCTACCGCTCCGATGTGAATGGTCACCGGGAGCCGCCGGAAGATCTCCTTGGTGACCGGTTCTTTACGCAGGATGGACTTGCCCAGGTCGCCCTGGAAGACCCCTGAAATCCAGTCGAAGTACTGGACGTAAAGAGGCCTGTCCAGGCCGACCTCATGGCGCAGGTGCTGGATCTGTTCTTCCGTGTAGGACTGTTGGGCGTTGTAGGCGATATACATGCGGATAGGATCGCCGGGCAACAAGCGCACCGCGACAAACACCACACTCATCATAAGAATGAGAACGATGATGGACTGTATGATCCTTCTGATGATAAAACTAACCATCCCGGCCTTTCCCGTTCGCTACCCGTTTTTCCGTCCCAGGTCAGTGGGGTCACGCCTGCTTGGGACTCGGTCTGCCCGTTACCGGATTATTGAAGTGGAACGGGCAGAGGAAACCGGAGGGGTACTGGGTATCTTCCGGGGTACCGGTTGGCCGCAGGGCGCCGGCACGCTCATAGGGACGGTTCATGAATTCATCAACGCGGTCTTTTTCAACGAAGCTCAGGGTCCAGGGGGCGTGGAACGTCATGCACCAGCGTACCTTCAGCAGCTTCCAGACGCCGTCTTCCTTGATGTATTCCACTTCATAGACGCCGTCCATCCAGCCGGGGTTGGCGCCGCCCGGGACCGGGAAAGCATTGGCCCCGAACCCATACCAGCGTCCCTTGGCCGTTTTGCCGTCCGGATCGACATCGACGACGCCGGAGAGCTGCATGACCTGGTGGAGGAAAGCGCCGTTATCCGATTTGGGAATCGGCTTGTCTTCATTGCCGTGGCGGAAGAAGCGGCGGATGGCGTCCTTGCCGTGGTATTCCCCGGCGGCGATCTTCAACGTAGCTGCCGGGTTGTCCGCGAACAGGTCGATGAGGTCTTCGGCCATCCAGTGCTCGAGGTAATAGCCATAGGCCCGCTGCAGTTTTTTGATAGCTTCCGTATCTTCCAGGACCTGGAGTTTCCGTTCCAGCATCTGGATTTTGGCTTCGAGTTCCTGTACGTTCATGGTTTCTCCTTTAACGAGGGAAAAAATGAAAAATGCTTCTCAGGATTGAATGGTTCCCGGTCAATCCGGGAACCGGCGGTTGTATTTCAAGGGTAGTATCGTCATTTATCCTTTCAGGCGGGCCGGTTATCCCGGCCCGCCATCGGGTGAGAGCAGCAGGAGGGTTGCTCTATTTGTCCAACCAGACCGAATCCATATTCCAGTTGGTGGGGAAGCCGCGTTCGTTAAAACCTCCGCCCTTGACATAACTCGCGAAGGCAAATCCGAGGCCGCTTTCAGAAACCGGTACGACAAGACAGTTCTCGGTCATGTAGTCGGTGACGGCGCGGACAAGCTTCATATCAAGCGTTTCGGAGTTGAAACTGGTATTAAGGAGTGTCAAGTATTCGTCTGTCAGCTCCCAGCTCTTGAACTGCAACTGGTTTTCTCCGAAGTAGAACTGCAGCGAGCTGTTGAAGTTACCGAAGGCGGCAATCGGGGAAATCAACATGGCGTTGGTCCAGCCGTTGGCCTGGTAGTTGGCGAACGTTCCCTGGTCGACGTCCTTGATATCCGTCCTGATGCCGACGGCGTTCAGGTTAGCCTGGATGGCCACCTCGACATCCGCCTGCCGGGCAGCCGGCTGAGAAATGATAGCGGTATCGATGCCATTGGGGAAACCTGCCTGCGTCAGCAGCTCTTTGGCTTTGTCCGGGTTATACTTGAGCCCGCCCTTGAAATTGGGATCGAAGGCGCCGTTCGAGGGTGCTGGGATCTGGTAGGGGGCTATCCACGTTCCCTTGCCGATACCCTTGGCGATACCTTCCCGGTCAATAGCGTATTCAACCGCCTGGCGCACTTCCAGTTTGGCGAACGGGGAATCTGCATTGGCGGTATCGAACACGAGCACGTAGGTGGTCATCGGGTTGACTGAGGTGACAAAACCGGCAGCTTCAAAGTCGAGCTGCTGCTGGCCGAGGGAGATATTCGTCATGTCCAACTGACCGGCCTGCATCGCGGCCAACAAGGTCTGGGGATCCATGATGAAGTGGATCTCGATGCGATCGAGGTAAGGCTTGCCGGCCTGCCAGTACTGGTCGAACTTGTTGTAGGTAACCTTGGTATTGGCCTCGTAGCTGTCAAACGCGAAAGGACCGGTACCGACCGGGTTGACATCCGCCCATTCCCGGCCGTTTTTCTGGAAAGCGGTAGGGGAGGCGATGTAAGATGAGTCCGCAAAAGTCCCGATGATCATGTTATTAAAGGATGTGACGTTGAGTTTCAAGGTATAGGTATCGATGACTTCAGTGGAGACCCAGAAAGGCTGCTGCTGGGCTTCCATGAGCGCGTCGAAGTTAAATTTGACCGCCTCGGCATTAAAGTCCGTGCCGTCATGGAACTTGACGCCCTGCCTGAGTTTGAACGTAAGGGATTTCTTGTCAGTCGCCACTTCATAGGAAGTAGCCAGCCAGGGGACATAAGAACCGTCCGATGTCTGGCGATAAAGCGTCTCCAGAGCGGGTTGAGCGGAAGCGGAGGCGGGGCCGACCATATCAGCCGGCCAGCCGAAGGGGCCGCCCGGATCGGGGGGACCGGCAACCTTCATGGTGCCGCCGCTTTTTGGCGTAGCGACGGCCGAGGAGGTAGGGGTGGAACTGGTAGTCTGCGCCGGTGAAGATTGCGTCGTCTTGCTGGTAGTAGTGGTGGAACCGTTACCGCAGCCGGAGACAATCAGCGAGATACAGATAAGGCCGATTAACAGGAAGAGGGAGCATGTAAAAACCTTTTTCACTTTGTCCTCCTTCGTGATTACTTGTGAACGGGAAAAGGATGTGATTCATGCATCGATCCGGTTTCTATCCAGTCTGGCGGAAGCTATCAGTGGCGGTTCAGGGAGCTCTACCCGCCAGGTGATCATACGTTTGGACCTCTCTCTCACCCCTCCTTTCATACATGCCTTTATCCAGGAGTATCGCTACTCCGTCAGGTCCATGGAAACGAGTTTCATCTGGGTATACTCTTCCAGTCCCATGTTGTGGTTTTCCTTACCGAAGCCGCTTTGCTTGAAGCCGCCCCAGGGCAGTTCGTTGCCGATCATCTGGTGGTCGTTAATCCAAACGGCGCCGGCGTTGATGGCGTTTGCGAAGCGTATCGCCTTGCCGGTATTCTTCGTCCAGACCGAGGCGCAAAGGCCGAAGGTATTATCGTTAGCCATGTCGATGAGCTTGTTCTCATCCGAATACTTGACGATGACGGCTACCGGCCCAAAGATCTCCTGCCGGTAGATATCCATATCCGGGGTGACGCCGGTGAAAGCTGTGGGAATGACGTAATAACCCTTGCCAGCCGGGCGCTTACCGCCGAGGACAAGTTTGGCGCCCTGGTCGATGCCTGATTTCACGAGGCGTTCGATGTGGTCGCGGTGGTCGGCGCTGACGACGGGGCCGGTGGTGGTCCGGTCATCATTGGGGTCGCCGACGACGAATTTCCCGGCGGCCTCTATGTATTTTTCAACGAAGGCATCATGCAGGGACTCATGGACGTAATACCGACCGGGGGAAGCGCAGACCATACCGGAGTTCATCTGGGTGCACATGGCGGCGTGACCGGCGGCCTTGTTCAGGTCGGCATCCGGGAGGACGATATACGGGTTCTTGCCGCCCAGTTCCAGGCTGAGCCGTTTGACCGTCTTGCTGGCCAGTTCCATGATGCGCTGGCCGGTCTCGCAACTGCCGGTGAAGGAGACCATGCCCACATCCGGGTGGGAAGCCAGGGCTTCGCCCACGGTGCCGCCGGGGCCGGTGATGATATTGACGGCGCCTTCCGGGAGGTTGCATTTCTCCAGGACCTTGGCAAATTCCAGTGAGGTCAGTGAATCTATACTGGGTGGTTTAATGACGCAGGTGTTCCCGGTGGCCAACGCCTGGGACATCTTGGTAACGAGCATCGCAAGGGGAGCGTTCCAGGGGATAATCAGGGCGCAGACGCCGATGGGTTCGCGCCGGAGCCAGAACATGGTCTGTTTGCGGGAAGCGGGGATATATTCACCCATCATGGCGCGGGCGGCCTGGGCCGACCATTCCAGCTGGGCGGTGCTGCTCATCGCCATGCCGAAGGCCATGCGGTGCGGGGTGCCGTGGTCCAGGGTATCGAGCTTGGCGATGCCGGGGACGAACTCCTTGAGGACGTTGGCCATGTTGTTGATGATAGCGGTGCGTTCGTCCTGGGTCTTGGAAGACCAAACGGGCAGGGCTTTTTTGGCTGCGGCCACGGCCCGGTTTACATCCCGTTCGTCGGCCATGGGTACCTGGGCGATCTCTTCTTCCGTAGCGGGGTTGTACACCTTGTAGGTCTTGCCGGATTCGGCATCCACCCACTTGTTATCGATCCACATCTTGGGAGTCAACATCTTTTCGTTCCTTCCTTTTCGTTCGATATTTTTCCATGGATCACTTGCTTTTCGGTCCGTTCCTGACTACTGGAGAGAACTTCGGCGAAGTTCGCTTACGCAGACATCGCCTCCGCTCTCTCCAGCGTTACGAGGAGGCCAGTCAGCCTGGATTCACACAGCTAGTCTTCCTTTGCATTGATATACGTGGAAGCCTCCGAGGCGGCATTGGGGTCGAAGGTCTTCTTAATCTTTCTCAACCACAGGTGATAGTTGCTGGCATGGGGGCCGTATAGATCATGAAGCATATCGCCCCAGGCGTGCTGCGGCATACCGAAGTGGCCTTCTATGGAAATCCTGTTGGAACCCTCGTTGACCTGACTCTGCATCCTCCGTAACTCGTCACCTTTAAGTTTCATCGAGGCAACGGCCAGTACCTCGCCGTGGGCCAGGTGTCCGTGTTCGGTCGACTGGATGAAAGGAGCCGTCCCGTTATCCAGTAGCGCATGTTCCTTGATGAGGCGTTCCTTGATAGGGTTGCAGCTCTTAATGAAGTAACTCATCAGCGGGAAGGCGTCGGTACCGCCGACCATGCCCGCCTGCGGCGACAGGGTGCGCCCGGTTTCCTTGATGGAACCGGTCTCTCTGAAGTAGCGCCAGATGTAACCGCCCTGGTTCTCGGGATCTTCAACCTCTTCAAGGATTTTCCCGCCGGTTTCGGCGGTAATCTTTTCAAGCACTTTCCGTTTGTATTCAAAATCGGTCCTGGAGTTCCCCATGAGCATGACCATAAAGCCGGCTGGGCCCTTCATCTGAGCTGAAAACCTTTGATATATCTCTCGTTCCTCTTCGATGTGCTTGGTGGCCAGATTGGCGGCCATCATCGCTGGATTGAAGCACATCAGCTCGGTGGCAATCTCCGCTTCGCCGATCTTGAGAACGGCATCGATCATGTGATCGAAGTCTTCAAACGACATATAGCGGACCAGATAGTTTTCCGGGATGTATGCCGGCTTGTACTTCGGTGAAACGCCTTCCATCGGGAATGTATGCGGTCCCGGCCAGTGGAACAGTTTCTGGGCCGCTTTGGTATAAACACCAAGACCACCGAGAGGGGTGGTATCGCCGCGGATGATGCCGCGCAGGGAGGGACCGGGGCCGTCGCCGCAGAACCATTCGTCCAGGGATCCCAGGGACCCGAGCCTGACGATCTCACCATCACCCGTTACCCACTCCAGGGCGAGCTGGTTACGTTCGCCGTAGCTGCCGCTCTGGCTGAGGTGACCCAGATTCACGTGGGCGGCGAGGGGCAGCGCCGAGCAGTTGGCCCCGGCGCCGGTCAGGTTGCAGTTGAGGCCACGTTTCATGCACTCGGCCTGGAGCTGAGCGCCGATAACGTAAGGTTCAACCGTGGCGTACAAGCTTTTTTCGTTGATTTCCAGTATGCGGTTCATACGCCGCAAGTCGATCTTGATACAATTTGGTCCGGCGGGATCACTGTAGAGCCAACCGGTGCTGGATGCTTTGAATTGTACTTTGTACCGATTGCACAGCTTGACGATTGCCTGGACTTCCTCGGTGCTGTCAGGAAGCGTTATCGCTTCGAACCTGGGAGCTACCGGCAAGCCCTGCCTGACCGGGTTGGCATACGTTTCGGTGATTTCCGGATCATCGGAAACATATTCAGGCCCGAGGATATTCACAAGTGCTGCATAAAAGTCTTTTTTCAGAGCCATTTTTCCGTGACCTCCTATATTGCCATATCAAGCAGTTCGACGACGTCATACACCTTCATGCTACCGCCTTCAGCTTTAATCGACTCGTTGAAATTCTTGATACACCATGGACAGGCAGTGACGATCGCCGATGCCCCGGTCATCCTGGCTTCGGCTATCCTTTCGTTGGCCGTCCATTGGGAGAATGCGGGGTTGGATTCATTGACCCCGCCTCCGGCGCCGCAACACCAGGTATATTCCTTGATCCTGTCCATTTCCACCAGCTTGAGACCGGGGATACTCTTGAGGATATCCCGCGGCGGTTCATAAACGCCCTTTGTTCCCCGGCGATACTCTTTCGGGGGATCCATGGTACGGATCTCGTTGATTATGACTTTGCCGTTCCAGTGGATGTAGGGTTCGCCCTTGCGGCCCAGGTGGCAGGGATCATGATACGTCACCACCATATCCACTTTCCTGTTCGGCTTCAGCTTACCTTCACTTATCAGCCGGGCCAGGTATTCCGTGATATGAAGTACTTCCAGGTCACCCTTGAGGCCGTACTGGTCATAGAGCACCTTGAAAGCCTGATAGCCATCGGCGCAGCCGGTGACTACCGTCCTGGCCCCGGATTGCTTGATCATGTCCATGTTCTTTTTTGCCTGGGTAAGGAAATCTTCCTTATAGCCCATCTGGTAGGCGCGTCCGCCGCAGCAGGTCTCGTTGTTTCCGGCGATACCGAAGTTGACGCCGGCCTTCTGGAGGAGTTTCGCGGTTGTCCTGGCCAGCGGCCACATGTCCTTGTTGAAGCTGGTCTGGCAGCCGACGTGGAACACGACATCAACTTTTTCCCGGGTGCAGTCCTTGATACCCAATGCTTCAGCCCAGGAGCCGCGCTTGCCTTTGGCTCCCGCAACCATGGCGCCCGTCTGGCGCATGTTGTTGACGACCTTGTCGAGAGCTGGTTTGGTATGGCCTGACTGTACAGCGTCTATCCTGATTTCGTTGATAGCTTCCATGGGCTCCATGTCCATGGAGTATTTACAGGATGTGTCACAGGCGCCGCACATATTGCAGTTGTAGATAATATCGAGCAGCTTATCGGTATAACCCAATCTTTTTTCCAACAGAGCCGTTCCCATGACCATGCGACCACCGCCGCAGTAAGTATGAAATTCGTATCTGGAGATACTGGGGCAGACATTGACGCGTTCGTGCTGGACTACCTTCTCAAAAGGTATGAATTTGCAGACTGAACACCGGCGGCATGTTTCCATGTAATATCTATAATCTTCTAACGCCATTTTTCTTTCTCCTTGGAGATAGTATCCTTAAAACCGGTCCAATCCTTAGAAAACCAGTTTCCCCGGGTTCATTATGTTATCAGGGTCGAATATGGACTTAACTCGAAGCAATGCTTGAATAGTAGCGGCGTCCTTGTTCAGGATGGTCGAAGCATTTTCTCCGTAGGGCCGTGAGAAAAACGCACCCTGGGCCATGAGCGGATCGATAACCCGGGCGGAAAGGTCTTTGACCGTGTTTGCTTCCCTTCGGTTACCGGAGTCATAGAACAAATTGAACTCGACGTGATAATTGGCGCCCTGAACGAGCGGTTGAATATAGACGCCCATGTCGGGCGCGGGATAGGCGCTCTGATTCACAGACTGATACATGGCAAGAACGGTTTTTTCCACTCCCTGGAAGTTGGTGATGAAGAGAACATCCTGACAGGAACCCCTGGAGCGGAGTTTCCAGTAAGGCTCGGAGCAAGGGGCTTGAGCGGCTTTCATAAATTCAAAGGCGTTCATCTTGCCCATCGTGCGGGCAGGTTCAACTCCGGCACGCTGCGCCACTCCCCAGACATCCTCTTCATGAGCTTTGATTCTTTCCTCCGGGTAGTAGTTATAGCCTGCCAGATTATAGAAGAGAACCCAGGCGGGCAGGCTGTCCTTCACCGCCTGATATTCTTCCGAGGAAGTGGTCATCATGGCAGCGAGGTTGGTGCTATTCAAGATCAGACATTCGTTGGCGATTCTCAATCTGACCAGCCAGTGGACCATTTCCATGAGCCTATCGAGATTGGAGGAACCGACAAAATACGGTTCCTGGATGCTGGGAAGAAGTTCGCACCGGGCCGAGGCCCAGGTTACTATACCCATTGTTCCCTGGGATCCGCCGATGAGACGATACCAGGAAACAGATGAAGGACCGGCGGGAGTAACCTGGGCGCCTCCCGCTGCCCACTGTTCTTCTATGGAGCCCGGGCCGGCAGCGGCGCCCGTACGGAACATATCCCCGGTACCGAAAATGACTTCAACACAGTTGAGAGGATCCGGTAGATCCCAGTGATACCCGGGCATCTGCACCGGTTCTCTTTCCAGAAGGCTGCCCACAATGGATTTGGTACTTCTGGGCATCAGCGGCATATTCAGCCGCAGCTTTTCCGCGGTAACGGCCGGGATCAGTTCCCCGAAGGTAACACCGGGCTCGAACATGCAGACCCGGTTCAACCGGTCCACGCGGATTATCTTCTTCATGCCGGACATATCCACGATAATCGCGCCGCCGGCGGCCGGGACCGTATCGCCGCGGAAATGGGGCGGGCCGGAACTCACCGGGACAAGGGGCGTCCTCGTCTCACGGGCGTACTCGACCAGCTTCCGGACATCATCCAGGTTGCGGGGCCTGACGACGCAGTCCGGCCGGACAGCGGCAACGAAGCTGAAATCCCGGGAGTATTTATCGAGCGTTTCCGGTTCGGTGATGACGTTGGTAGTTCCCACGATATCGGCAAGCAAATCCTGTGTTACCATATCAGTCTCCTTGCTCTTATTTCGCCGGCAGGTCCCTGACCCAGGTGAATTCGGGGTTGCCTTTGGCGATCTGAATATCGAAGTGTAAAATGGGGCGCTGCACATTGGTTACGGTCAGAGGGCAGTGCACCAGGCCGGCGGGGAAGTAAACGAGGAAACTCTCGGTCAGGACATATTTCTCGTCCTCTATCCAGAGTTCGGCCTGCGCCCCGAGGTCGCCGGTGTCCTCCATGTTGGTACCGATGAAGCCGAGGATCTCATCATGCGGGTGGACATGGGCGTCATAGGTGCCGGGATTAGGGCCGGGATGGACCCAGGCGCAATGGACATGGAAAGAGCCGGGGACGTTGGTACCGTTCATCATCAGGACCTGGTCGAGGGCGGGGCCTTCATCCCGTTTCTTGTATTTAGAAACCGGGGGTTTGGTGAGGATCAGGTGGGCGTGTTTGAGGTCAGCCATGTCGAGCGATCGCCTTTCGTTTTCTTTCATCGAGCGACAAAATACCGGGGCGGGAATACTCGTTTACGACTATCGTACCCGAAGAATGTATGGGATTATAACAGCTAAAAAGTGCCTTGTCAAATGTTTTTTAGTAGTCTGAAAACAGGCCTTAACATGGCTATTTACTGTTCCGGATAAGAAAACGGGCGGGCGGAAGAAGCAAAAAACCCCGGGAGCGAAAGCCCCGGGGTCAGATGTTCACAAGGACTGATGGCGGGATTGTCTGGCGGTCAGCGTTCTATCGGCGGAAGGGGCACTTCGTACCTGGTACCGACGTATTTCAGCGCTTCACCTCGGAGTTTCAATAAAGAAGAAATGAACTGCTTTCTTTCCCTATCGCCGAGGACGGAGAGGATGTTGATGAGGTTCTTGGGAACGAAGGAACGCTGGTACATCTTGTTGCCTTTTTCCGTTACCTCGATCCTTACCTGGTTCCTCCGGTCCATGTCTTTGACTCTCTTGAGAAGCCCCTGTTTTTCCATCCGGTCGATGATTTCCGAGACGGAATGGGGTTCGCGGAGGAGCCATTTGGATATCCTGGCGGGAGTAGCGTCATGGCCGATCAGGTTGATGATGAACAGTATCTGGGCATGCCTTTCAGATACATGCTGGGTGTGTAATTCTCTTTCTCGCACTTTGAGGATTGCATCCCGGGTCTGGCTGAACAGGACCCACAGGTAAAATTCAGAGTCTTCGTCGCGCATTTTATCTACGATCATCCATGCTGATTGGATTGTTGGAAAAAGTTTATAAAGTGTACCATCCTGAGTATAGCATTATCTCCACGGGCACGCCAAATCGGTTTTCATTCACCCGGACAGCCCGGGCGGTCTAACGGTCGAGAGATTTGTTCTTTTCGACGGGGATATCGAGCGTTTCTCCGCCGACGATCGCGGAATACTTCGACGTGATGGGGCAGTTGACGAAGAAGAACGGTTGTCCGACCCGTTTATGGATGATGGGGCAATGGAGCAGGCCGGCCGGAACGTGAACGGCGCAGGTCTCCGTGATGACCATCTTCTCACCATTATCGCCCAGGTAGAGCCAGGTCTCAGCGTCGTAGGCGTTCAGGTCTTCATTGCAGGGGACGAAGACGAAGACCTCCGCAAAATCATGTTTGTGGGCGTCTTCCTTGCCCTCGAACGGAACGCTGACGTGGGTGAACCGTATCTGAAAGGAGCTGTTTTGCAGGGCATAGAAAATCATGTTCTTGAAGGGCGGATAAATGGTGGCACGGGTAATCGGGGTGGTTTTCAGTTCATCGATTGCGGCCATTTTTTGTGCTCCCCCTCTTGCAATAGTCGGATACGATACTAGATAATACACAGGTAAAAGGCGACCCGTCAAGTTAAAAAATTAACGGAGGCGCATGGTAATGTCCAACATCGATTACGAGCGATATCTGGTACGGAAACCCGCGCGAGCAGACGAAACCGGGGCGCAACGGCGCCAGGTCCCGGTCATGACCCTGTTGAGCGATGCGCAGATACCCGGCTGCAAGTACCATATCGAGGCACGGTGGCTACGGGGTATACCGGAGCCCGGTCCGGCGTTTCAGGAGCAGGTGAACGATGATGACGAGATCATCATCCACCTCGGCGGAGATCACAGGAAACCGCAGGTACTTGGGGGCGAGGTGGAATTCCAGTTCGGCGGGCAGGTTGTCGCGTTCAATACGTCCACCTCATTTTTCATCCCCCGGGGCGTGCCACACGGCCCGGCGACCTGGAGGCGTTACCAGAAAGACCACCTGCGGATATCCATCAGGAGCAGGTCCGTCCCGTGTACTACCGCCCGGCCGGTGGACGGGGAAGAGTTCGATTACGAACAATATGCCATCCGCAGCCCGATGCGAGAGGCCGGCGCAGAATTCACCGCAGGTCGGACCGCGCCCACGATGACGATGATGAGCGGCGTGCAGATACCCGGCGTAAAGTACTACATCGAAGTGGGGTGGACGTTCGGGATGCCGGCGTCCACAATAGCCGGTACCGGGATGCCGGAGATGGTGCACCGCAAGTTCGACGAGATCGTGCTGCACATCGGCGGCGATCCGGAACATCCGGAAGACCTGGGTGGGGAAGTGGAGTTCTACGTGGGCGGCCAGCCCCTGGTCTTCAACACCACCAGCGCTCTCTACGTACCCACCGGTCTCAAGCACGGTCCGCTGGCGTTGAAGAAGTATGAGAAGCCGCACCTGGTGATGGCGATCATGTGCGGAGCGGGCGATATCCGGGAAGGCTGGGGGGACAGTTTCAAGACGGGGTAGTATCGCTCCCGGACTTGGCTTGAAGTTAGTACATCGACCTGCAGACCCAGCCTCCTACAGGCTCAGGAAGACGGTTTAACAGGCTCAACCATGAGCTGGGTTATGGCGTTCGAGATGTATTGAGCCAGGAGTTGCAGCGGGTAAAACAAGGGGACACTTTTTACCCGCCCAGCGAGACCTCACCGGATCCTCTGTCACTATGGATGTTTTTCCAACAATTTCCTCTTTTGAAATTTTATTGACAAGGCCTGATTCTTTTGTTACAATTTCCGTTACCTCACGCACTATAGTCGTGTACGACTTTCGTATACGAATATGTGCTACCCGCCATACTACGTAATTGTCATAGAAAACCGGAAGGGTATCAGGAGAAGGGGGGAACAAGGACATGAGGTGAAAGTGCGGGCAGCGTTCCGATTTCCTTAACGGACCAAAGAAGGAGGATGACCAATGAAAAGGTTTGTTTTCTGTATCCTGGCAATGGTCATTATCAGCGGGCTGCTGATAACCGGTTGCGGTGGTGAGACGACAACAACCACGACATCCACCTCCCAAACGTCGGTAACAACCTCTTCCCAGCCGGCGACTACGACCTCAACCACAAAAACCACAACAACGACGACATCTTCTCCGTCCCCGACGCCGACCAGTACGAAGAAAACCGGTGGTATCCTGAAGGTCCTCGACATGAGGCTCCCGGCCGCTTCCCTCGGCTGGCCGGCCAAGATGGCGACGGACGGCACGTATTTCCTTCAGGCGGCTGTCGAGACCCTGTTCCGCACCGATATCAATTCGCAGCCGGTCCCATTCCTGGCTACCGGTTACAAACTGGCTGACGACATGAGTTCCATGACGATCGACCTCCGCAAGGGAGTCAAGTTCCATGACGGCACCGCTTTCGATGCAGAGGCCTGCAAGTATAACCTCGAAGCGGTGAAGGCGGCGGGCGTAGCCGGGACGACCGGCTGGTCTTCCATCGAAGTCGTCGACGCCGACACCGTCAAGATCAACATCACGACCTGGGAGAACCTGATGCTCGGTAATCTTGCCGGTATGGCCGGCATGATGGTTTCTCCCACCGCGATCGAGGCCAACGGCGTGGAATGGGCAACGACCAATATCGTGGCTACCGGTCCGTTCAAGCTTGCCAAGTTCGAGCGCGACACCATACTTGAATTCGTGAAAAACGAGGACTACTGGCAGGAAGGCAAGCCCTACCTCGACCGCATCCAGTATATCTGCATACCGGACCCCATGACCCAGGTGGCCACCTTCAAGGTCGGTGACGCCGACTTGCTCCAGCCATGGTCCGGCATGGTCCTGGGCGAGATGAAACAGATGCCCGGCATAGAGTTCATCTACAGTCACAGCGGAACGTTCGTCATCTACCCGGATGACGCCAATCCGGATTCGCCGCTGGCCAACAAACTGGTACGCGAGGCCATCGAGCATGCCATCAACAAAGAGGCGCTGATGGCTGTTTCCGGTTTCGGCGTGTTCGAAGCCGCCTATCAGGTACCGGTACCGGGCGCCGTCGGCTATCTTGACGATATCACGCCTCGCATGTACGATCCGGACAAAGCCAAACAACTCCTCACCGAGGCGGGCTACCCCGACGGATTCGAGTGTACGCTGACGATCACGATCCCGGCGCCGGACATCCAGGATTCCCAGGTTGCTATCCAGGGGTTCCTGGCCGATGTCGGCATCACCTGCAACCTGGAGTATGCCGATCCCGCCAAGTATTCCGACTATATGTCGACCGGCTGGCATGCCACGATGATCTATTCGCCGTCCTATGCCGCCGGGAACTACCTGAGTTCTGTCCAGACGTACTACACCATCCCGGGGTACTACGTGAGCCTGAAAGGTCCGGCCAACCTCATGGAACTGTATAATGCCGCCATCAAAGCTCCCGAAGTTGATGCTGCCCTGGTGGAAGCGGTGACCCGGGCGCTCTGGGAAGAGGACAGCCTGATCCCGGTCAGCTACATGGGCACCGGTCAGGTCATGCAGGCCTATGTCAAGGACACCGGTTTCGGGTTATGGGCGAGCCAGATGAATTTCAGTCCGGAAGACTACTGGCTCGACAAGTAGACCCGGGGACCTTTAACAACACAAGAAAACCAGCCGTCCCGGGCAAATCCCGGGACGGCTGGGTCAGTCGTGATGGTGCGGTGGGTTCACCATGATCCTTCGACAGACTCAGGATGAACGGTTTGACATAATCGGAACAATGCAATCCAGTCCGGAGTGAAACAGGTATGGTCAGTTACATAGTACGCAGGCTGCTGCTGTCAGTACTGATACTGATAATCGTATCCGTCATTGTCTTCCTGGCGATGCGCCTGCTGCCCGGCGACCCGATCCTGATGCTCATCTCACCGGACAATATGCAGAGCATGACCAGCGAGCAGATAGAGCAGCTGCGGCAGGAGTACGGGCTGGACAAGTCCATGGCGGAGCAGTACTTCGACTGGTTCGCAGGGCTGTTCCGGGGAGACCTGGGCATATCCATCTACTACAACGAGAGCGTCACCAGCGAAGTGCTGAGAAGGATACCCATAACGCTGCACCTGGGGCTGCTTTCTTTTGTGATAGCCTTCATCATCGGGGTGCCGGCCGGGCTCATCTGCGCCATCCGGCGCGGCTCCTGGATAGACTCTGTCGTGACTACACTGACGAACATTGGCATCACGGTCCCGCAGTTCTGGCTCGGCATCCTGCTGCTCTATGTATTCTCCCTGCACTTCAAGTGGCTACCCACCTACGGCTACACGTCTCCGTTCGAAGACTTCTGGCTGAACCTGAAACAGATCATCATGCCGGTGATTTGCCTGGCGCTGTTCCCCATCGCTTCCAACGCCCGCCAGACCCGTTCCGCGATGCTGGAAGTGATGCGACAGGACTATATCCGGACAGCGTGGTCGAAAGGCTTGCGGGAGCGCATGGTGGTGTTCCGTCACGGCCTCAAGAACGGGCTCATACCCATCGTGACGCTGTCTGGGCTCGGCCTCGGGGGGATACTCGGCGGGGCCGTGCTGATCGAGCAGGTGTTCGCCATTCCGG
>CAZQQL010000012.1:0-40642 GCA_964595455.1 uncultured Dehalococcoidaceae bacterium
CCAAGGATATCGACGTAGCCCAGACCCATGACTGCTTCACCATCTCCGAGATCGTCGAGGTTGAAGAACTCGGCTTCTGCAAGAAGGGTGAAGGATCTGAGTTCTGCGCGTCCGGACAGATTAAGATAGATGGTCAGACCCCGGTCAACACGGACGGCGGTCTGCTGGCAATAGGCCATCCATATGGCGCCACAGGCGCCCGCCAGGCCGTAGAGATATGTAAACAGCTGCAGGGACGTGCCCGCAACCAGGTAAAGGATGCCAAGTTCGGCCTGACCCATAACCTGAGCGGCGTATGCGCACAGCACACCGTCGTCATCTACGGCACCGAACCCAAATAGGTCGCAGGGTTACGGAGATTGAAGGAAACGAGGAGAAAAATATAATGGCTGAACTGGAAAAGAGCCAAATCTTAGCTACTCCCTATATCGATAACAAGTATTGCGGCATATTGGATATGTGGCCGTGGGAAGCCCCGGAACACAACCGGATCCACCCGTTCTATGATAATTTGAAGGAAGGCCGCTGGACCACTACAAAATGCAAGAAGTGCGGCAATATCGATTATCCGCCCGGCGTGGTCTGCACGAAGTGCTGGTCAGACGACCTGGAATGGATCGATATGCCCAAAAAAGCCAAGATCGTCGCCGTGACGGAGATGTCCCCCAATCCGGTCGGCTTCGAGTCTCCCCTGGTCATGGCTTGGTTGGGTTTTGAAAAGACCCATCCCATGAAGCACCTTCTGGTCCGGCTACTCAACTGCAAGCTGGAAGATGTCAAGAATGGTGATGAAGTTCAACTGGTCGTCTTCCCGGTTGCCGCCTATCCCGTGGAAATCAAGAAAGACGTCAGAATACATGAGCGTGTTTACTACGCTTTCGAGCCGGTAAACAAGAAGTAAAGACTGCTGCCTGAATAAGTTTATTAAGGGGATGGAACCATGAAGAAGATCCAGAAGATTACCGTTCTCGGCGCGGGTTCCATGGGCGCGCAGATCGCCGCCCTGGCCGCCGAGGCCGGTTACACTGTCAAGTGCCGCGACATCGAAGAAAAGTTCCTCCAACGCGGCAAGGATACCCTGAACAGCATCTACGATAACCGCATCAGCAAGGGCCGAATGACGGAAGATGCCAAGAAAGACATCTTCAGCCGGCTGACCTTCCTCGTCGACCTGAAAGAAGCCGTCAAAGACGCCGACTTCATCATCGAGGCCATCCCGGAAATCATGAACCTCAAGAAGAGCGTCCTTAAAGAAGTCTCGAACCTTTGCCCTGACGACACCGTGTTCGCCACCAATACGTCCTCTCTCAGCATCACCGAGATCGCGGAAGCAGGGAAGCACCCAGAACTGGTGGTTGGCACGCACTACTTCAACCCGCCGAGCCGGATGACCCTCCTCGAAGTCATACGGACGGACAAGACTTCTCCGGACGCCTTGAAGGAGACGGCGGAAGTGGCCGTTAAGATGGGCCGCGCCGTCGTCAATACCCTCGATACCCCCGGTTTCGTCGCCAACAGGATATTTACCAATATGGCGAACGAGGCAGACTGGGCCATTGCCCAGGGAGAAGCGAAGGACGCCTTTGAAGTAGATTCCGCCATCAAGTACAAGCTGGGCCTGCCCATGGGCATGCTGGAGCTTCAGGATACGCTCGGCGGCGGTTCTATCGATACCCAGATGCACGTTATGGAATACTTCGCGGAGATGTGGGGCAAGAGCTACGGCCCGGCTCCTATTCTGGCTAAATGCTTCAAGGCCGGTAACTTCGGCAAGAAGACCGGCAAGGGCTACTACGACTGGTCTGGCGGCAAGGCCAACGAGATCCCGATGAACGCCGGCGCCAACTTCAACCCGGTCCGCGTCTTGGCCGGCTCGGTTAACGAAGCCGCCAAGCTCATCGAGATGAAAGCCACGACGAAGGAAGAGATCGATACCGCCATGATGCTCGGGCTGAACTACCCGCGCGGCATCCTCCGCATGGCGGACAGCTTCGGCATCGATGTCATCGTCAACGAACTCGACCGCCTCTACAACACCTACAAGAAAGCCCCGCGTTACAAGGCTTCCAAGGTCCTTACCAACCTGGTAAAGGAAGGCAAACTCGGCCGCAAGACCGGCCAGGGCTTCTATTCCTACGGCCCCGGCGAATACGAGATGCTGGAAGTCAAGGTCAACGCCGATACCAAGGTAGGTACCATCGTCCTCAACCGGCCGACCAAGGCCAACGCCTTCGTAGCCGATATGGTAGCGGAGTTCAATAAGGCCCTGTCCGAATTCGAAGCCGCCAAAGATGTCCAGTGCGTGGTCGTCACCGGCGCGGGCGGCAACTTCAGCGGCGGCGCGGACTTTGCCGCGTTCGCTTCCGGTGAAGTCGATGCCGCCATGAGCTTCTCCGAAGCCCCGCACGATGTACTTACCCGCATCGAGACCTATCCCAAGCCGGTCATCGCCGCCATCAACGGGCCGGCCATGGGCCTTGGCCTCGAACTGGCGGTCTCCTGCGATATCCGCATCATGAACAAGTCCGCCATCGTCCGGTTGCCGGAACTTACGCTCGGCCTGGTACCCGGTGCGGGCGGCACGCAGCGCATCGGCCGGCTCATCGGCTGGGCGCGCGCCAAGGAAATGATCCTTCTTACCGACCCGGTCAGTGCGGACAAAGCCCTCGCCTGGGGCCTCGTTAACATGGTCGCCGAACCCAAGGAATTCAAGGCGACCGTCGATAAGGTAGCCGCCAAGCTGGCCGCCGGCGCCCCGCTGGCCCAGAAATACGCCAAGGGCCTGCTGTACTACGGCGCCCAGGCCGATCAGCGGACCGCCCTTTACCTGGAAGGCGCCATCTCCGGCGAGATCGGCATGACGAAGGACCTCAACGAGGGCATCACGGCGATGAACTACCGCCGCGACCCGAAGTTTACCGGCAAATAGGAGATTCATCATAATCTAGCAACAAGGGGCCGATGCATGGACTTTTCATTCAGCCCGGAAGAAGAAGCTTTCCGTCAGGAAGTCTCGGATTTCCTGGATAAGGAAGCGCCCCAGGAATGGCAGAAGAAGAAGGTCAGCTTCTTCGATATGTCCGGACAGGAAAACTGGATCGATATCCACCGTGACCTGTCGAGGAAAATGGGCGCCCGGGGCTGGTTGTCCATGCATTGGCCCGTCGAATACGGCGGTAAGGGACTATCGCCTTTTTACCGCCTGATCCTCCGGGAAGAACTCGCGAAACACCACTGCCCCGGATACCATTCGTTATCGGTTGATTTCGTTGCTCCGGCCATCCTGCTCAAGGGTTCGGAAGAACTGAAAAAGCGTTTTCTACCGGGCATCGCCTCCGGCGAGGTCATGTGGTGTGAAGGCCTCAGCGAACCCGGCCACGGCTCGGACCTGGCCGCCATCGAGACCTTTGCCAAAGATGAAGGCGACCACTTCATCGTCAACGGGCAGAAGATCTGGACCACTTACGCCCACTTTGCAGACTGGATATTCCTCCTGGCCCGCACCGACCGGGACGCCCAGCCCAACTACCGGGGCCTTACCTTCTTCCTGATCGACATGAAGACCCCGGGTATCACGGTCAACCCGATCATTAACATGGCCGGTCACCACGACTTCAACGAGGTCTTCTTCGATGATGTCCGCATACCGAGAGAGAACATCGTGGACGCCGTGAACAAGGGCTGGTATGTCGCCATGTCTCTGCTTGACTCTGAACGTACTTCGGACCTGGGCTATGCTATAGCCGGGACGCTTCTCGATGACATAGTGGAAGGCGCCCGGGAATTGGATATGCTGGACGCGGAAAACAGGATGCGCATGGCGGAACTGATCGCCGAGATCGAGGTAGCGCGCCTTACACACTACCATGTGACCTGGATGCAGGAACAGGGAAAAGCCACTAATTATGAAGCCGCTATGTGCAAGCTGCTCGGTTTCGAGTCCATCCAGCACGTGGCTGAATACGGGATGAAGGTCTTCAAGCAGTACGGGCTCCTGGCGCATGACTCTCCGCTGGCGCCGCTCTACGGACGTATCTCCTCCTGTTACTTCCGTTCCTTCGGGCACAGCATGGAAGCCGGCACCTCGGAAATCGACCGGGACGTCATCGCCCAGCGAGGCCTGGGACTGCCGAGGCTGCGGTAAGGGCCATGAAAAAGCGATTCAAGCTTGATGAATCGAGAATCAGGGAGTTGGTTCCTGATATGGGGTTTTGTCTGGCTACCGATATGATTACAGTTGATGGGAAAAAGGTGGGGTACATGTACCGGGAAGCTCCTGATGAAGAGAGTGATAGCGGGTGGAGATTCTTTTCCGGACTGGAATCAGACGATTACGCGAATAATCCGGACAACATCGAGCTATATGCAGTCAATACTATTGCTAATTACGATCCGGACATATTACCTTACCTTATGTCTCCAATTAACAGTGCATATGCAAGAGACCCTAAAACTGGTAAGTTTACCAAGGAAGATTTTACCCCACCACTAGAATAAAGTTGGTAACAATGATGGATTTTGCTCTGAACGAAGAACAACAGATGATGCAGACCATGGCGCGGGACTTCCTGACCGATGAGTTTCCGGACAAGGTCCTTAAAGCCATGGTCGGAGACGAGAAAGGGTACACGCCGGAACTCTGGAAGAAGCTTTCAGCGGCCAACCTGACCGGCCTGGCGATACCGGAAGGGTACGGCGGCTTCGGGGATTTCATCGATCTGATCGTGGTACTCGAGGAAATGGGTCGTGCCTGTTTCATCTCGCCGTTCTTTGCCTCCGTCGTTCTCGGGGCTGGTACTATAACCGAAGCGGGCAGTGAAGCGCAGAAGGAAGAATTGCTTCCACAGATAGCGGAAGGCAAAATTATCGTAACCCTGGCGCTTACGGAACGTTCCGGCAAGTATGCTCCCGACGCCGTCAACCTGAAGGCGGAAAAAAAGGGAGAAAGCTACCTGCTCAACGGCGTCAAGATGTTCGTGCCGGATGGGCAGAACGCCGATTATTTGATCGTCGCCGCGCGGATGTTAGAGGAAGCTGACCCTGAGAAAGGGATTACCCTCTTCATCGTTGACGCTAAAACTCCCGGCATCCAGATCAACCCGCTGGTAACGGTCTCCGGTGACAAGCAGGCTGAGGTTATCTTTACCGATATGTCCGTCCCGGCCGAAGGTATCTTGGGAAAAGAAGGTCAAGCCTGGTCGGTAATCGAGAAGATCCTGCAGAAAGCTTCAGTTGCCCGCTGCAGCGAGATGATCGGCCTGGCGAACAAGGCCCTGGACCTCACCCTGGAATACGCCAAAGAGAGGATCGCCTTCGGACATCCCATCGGCGCGTTCCAGTCCATCCAGCACCGCTGTGCTGATATGCTGATGGACTTGGAAGGGTCACGCTACCTGACATTCCAGTCTGCCTGGAGAACCAATGAAAACATGCCGGCCGCGCGGGAGGCTGCCATCGCCAAGGCCTGGACGAACCAGGCTTGCCGGCGCATCATGCAATCCGCCCACCAGGTGCACGGGGCCATCGGTTTTACGGAAGACCACATCCTGCACTATTACACCAAGCGCGTCCGGTCTTATGAATTCAGCTTCGGGGATGCTGATTTCCACCTTAACAAAATCGCATCTTTAGCATAACGTTTTAAGAGATAAGCATGGCAAAAAAGCAGTCCTTCACCGTGGTATTCCAGCCCTCCGGTCTCCGGGGCAAGGTGGAAGAAGGTTCCACCATCCTTGATGCAGGGCGTAAACTCGGTGCCGGGATAGAGAACGTTTGCGGCGGGAACGGCGTCTGCGGCAAATGCCGGGTTAGAATCGAAGAGGGGCACTTCTCCAAGTATGGAGTCACCTCTTCCATCGCATCTACCGTAACATCGGAAGCCAAGAACGGCGTCAATATCTCTCCGCAGCAGATTAAGCAGGGATACCGTCTGGCCTGCCAGACGAAGATCTACGGCGACCTCGTCATTTTTATCCCGGAAGAAAGCCGCAAGGGGAACCAGGTAGTCCGCAAGGAAGCTACCCAGCGCGATATCAAGGTCAATCCCGCCGTCACCGATTGCTACCTGGAACTCGATCCGGCTTCCCTGCACGATACCACCGGCGACTTCGAGCGTATTGTAGAAAAACTGCGGATGGTGTGTCAGCTCGACGGCCTGAGCATCGATTATGAAGTACTCAAAGGGCTCCAGGAAACCGTTCGCAATGGGAACTGGAAGGTCACTGTTTCCCTCTGGCATAACCGCGAGATAATCCGCGTACGGCCGGGCAAGGCCAAGCCAGCTTACGGCCTGGCGGTCGACGTTGGCACGACTACCGTGGCCGGCTACCTCTGCAATCTCCAGACCGGGGAGGTCGTGGCGACCCATTCGATGATGAACCCCCAGGTAGCTTACGGCGAAGACGTCATGTCTCGCATCAGCTATGCCACCAAGAGCAAGAAAGGGCTTGCCCAGATACACGGCGCCATCATCAAGGCCCTGAATGAGCTTGCCGCCGGCGCAGCGAAAAAAGCGCGCATCGCCCGTTCCGATATCATCGACATGGTGCTGGTCGGCAACACCTGCATGCACCATTTGTTCCTCAACCTCGACCCGCGGGCGCTCGGCAAGACGCCGTTCCCGCCCGCCGTCCATCATTCCCAGGACATCAAGGCAAGGGACTTGAGGCTGCATATCGCAGAAGGCGCCTACGTGCACGTCCTGCCCATTGAAGCGGGCTTCGTGGGAGCTGACAATGTGGCGGTGCTGATCGCCGAGGAGCCGTACCACCATCAAGAGATGGCCCTCATCATCGACATCGGCACCAACGGTGAACTGATCTTCGGCAACGATAAGAGACTGTTCTCGACCTCATGCGCGACTGGACCAGCCTTCGAAGGCGCTGAAATCAAGCACGGCATGAGGGCAGCCCCGGGCGCCATTGAACGCCTTGCCATCGATCCCCGGACGCTCGATGTCCGGTTCAAGGTCATCGGTAATGACAAATGGAACGATGAGAACGGCAAACTGGGAGCGCTGGGGATCTGCGGTTCCGGTATCTTCGATGCCGCCGCCCAGATGTTCCTGGCCGGCATCATTGATAAAGGCGGGCGGTTCGTCAAGGGAATGGAGTCCGAACGGCTTAAAGCGACCAACGGAACCCCGGAATTCGTCATTGCCTGGGCGGAAGAGACCGCTATCGACCGGGACATCGTTGTCACGCAGAAGGACATTCGCGCCATCCAGCTTGCCAAGGCGGCCATGTACGCCGGCAGCAAAATTATGATGAACAAGATGGGCGTCAAGGCGCTGGAAAAGGTCGTGCTGGCCGGGGCTTTCGGCAGCTATATCGACAAGACTTCGGCCTCGATCATCGGTTTATTCCCGGACTGCGACCAGGACAAGGTCATCGCGGTCGGTAATGCCGCCGGAGACGGCGCAAGAATGGCCCTCCTCAACGTCGGGAAACGCCAGGAAGCCGATATTCGGGCCCGCCAGGTGGAGTACGTGGAGCTCACCGTCGAACCGGAATTCAACGCCATCTTCACCCAGTCGCTGCTTTTCCCGCACGGCACTGATGAATTTCCTCATCTCAAGCACATCCTGCCACAGTAGAGAACATAGCCGTTACAGCACCATAGTATTTGGTTCTTGCGTAGCTACATGATAAACTGGTAATAACATATGAGCTACAGTGTCTCGGATATCCGCCTCGAAGAGTTGGCAGCGTACTGGAAAAACCCGGCTCAATCCCTTAACTGGCCGTATCCCTTCGTTATCCCCCCCTGGCTGGAAGCCTGGTGGGCGTCGTTCGGAAAAACCTACCAGCCGCATATCAAAGCGGTCAGGGATGGTGGCGAGCTTTTGGGTATTGCGCCGCTGATGGTGTCCGGAGGTTCCCTCACATTTCTTGGCAGTACCGATGTCTGCGATTACCAGGACTTTATCCTTCGTTCCGGCCGCGAGCACGACTTCTTCACCGTCCTGTTCGACAATCTCAAGGCGGACGGGTTCAGGGAGCTGGAACTCAAGCATGTCAGGCCGGATTCGCAGGCGATGACCTCGCTGCAGCAATTCACCGGGGAAAAGGGTTTCCAGTTTATCTCGGTGGCAGAAGATACCACCGTGGAGATGGACCTGCCCACCGATTTCGAGAGTTACCTGGCGATGCTGAGTTCCAAGCAGCGGCACGAGGTCCGCAGGAAGCTGCGCCGTATAAGTGAGGCCGGGATAATAACGTATCATCTGCTGCATGACATGCCCCGGATACGCCAGGCGCTGGATGGTTTCTTCTCCATGTTCGTGGAAAGCCGGGACGACAAGGCCTCTTTTCTAACCCCGGAAATGAAAGAGTTCTTTACCATTCTCATGGAAAAGCTCGGTGAGGCGGGGATACTGAGGCTCGGCATACTTGAACTGGACGGCCTCCAGGTGGCCGCCATCATATGTTTCGATTACGGACAGCGCCGTTATCTGTACAACTGCGGCTACAAGCCAGATTACACCGGTTTGAGCGTCGGGCTGGTCAGCAAGGTCATGACCATTCAGGACAGTATTGAAAAGGGCTTTAGAACGTTCGATTTCCTTAAAGGGAACGAGACGTACAAGTACCATCTCGGCGGCAGGGACGTGCCCCTTTCCCGATGCACGATAGACTTGACATAAAGGTTGCAGGTGTGCCTAAGAATACGGAAAAATTGAGAATTGCTCTTTTGAGCGCTCACAGTTGCCCGGTTGGGGCGATAGGCGCCCGGGATACCGGCGGGATGAGCGTGTATATACGGGAGCTGGCCAGGGAACTGGACCGCACGGGACACAGTGTCGATATCTATACCCGCGTCCATGACATCGAAGACCCCGTCATCGTACCCATAGGGGAACGCGCCCGTGTTATCCACCTGAAAGACGGTGACGAGATCCAGGTCCATAAACTGGCTATCTACTCCTGCCTTCCGGAGATGGGATGTAACCTGGAGAGCTTCAGGAAATCGAATGACCTTACCTATGACGTCCTTTTCAGCCATTACTGGCTTTCCGGCTACCTGGGCAACTACGTTCGCATGTGGTGGAAGGTCCCCCATGTCCTCATGTTCCACACCCTGGGCGCGGTGAAAAACGCCTCTGGCTCTGGGGATGACGATACCGATCTGAGGATCGTCACCGAGCAGGAAGTCATCCGTGACGGACAACGGATCATCGCGAGTACTCCGAGGGAAAAGAACGACCTGGTGAAATTCTACGGCGCCGATCCAGTAAAAATCGGCGTAGTTCCCTGCGGCGTCAATATGGAAACGTTTCGTCCAGTAGAGTCGGCGGTATGGCCGGGTACTGATGACGATGTAGTTCGCTTGCTGTTTGTCGGCAGGATCGACCCCATCAAAGGCATCGACCGCTTGCTGAAGGCTTTACCTCTGGTCAGGTCAGAAAAGCCGGTCAGGCTCCTTATCATCGGCGGCGATGAGCCGGACCTTTTTGCCTTGGAATATCTCCGTACGCTGGTTGAGGAGTTAGGTATCGTCGGCCGGGTCGAATTCCGGAAACGGGTTCCCCAGGAACAACTAGCCGCCTACTATTCCGCTGCCGACCTCTGCATAGTGCCTTCTTATTACGAGAGTTTCGGCTTGGTATCGCTGGAATCACTCGCCTGCGGAACACCGGTCGTTGCTAATGATGTCGGACAGATGAGAAGCATCATCAGCCAGGGCATCAATGGCTACGTCACGCCGGACAACCGTCCGGAGACCCTGGCGGAACACATTTCGCTGGCATTGTCCAGGTTCGGTCGCGGTACCACCGATATTCAAGCAGTCCGTTCTTCTGTCGGCGAGTATACCTGGAGTGCGGTCGCAGAAGGCATCGTCCGCGAATTACGGACCGCTTTGGCGCGGCAGTCTTCGCCGGTAGCATAATCCCCGATGGCTGATCGTGCATCAACGCCTTTCCCTGTTTGTGCCGCATGAGTGCCGGTTGTAAAATAGTTCTCATGGGACTCCGAGGAGAAATCACGTAACATGAACAAAGATGCTTATTTACTGGTGATCGCACCGCACCCGGATGACCCGGAGTTCGGCATCGGCGGGACGGTAGCGCGCCTGACCGGCGAGGGAAAAAAGGTCGTCTACATAATCTGCACGAACGGTGATAAGGGAACGAGTGACCGCTCCATCAAGCCCGTGGACCTCGCCGTTATCCGGGAGAAGGAACAGCGCAACGCGGCAGCAGTACTTGGGGTCAGCGAGGTCGTTTTTCTCGGCTATCCCGACCAGGGCATCGAAGATACGTCGGACTTCCGGAAACTCCTTGTCAAGATGATACGGACTTACCGCCCGGAAGTAGTCGCCAGTACCGATCCATACCGTAAGTACATGTGGCACCGGGACCATCGCATCACCGGACAGGTGGTAGCGGACGCTGTATTTCCTTTTGCCCGTGATCACCTGGCGTATCCGGACCTCTTGGAACAGGGCTACGAGCCCCACAAGGCGGCTGAAGCGTGGTTCTGGGGTACGGATGACGTCAACTTCCGCAGCGATATCACCGCCACGTTCGAGACCAAGCTTAAGGCCCTGGTCTGCCACGCCAGCCAGGTCGGTAACGTCCCCGAGGAGATGAGGGAACGCATGAAACAGTTCGCGAGAATGAACGCGGCCGGTGAAAAGTTCGAACTTGCGGAAGCCTTCCACCGCGTCGAAATGAGACGCTAGGAACTCTCCCAGAGTACGTCCCCGTAAAGGTCAGGTCCGTGTTCCCGAGCGGCGAATACCGCATATTCCGCCTTACTCCGGCCTATGGTCGTGCCTTCACCGTGCCCGGGCAGCACTATCGTTTCATCAGGCAGGGCGTAGATCCTGGTCGTGATTGTCTCCAGCAGTTGCCTGAACTCATCTGGCGCCCAGGTGGCGCCCGGCCCTCCAGGGAAAAGCGTGTCCCCGGAAATTAGGTAATCCCCGATGAGGAAACCCACTGCCCCAGTGGAGTGGCCCGGCAGATGAAGGACTTTCAGTTCGAGTTCTCCGACCTTCACGCTGTCTCCATCCTTTAGGAAAATATCCGGGGCTACCGGTAGGCCTGCCGCGTCCAGTTCATGCGCCGCTAATGGAACCCCGAGCTTCGCCTTGAGCCTCACCAATGCGCCGGTATGGTCTTCATGGTTATGGGTGAGGAGAATATACCTCGGAACACAGCCTTCCAGTAGTTTGACCATAGCCGATGGTTTTGCCGGTGCGTCGATGATAACGCATTCACCCCTTTTCCGGCAGATAACGAGATAGGTGTTCGTTCCGTAATGACCGAGGACCTCACGGCGGATCTCCATCAGTTCGTTTACCATTATCCTGTCCATAATCAACTCCGGACCTGGTTTTCCAATATCTTCTCACGTAGCCATAAATTTGGCAAAAGGGCGCCGTACACGTTATTATGATAGACAAACATGAAACGCAAACTCGCATCGTATACCTCGAATTTCTTCAATCCGTTTCTTCTTGGCTTAATTGTAATACCCCTGTTTGCTTTCCATGATACTGAAACAACCGCGGACGCTCTCAAATGGACGGGTATTTCGCTGCTGCTGAGTGTCGTGCCGGTCCTCGTTCTGATCATATGCATGGTCAAAAAACGGAAACTGGACGGTATTTTCGATAACCCTCGCCCGCAACGCTACCTTGTCTATGGGCTTGCATCGGTTCTCGGAGCGGCGGGTGTGTTGATTATGTGGCTAGGTAAAGCTCCTCACCTTTTGTTCACGACGTTCCTGACGGGGTTCATCGCCATTATCGTGTTCATGACAGTGAATTTCTTCTGGAAGATCAGCCTTCATACTGCCTTTATATCAGCGTCGGCGACGGTATTGACCATCGTCTATGGTCCGTGGGGAGCTTTGACGTTCCTGTCCCTCCCGGCGGTCGCCTGGTCGCGTATCGAACTCAATCAGCATACTTCGACGCAGGTCTTGGCCGGCATGATGTGCGCCGCAACGATTACGCTGGCTGTTTTCTGGAGAGCCGGATACTTGTAATCACTACTGTTGTCAGTCTTACCGAGGCCCCTTAAACGGATGAAAGTAAGGGGCGCTTTGACTATATTCTGATACAGTCTCTGGTGATCCTGGGTCAACCCAGGCTACGCCATCCAGGAAACGGTGCCAGAGCTATTTCACAGTCCGCCATACGATTGACACTGGATCAACAACTAGTCCTGGCCTTTGTAGTAATCGTCGTCGAGCGGGACATCCAGGATATCTTCGGTCTCTTCTTCCACCCTGGCCGGTTCAGGCTTGACGCCCTCTTTCGCCAGGACGGCGTCGAGTTGTTCTTTCAGGCGCGCAGCGCGGGGGTAGCCGATATGGAGCTTGCGCTGGAGAAAGGATGTCGAGACATCATCGTGATTCTTGGCCAGTTCCTTGGCCTGTTCGAGCAGATTGTCACGCGGATGCCCTCCGATGGTCCCATTGGGCGTCGTGCCTACCATAGCATCCATGCGGATCTTGTCCGGCTGATCGCCTTTCTGACCTCCCCAGAAGTAGACGAGCCGTTCGATCTCGGCATCCGATAGATAGCAACCCTGGAGCCGTTTCGGCTTGGCGGCGTCGGTCGGGAGGTAGAGCATATCGCCGCGGCCCAGCAGTTTTTCCGCACCGGGGGTATCGAGTATGGTCCGGGAATCGATCTGCGATGTTACGGCAAAGCTGAGACGGGTGGGGAAGTTGGCCTTGATAAGACCGGTAACGACGTCCACGGATGGGCGCTGTGTCGCTACGACGAGATGGATACCGGTGGCGCGGGCAAGCTGGGCCAGGCGGCAGAGGTTGGATTCGACTTCATCGAAGCCGGCCATCATGAGATCGGCCAGTTCGTCGATGACGAGGACGATGTACGGCATCCGTCCGGTGCCTTCCTTGTTCTTGTTGAAGGCTTCGATGTTCCTGGCGCCGACCGTGGAAAACTTCTTGTAGCGCTCGTCCATTTCCTGGCAGAGCCAGCGGAGCGATGCCAGCGCGCGCGGTGTTTCCACGATGACCGGCGTGGCCAGGTGCGGGATGCTGTTGTATTGTACGAGTTCGACGCGCTTGGGATCGATGAGGATGAAGCGGACATCGTTGGGGGTATTGTACATGAGGAGCCCGCAGATGATCGTGTTCAAACAAACCGTCTTGCCGGAACCTGTAGAGCCGGCGATCAGCAGGTGAGGCATCTTGGTGAGGTCGGCGGAGACCGATTCGCCGCCGGCGCCCTTGCCGAGCGCGATGGCCATCTTGGTCTTGTTTACCAGTTTCTGGAATCCGGGCGTCTCCAGTACACCGCGCAGCGTCACGCTGTCAAACGTGCTGTTGGGCACTTCGATGCCGACATAGGTCTTTCCCGGTACCGGCGCCTCGATACGGATGGTTGGAGCCGCCAGGGCCAGCGACAGGTCGTTGGATAGGGAACTTATCCGCCCGGCCTTGACGCGGGTCTTGGAGACTTCTTCCAGGTGAACGTGGACGTTGCCTTCATCGTCCCGGTCCTTGACTTCGCGGTACTTTCGGTCCCAGCCGGGTTCGACGCCGAACTGTGTCACCGTGGGGCCGGTATTAATCTGGACTACTTTTGCTTCCACGCCGTAGCTCGCCAGTGTTTCTTCGATTAGCTGGGCGCGCTGCATGTTATCGGTCTGGCTGAACTGCATCTCCGGGGAAGTATCGAGAATGTCCAGGGGAGGCAATTGCCAGCCTTCGAACACCGCCGGCGCGGGCGCCGCGGCGATCCTCTGCTGGATTTCCTGCGCCGTTTGCTTTTCCGCAGCCGGCTCCTTTGCGGCTGGTTTCTCCGGGGATTTCGGCGCCGGCTCGCTTATCCTGTCAGAGGAAGGGCGGAGCGCCTCGGCCCGCCGGGCCATCTCTTCCAGCTTCTTCTGGGCGCTGACAACTTCCGGAGCAACCGTTGGGATATCGAAATCTTTCTGCAGCGGCGGCTTTTGTGCCGGCTGGAGCGGTGTTAATGTGCGATGTTCCGGGCCGCCGGACATGACGCGCTCTGGTCTCGTTTCCTGTGGGACCGAAGGTTCCCTCCGGAACTTCCTAACTATCCATTCATAAGACGTCTTGATGCCCGTTAGCGTCTGGATGGGGATGATAAATATCGTGCCAATGATCACCAGCCCGATGATGCGCAGTATGTAAATAATCGCATCATCCGGATAGTTCACCAGCGAGCGTCCAAACAAACCGCCAGGACCCTTGGTCAGGATTTCTCCGGCATAATCGAATGTGGAAATAAGGCCCCAGGCGGCCAGGAGAAGCAGCAGGCACCCGATCCACCGGTTCCAATAGTTAATGAGCCAGCTGAGGCGCTTGGCGGTCCAAAGCGTAAACACGGATGCCAGGATAAACCCGAAGAACAGCAGCCCCCATCCGAACTGTATCATGAGGTCTTTGTAAAAAGCTTCGACGCTCTCCCAGAATACAGCCAGCAGGATAATGACGATGATGAGTAAAAGCAACTGGCGGATAGGGGTGGAGAAAAGGAGCTTGAAGAACTCTTTGGCGCCTCCTGTTCTCTTCGGAGGGGCCGCATTCTTGCGGTTACGGGCTGCTTTCTGAAGGTTCCTGGAGACCTTGACCTTTTTCTCGGGGATATTCTTCGCTTTTATGTTTTTCAGCGGTATCTTCTTCTGCGCCATCGGTATCCAAATCCGCCGCGGCCTATACTTTTACCATGAACGGGAGTATCATCGGCCGCCGCTTGGTTTTGTTATAGTAAAATTTTTCCAGGGTGTCCTTGACCTTGGTGTTGATGAGGCCCCATTCAGCGATGTGACTGCCGCCATGGTCCAGCGTGGCCGCCAGCAGGGCGCGGCTCTCGTCCATCATCTCCTTGAACTCCCGTGTATCCACGAACCCTCGGGTTACGATGTCCGGACTGGCAACAAGCTTCCCGGTCTGTCCATTGACGGCGATAATGACGACGACGATGCCGTCCCGTGACAGCATCCGCCGTGTCCTCAGGACTACGCCGTCGATATCTCCGACGCTCAATCCATCGACATACACGTGCCCGGAACTAACCTTGCCTTCAAGCCTGGCAGATGTAGAAGTGAGGCTTAGAACATCACCGTCTTCCAGAATGAATACATTCTCAGCCGTCATGCCCAGGGTATGAGCCAGGCGGGCATGCAGGCTGAGGTGACGGTACTCCCCGTGAACGGGAACAAAATACTTCGGTTTGACCAGGCTGAGGATAAGCTTCAGTTCTTCCTGGCTGGCATGGCCGTGTACGTGTACCTGCCCGAGCCGGTCGTAAATGACGCTGGCGCCCTGCCGGAAAAGACTGTCCACCGTCCGGTTCACCAATGATTCGTTACCGGGTACCGGCGTGGCAGAAAGCACGATGGTATCCCCTTTCTGGATATGTACATGGCGATGGTCATGGTTGGCCATGCGGACCAGCGCCGAGGTCGGTTCACCCTGGCTCCCGGTTGTCACCATGACCACCTTGTCCGGCGGCGTTCCTTTGATTTCATCGATACGTCCCAGGATGCCGTCCGGCGCCTCGAGGTAGCCGAGTTCCAGTGAAATACGGACGGTATCCGACATGCTGCGCCCGACGATGAACACGCGCCGTCCGTGCCGGGCAGCGGCATCGATGACCTGCTGGATACGTGATATAAGCGAAGAGAACGTAGTCACGATGACCCTGCCCGGAGCGTTGGCGATAACATGCTCCAGCGATTCCCCGACAATTCTCTCGGAAGGCGTATATCCCGGCAACTCGGCATAGGTTGAGTCCGATAAAAGCAGCAGAACCCCCTCGCTGCCGAGCTGGGCCAACCGTGAAAGATCGGTAGGTTGGCCGCTGACCGGGGTGTGGTCGATCTTGAAATCCCCGCTGTGAACGATGATGCCTTCCGGCGTCCGGATGATGACCCCGGACGCATCAGGGATGCTGTGGCAAACCGGGAACAGTTCCACGCTGAACTGCCCGAGATCGACAGTAGCGCCGTAATCGAGAACATGCAGATCCGCGCTCTCCCGGATACGCCGTTCCTTGAGCTTGACCTTGATAAGACCAGCCGTAAGCTTGCTGGCATAGATCGGCACATTTTCCAGTTGTGGAAGGAGATATGGCAGGCCCCCGATATGGTCTTCATGGCCATGGGTGATAACGATGCCGCGGACCTTCTCGCGATTATCGTTGATATAGCTGATGTCCGGAATTACCAAGTCTATTCCGAGCATTTCCTCTTCCGGGTACATCAGGCCGCAATCGATGATGATGATATCGCCGTCGTACTCGACGATCATCATATTCTTGCCGATCTCGCCCAGGCCGCCGAGTGGAATCACTTTTACGCGGGTCTTGCTCATACGCCTAGACCTCGAAAAGATTGAGCTGCTGCGCCTGGAGCTTCGGTACTTCGGTCCGGACCGGTTCGAGGTCAGCCAGTAACGGCGGAATTTTCTTCATGTCTTCCAGGAGTGTCTGCTGGAGGCTCTGCTGGTGGAGAGCAGCCGCGGGATGGTACATAGCGAAGCAGGTAACCCCATCCTTCTTGATTGCGGTGCCGTGTATCTTGCTGATGGTCTTTCCAGGAAAAAACATGGCCATGGAAAAACGCCCGAGGGTGACGATAACCCGGGGTTTAATGATTGCTATCTGGCTGTCCAGCCAGGGACGGCAGTTCTGGATCTCCGTCGGCAGCGGGTCACGGTTACCCGGCGGGCGGCATTTGATGACGTTGGCAATGAATACCTTCTTCCGGTCCAGCCCGACGGACGCCAGCAACCGGTCCAGGAACTGGCCGGCCTGTCCGACGAACGGGCGGCCCTGCTGGTCTTCATGAAAACCCGGCGCTTCACCGATGAACAGGATGTCCGCGTTTTCCGCCCCTTCACCCGGCACAACCTTCGTCCTCTGACGGGCAATTTCACACTTCTGGCATACCGATATCAGAGAATTAAGTTCCGCCAGCGACGTCATCTGCCTTCCTCACGAGTACTATTTTCCATTCTATCTGGGGGTATCATAACATCGCCCGGCGGGCAAGTCAATCGTAAATGCCGCGGTTTACGTACCTTAAAAAAGGTAAACACCTAGCGCCGGGATATACGTCCCCACATCGGGTCATACGGATACAATGCGGTCCGGGCGTGTACTAAAAGGCCGGGAGAAAAGTCCTGTAAAGCATACCCGGAATAGACCGGATTGGTGACCATGAAAGACGACAGGGGCAGGGAACATGATCCCGCCCCTGTGTTGGTCCTTTGAATGTATCAGAGCGCTACCAGAGTCACCGAATAGACGTCCGGTATGTTCAATATCTTTTCCTGCTCGGCAAGCGGCATGGGTTCATCGAGGGTCAGCACCAGCAGGGCTGGACCCCGCGGCTTGAGGCGCCCGAGGTGCATCGAACTGATGTTGATGTCCGCATCTCCGGTAATCTTGCCGATGGCCCCGATGAATCCGGGCCGGTCCAGATGGTCACTGAACAGGAAGTATGAACCGGGGGCGGGTACGAGGTCCAGGGAGAATTCCTTCACCTTGACGATATGCAGTTCCCCGTCCCGGACGGTGCCGGCGACGCTATAATCGCTGGATGTCGTCTTTATCTCGATGGTCAGCAGGCTGCCGTAGTTGGCACAAGAGGCTTCTTTCTCCTCGACCACAGTCAGGCCGCGCCGCGATGCGATGACGTTGCTGTTAACGATGTTGACCTTCTCTTCCGTGATGCCTTCCAGCAGGCCGCCGATGATGGCTGCCTTGATGGCATTGGTATCGTAATCCGCCAGTTCGCCCTGGTACTTGATCCTGATGGAACGAGCCTGTCCCTGCGCCAGACTGTAGAGTATCTTGCACAGGCTCCGGGCGAGTTCCAGGTACGGAGAAAGGATCGCCAGCGTTTCCGCGGTGATGTAAGGTGCGTTAATGGCGGCATGCGCGGGTTTACCTCTGAAGATGTCCGCTATCTGCTCGGCGACGTCTTTGGCAGCCATGACCTGCGCTTCAGCCGTGGAAGCGCCGAGGTGCGGCGTAACGATGACATTGGCTTCTCCGAAGAGAACGCTTTCCGTGCAGGGCTCCTTCTCGAAAACGTCCACGGCGGCGCCGGCCAGCTTCTTTTCTCTGATGGCCTTGACCATGGCTTCGTCATCGATAAGGCCGCCGCGGGCGCAATTGATGATGCGGGCAGTCGGCTTGCACGTGGCAAGCTCCTTAACGCCGATGAGACCGCGGGTCTGCGGTGTCAGCGGGATATGAAGCGTGATGAAGTCCGATTCCGCCAGCAGCCTGGGAAGATCGACGATTTCAACCTGGAGCTTGGACGCCGATTCCATCGTGATGAGCGGGTCGAGTCCCAGGAGCCTCATTTCGAAAGCTTTAGCCCGCCGTGCGACCTCGGAGCCGACATTGCCCAAGCCAATGATGCCGATCGTCTTGCCACGAAGTTCGCTGCCGATGAAGTCGTTCCGTTTCCACGCGCCGCCTTTAAGAACGGAATTCGCCTGCGGGATGTTCCGGGCGGATGCCATCATGAGTGCGAAAGCGTGCTCCGCGGCGGAGACGGTGTTGCCGGTCGGTGCATTGACAACGATAACGCCGCAGCGGGTAGCAGCTTCGACATCAACATTATCGATGCCGACGCCGGCCCGGGCGACGACCATTAGTTTCTTACCAGCCTCGATGACGTCTGCCGTGACCTTGGTCTGGCTGCGTACCATCAGCGCGTCATACTCGCCAATGGTCCTGACCAGTTCTTCCGGCGTCAACTTGTTTTGTATGACAATCTCAGCGACGTCACGAAGCGGCGCGATGCCCTCTTCGGATATCGAGTCCATGACGAGGACTTTCTTTCGTTGTTCGGCCATAAACACCTACTTTTTATACCCAAGCTTCTGGAGCGTTTTGTCTATAGCGCTGAGAACTTCCTTGATGTCCTGCTCGTTGACGTAACCGAGATGGCCTACCCGGAAGATGTGTCCATCGAGTTTCTGCTGGCCGCCGGACGTAACCACGCCGTACTCGTCCTTGAGGGTCGCCCGGAGTTTCTTGCCGTCAACGCCTTCCGGGAACTTGATGGAAGTGACCGTATTGGAGGCGTATTTTTCATCCGCCGCAAAGAGCTTCAACCCCATGGCCTTGACGCCATCACGGGTCATGGAGGCAACCTTCTTATGACGTGCGAAGATGGCCGGAAGTCCTTCCTTGAGCATCATATCCAGCGCCACGGAGAAAGCGAAGACGATGGACACCGCCGGCGTCCAAGGGTTCTCACCTTTCTCCAGGTAAGACCGGCATTTCCCGAAGTCCCAGTAGAAGCGCGGCATTTTGGCTTTTTCCCACGCCTTCCAGGCGTCCTTGCTGATGCTGACCATCGCCATGCCGGGCGGGACCATCCAGCCCTTCTGGGAGCCGGAGATTACTACATCACAGCCCCACTTATCGGTCTGGAGGTCGATGGAGGAAAGGCTGCTGATGGCATCGACAAGCAGCAGTTTGCCGGCGCCCTTGACCACTTTGGCGATGGCCTCGAGATCGTTGGTAACGCCGGTAGATGTTTCATTATGGGTGACCATCACGGTCGTGATGGCGGGATTGTCTTTCAAGGCTTTGGTGATATCCTCCGGTTTGGCGGCCTGTCCCCACTCGTAATTCAGGGAAATGACATCAGCCCCGAAGGTACGCGCGATGGTGGCCCATCGGTCGCCAAAGACGCCGATAGAAACGGACAGGACCTTTTCTCCCGGAGACAGCATATTCACAGCAGCGGCCTCAAGGCCGCCCGTACCAGATCCGGTTAACATAAAAACGTCGTTACTGGTCTGGAAGACCGCCTTCAGCTTCTCGGTGACCTCGAGATGCATCTTCTTGTACTCCGGCCCGCGATGGTTGATCATGGGCCATGCCATTGCCTGGAGTACTTCCGGCGGGCACGGGGTCGGTCCGGGGATTCGTAGCTGTACCATTGTCGTCTCCTTTTTTTGTTATCTATCAAGCAGCACTACTTTGACGAACGCGCGCTTTCCCGCCTGGATAACGCTGCCGTCATGCAGTTCCGCGTTGAATCCTTCAACTTTATTGCCGTCTACTTTAACGCCGCCCTGCTTGATGAGCCGGACGGCCTCGCTCATGCTGGCAGCTAATTTGTTTTCCACGAGCAGGCGGCGGATGTCCGGATTGGGTTCCTTCACCGTAATCGAGGGTATGTCTTCCGGTATTTCCTTGTTCTGGACTACCTTCTGGAAGTGCAGTTCAGCCTCGTCCGCATCCTTCGCGCTGTAAAGCTGGACCAGCAGTTCCCTTGCCAGGCGCTTCTTATACGGCATCGGGTTGGCGCCGGAAGCCAGGTCATGCCGGAACTCGGCCAGTTCTTCCTCGGGAACATCCGTCAAAAGCTCGAAATAAGTCATGACGAAATCGTCCCGGATGGACATGGTTTTCCCGAAGATGACTTCCGGCGGTTCCGCCACACCGATATAATTGCCCAGGCTCTTGCTCATTTTCTGGATGCCGTCCGTCCCCACCAAGAGTTGAGCCATGAAGCACTGTTGGGGACGCTGGCCCATCATGGCCTGGAGTTCCCGCCCGACCAGGAAATTGAACTTCTGGTCGGTACCGCCGCATTCAACATCTGAATTGATGGCCACCGAATCATACGCCTGCATCAGCGGGTAGAGGAGTTCAGTGATGGCGATAGGGCGGTTTTCTGTGAATCGTTTATGAAAATCTTCCCGGGCCAGGAACTGGGCCACAGTGAACTTGCTGGTCAGGCGTACCACGTCCGCGAGGTCGAACTTGCCGAACCACTCGCTCTGGAACCTGACCTCGGTTTTATCTTTGACTACGATCTTGTAGAACTGTTTCAAATAGGTCTCGGCGTTCTCCCTCACCTTCTCGGCGGTCAGCATAGGCCGGGTGGCGGACTTGCCGCTGGGATCACCGATCTGGGCCGTCCAGTCCCCGACGATGAGCACTACCTGGTGACCGAGTTCCTGGAACTGGCGCATTTTACGGAGCATTACCATGTGGCCCAGGTGGATATCAGGCGCGCTGGGGTCCAGCCCTTCTTTAAAACGAAGCTTCTTGCCGGACTTGAGCAGATCGATGAGTTCCTGCTCGACGATGATTTCGGCTACCGCCCGTTTCATAATATAGTTCAAATCATGATTCACGGCCATCGCTAATTCTTCCCTATGCTTTTCAGGATCTCCTTGCCGCGTTCGATGTCGACGGCGACCTGGTGCTTCAGTTCTTCCGCCGAACCGAATTTCTTTTCGTCCCTGAGCCTGGTCACGAAATCGACCGAGAGTTCGTGGCCGTAGAGGTCTCCGTGGTATTCCAGCAGAAACGATTCGATGGTCCGTTCGTTCCTGCCGAACGTCGGGTTTTTCCCGACATTGGTCATGGCCGGATACCTATCTCCGTTGACGTGGGCAATGCCCGCGTAGACACCGTCCGGCGGCAGCGCCTGTCCGGGTTTGATATGGAGGTTAGCCGTAGGGAACCCGAGACCAGTACCCCGCCCAGCCCCGGAAACGACGTTCCCATGAAGGCGGAAATACCTACCGGCCATGGCGTATACCTTTTCCATGTTCCCGTCCGCCATCGCCTTTCGTATGGCGGTGCTGCTGATCGTCTCATCGTTCAGCGTCAGCGGCGGTACCACGGTGACGGTGAATCCCAATTCATCGCCAAGCTGCTTGAGACGTTCCCGGGACCCTTCCCGGCCTTTGCCGAGGGCAAAGTCCGAACCGATGACCAGACCACGCATTTTCAAGTGCTTTAAAAGCAGATCTACGAAAGTGCGAGCGTCGAGGTTGGCGAGTTCCGCGCTGAACGTCAACGGAATGACGATATCCACGCCGGCCTCTTTCAACAGGGTTATTCGGGTTTCGATGTCCGTTAGGAACGGGAGTTTCTTCCCCCGGGCAGCCTGTACGTCCTCCGGGTGCTGGCGGAACGTGATGGCGATAGTGGCGTAATCACTCCGACGGGCGCGGTGGATGAGTTCCTCGATTAGCTTGCGATGGCCGAGATGGACGCCGTCAAAAACACCGATAGTCACGAGACTTTCACGGTCCGGCGCGTGGTTGGCTAACTCTCCCTCGACCAGCATTGTTCTCTCCAAATAGATACCGTTACCCCTCGAGCAATTACAAAAAGGAATGAGCTGGGGGGCATCAAGCCTGCCAATATCCCATTATACTACATGAGGCCTTCTCAACGGAAGAATGGCGCTATTGACCGAAGCGATACATCACCAGGCCGGCCGGAATCTTGGGATAAAAATAGGTAGATTTCCTCGGCATGCGGTCACCGTGATCGGCGATAGCCTTCAGGAACTGAGCTTTGACTGGATTCAGCAGGACGGAAAACTGGCAGGTATTAGTATCGACTTCATTAAGGGCTGTTGATGCTTCATTGGTGTAAGCCACGTGAGCTGTCAGTGAATCGGCGTTGATGCCGAGCAGCCGTTCCAGGATAACGTGGTCGAGGATGCTGACATCGAGCGTGCGATAGATATCGGTATGGAAATACGGCATCGTCGAGTTGACATTGGCTTCGTCCCGGACGGTAAGAACGCTGAAAGAACCGGGTTCGAGCCCATAAACGACAAGCAAGGGATCTCCGGACTGCTCGGCAAGCAACCGTTGCGCCTGGGCGAGAGCCTCGTCTTCTGCCGGGATGTTACGAATATTGAAGAAATCCGCAAGTCCAGCTTGTAGTCTGTCCATAGTTACATCTCTGATCATGCGGTGGGCCGGCAGGATGACGAGGCCGGGGTCAGCGAAGTCTACCAGCGTTATCATGACATAGTCGAAAGCTTCACCGCCGTCGGGAGTGGTTATCCGGACCCGGCGTTCCTTCTGGTAGGTGAGTGCGCTTTCATAGCGATGGTGGCCGTCAGCGATGTAGGTTGGTTCATCCGCCAGCACACCGCAGATGGTTGAGATCGATTTGGAATCTGTAACCGCATGAAATTCGTGGTACTCCCCGCCACCGGTATCAGCGATAAACAGGGGAGCCGTCGTCGATAGATTCGATAGTACCGTGGGAATGCTGCCGTTCCGGTCCTCATAAAGGGCCATGATGGGACTGGTATTCGCCTGCAAGGCGTAAAGGAGGTTGAGACGATCGCTCTTGGCGCGGGCGAACGTGGCCTCGTGTGGGCGAACCACTTTCGTCTCCCAGGGTTCAAGGCGTATCACGCAACTGATATTGCGGCGGCAATAGTCTTTGCCATCGTGAATAAAGTGGTGGTCGTCGATATAGATTGCCGGTCTGGTGTCGGTAGTCAGGATACCACGGGAGAGCCATTCCCGGAGAGTCGACGCAGCCCTCGTGTACCGGTTGTCTTGCTCGGTGTCCCTGGCAGTGTCCCGGGCGTATTCGATGCGGACAAAGTTAAAATCACTCCGGTTGTAGAGCTCCTGCTGGAAAACCGGAGAAATCACGTCATACGGCGGGCAGATGACCCTGCCGGCATCACCTACGATGTGAGGGTTAAAGTGGACGCCGCGAAAAGGATGAATTTCAGCCACGAACAGCTCCTGAGGGGTGAATTGGTCCTACTTTTTCAGTGTAACGTATCAACCCCGTAGCTGCAAGTTTTCCCCGGCCCGGACGAATGGGTTATACTGGTATCGTCAACCGTTTCGAGGAAAAAATGGAAGTACGCAAGGTCATTGTTGGGACGTTCGCCAGTAATTGTTACATCACCGCTGATAGAATTGGCGGCGAGGGTATGATCATCGATCCCGGCGCCGAGCCGGTGGAGATTCTCCGCGTGGTAAAAAAGCTGGACGCACACATTCGGCTCATTATACTTACCCACCGGCACCCGGACCACGTCGGGGCGGCGGCAAAAGTTAAAGAGGCTACCGGGGCGCACCTGGCTTCCCATGCCGCCTGCGCACAGTACCTCCCGCATTCGCCCAGCTATGTATTTCCCGCCGGCTACGAAGGAGCGCCCAAACCTGAACGTATCCTCACTGACGGAGACCAAATCACCATCGGCAGCCTGCGTTTCACCGTATTGCATACACCGGGCCATACCCCATGCGGCATCTCCATCTATGGTGAAGGGCATGTCTTTACCGGGGATACGCTGTTTAACTACGGCATCGGGCGCTCGGACCTCATCGACAGCTCCTATGACGACCTCATCCGAGGCATCAAAACGAAGCTGCTTATCCTCCCGCCTGAAACTATCGTCCATCCCGGCCACGGCCCGGATTCCACCATTGCCACTGAGATACGGGCGAACCCTTACTTGAAGTAACTAAGAGTTCAGAGCTCACCACATCTTAAAGGTTAAAGATCATTCGTGTATAAAACTCAACACTTCCCTCGGCGTGGTTACAATCACTCTTCTCCCTCATGCGGAGAAGAGAAGGGATGAGGTCGTGAGAGTACGATTATGCAAGGCTAGGAAACAAAAATGGGCGCGGTTGATACCGCGCCCATTTTTTATTCAGTTATTTCCAAGCTACATCGGTATGAATAGCGGGGCCATGACCAGGGTGATCGTGGCCAGCAGCTTGACGAGAACGTGGAGCGAAGGACCGGCCGTGTCCTTGAGCGGGTCGCCGATAGTATCGCCGACAACAGCCGCGGCGTGGGCTTCCGTCTTTTTGCCGATGACGTTGCCCTTGTCATCCTTCAACTGACCGTCTTCAATCATCTTCTTGGCGTTGTCCCAGGCGCCGCCGCCGTTATTCATGAACGAAGCCATGAGAATACCGGCGATGGTACCGACCATCAGGACGGAAGCCACTACCATGGCGGCGTCCCATCCACCCGGAATGAACCGGAAAAATACACCGATGACGATGGGGCCGAGCACCGGGAGCAGTCCGGGAGCGATCATTTCTTTCAGACCGGCCCGGGTGGTGATGTCAACAGCCTTGCCGTAATCCGGCATATGTGGTTTGCTGGGGTCTTTAGGGTTAAGGATCTCGGGATCAGCCCGGAACTGGCGCCTTACTTCCTCGATGATCTTGGAAGCAGTCTTACCGACCGCCCGGATGGACCAGGCGCTGAAGAGGAATACGATCATGGCTGCCAGCAGCGCGCCGACAAATACTTCGATGCGGGCGATGTTGACCACGTCGTAGAGACCGACTTCACCGAACTTGATGTAGGAAACGCGGTCGAGGTAAGCCTGGAAGAGAAGGAAGGCGGCGAGGCCGGCGGAGACCATGGCGTAGCCCTTGGTCAGGGCTTTGGTGGTATTGCCGACGGCGTCGAGCCGGTCGGTGATCTTGCGTACTTCAGGACCGGCGCCGGCCATCTCGTTGATGCCGTTGGCATTATCCGTGATGGGGCCGAAGGTGTCCATGGAAAGGACGTAGGGGCAGGTCATCAGCATGCCCATGGTCGCTACGGCGGTCCCGAAAGCGCCGGCAGCGTGTTTGGCGGCATCCGGGGGGAGGTGACTACTCAGGATGGCGACGAGGGTTTCATTCTGCTGACCGAACCAGAAAGCCAGCAACAGGGCGGCTCCGATGATAACTGCCGTCGCGAATGTGGTCGAGAAACCGACCGACATACCCATGATGATGTTGGTGGCGGGACCGGTCTTGGATGCTTCAGCGATGTCTTTGACCGGTTTGTATTTCCATTCAGTGTAGTACTGGGTAACGTAGATGATGACGACACTGGCGACGATGCCGACCATGCCGGCGGCAAAGAGCCACCAATTATCAAGCATGAAATAGACCGAAACACCGAGGCCAACGATGGAAAGCGCGATGGCGACATAATAACCGCGATTGAGGGCTGCCATGGCGTCGCCGGTTTCCTTGGCTTTGACGAAGAGCAAACCGATCATGGAGGCAAACATACCGAAGCCGCGGACGACGAGCGGGAACAGGACCCAGACAATGTCCTGGGTGACGAGGTAAGCTGCGATACCGAGTATCATCGCACCGATGTTCTCCGCGGCGGTGGATTCGAAGAGGTCCGCGCCACGGCCGGCGCAGTCGCCGACATTATCGCCGACCAGGTCGGCAATGACGGCGGGGTTGCGGGGGTCGTCTTCCGGAATACCGGCTTCGACTTTACCCACGAGGTCTGCACCGACGTCTGCAGCCTTGGTATAGATACCGCCGCCGAGCTGGGCGAACAGGGCCACAAAGCTGGCGCCGAAACCGAACCCGACGATCAGGTGGGGCGCAATATCAGGGTTACTGTAGCCGCCGTAGGCGAAGAAGATGACCGTTACACCGATAAGGCTGAGCGCGGTGATGAGGAAACCGGAAACCGCGCCGCCACGAAGCGCCACGTCAACAGCTTCTTTCAAGCTGCGCTGCGCTGCTGCGGCACAGCGTACGTTGGACTTGACGGCGATATACATGCCGATGAATCCAGCGAGGGCGGAGCAGAAAGCCCCGACGAGGAAGGCCACACCGGTCCTCCAACCGATCTCGACGGCGCTCATGCCTTCGACCTCGGTCCCGCCGAGAACCCCTACCAGGATACCGATAACGATAGCGATACCAACGGAATATATAGCAATTGTCCGGTACTGGCGTTTCATGAACGCCCAGGCGCCCTGGAAGATGATATCACCGATCTGTTTCATTTTCGGTGTACCAGTGGAACGCTTGAGAACGTTCCTTGCCAGCATGATCGCAAAGATGACGGTAATCACCCCTGCTGCCGGCACGACCCAAAATAGTGCAGGAAGCGTCATTTCACCTCATTTCCAGCTGACAAGTTCAGCTCGATACTTATTATTTTTTCCGGGGCAACCGGGCACAAAAGCCCGCGATACACCCTCGGGTTGATGGGAGGGTAAAAAAGAAAAGAGCAGGGTACACGAGCCCTGCTCTTTGAGTCCTGGTGCGGCGCGACGCTGGTCACAGCCTATTATAGACAAAACGGGAGAGCTATGTCCAGCCGGAATGCGCAACGTTCAGGCATGTTTTTCAGGTTACCGGACAGATTGATAACGGAAAATGGCTGTACTGCTACGCAAACGCCGTTACCTGCCTGCTGCTAAGAATGGATACCGGGTCGAGTATATTCAGGTGTCAACGCGACGTTCATAAAAATGACGGGCTTTCGCACGATCTTGAAGTTGAGCGGGCAGTGAATCATGCCGGCGGGTACATGGAGAACAGTCGGCTCAGTAATAATGTGCTTTTCGCCTTCTTCACCCAGCGATATTTCGATCTCAGCCTGGAAGTCAGCGATATGCCGGGAGTCGGCGCTGTAGAAATGCAGGAATTGGTCAAAGTCATGGCTGTGCGGGTCGTTAACCATGAGGTACGGCTCCGTGATACAATTCCATAAGACCGAAAAATCCTTTTCTCCCACATGGTTGCGGGAATAAAAAATCAGCCGGTCACAGAATTTGCCCGGAACGATCGGGTTGGTAAAAAGAAGATTGTCATATTTGCCTTTTGTCATAAAGCCCCCTCCTTGAAATAAACAGGCCGCGACCGGAATATGCCGGAGCGGCCTGACGAATCATATGATTGTTCTGCTTTTCCCGCCTAAAACTTGGTACGGGGAATGTCGGCCTCTTTCATGCTGTCCGCGAAAGTCCAGAAGTAGGCTTCTCCGGTGTAGACCTGGAAGACAGACAACAGAGGATTATCCGGTGTGGTGATGCCGAAGTTTTTAACGAACGGCCGTTCCTCGATGCAGCGCGCCCGGACGGCGTTATCGGTGATGAACTTGATCTTTCCAGCGACGCGGAGAACTTTCTGACCGTCGGTAAAGCTGACCTCAACCTTGGGGTTCTTTTCAAGCTGCTTGATCATGGCTTTTACGGACTGGGCCTGAAAATAGAAGCCGCTCTCATCTGCATACCACATACCCAGCGCGCGCACGCGTGGTTGGTCCCCCTCACATGTGGCCAGATAGCCGGTCTTGTTCTTGTTGGCGAACTCGGCGCATTCCTTTATGGTAGCCATACTGATCTTCTCCTCGAGTGTTCTTACTCGCCTTCACATCACCGGAAGACGCGGACGTTTTTCACTTTAATATGAACGTTCCCGGTTGTCAAATATAAGGCAGGGGTTTATCCTTTAGTTTCCGTCCCACTTGAGGTCCGAATAACGCTGGCGCAGCTTGGGCTTTTCGATCTTTCCCGTCGGGTTGCGGGGTACGTCATCGAAGACCACCAGCCTCGGCCATGCATATTTAGGGAGCAACGGCTCGAAATAGGACCGCATCGCGCCTTCGTTCATCTCCCTGCCTTCGACCGGCTGCACGACCGCGGCGACCACTTCACCATACCGCACATCCGGTATGCCGATAACGGCGACGTCTTTTACGTCCGGGTGCCCGATGAGTACCGATTCAAGGTCCACTGGGTATATGTTTTCACCGCCGCTGATGATAAGGTCTTTCTTCCGGTCGACATAATATATGAAACCGTCCTCGTCCTGCCGGACCAAGTCACCGGTATGCAGCCAACCGTTTCTCAGTGTCACGGCGGTAAGTTCCGGGTTCTTGTAATAGCATTTCATGATGTGGTTGCCGCGCATTATCATCTCGCCTACCGAGCCGACAGGGACATCCATATCATCATCATCGACGACGCGGGCATCGACATTAAGGCGCGGCCGGCCGAAGGAACCGAGTTTGTTGAAGTTTTCCAGACCCAGGTGCATGCAAGGGCCGGCTGATTCCGTCATGCCGTAGTTCTCATCGAATTGGACGCCCGGGAAGTAACTCAGGAAACGCTTCACGAGGACGGGTGGTATCGGCTGCGCGCCGGAGTGCAGGAGACGCACGGAACTCACGTCATAATCGGATATCCTGAGCTGACCGCCCTCGAGGGCGGCGACGATGTCCTGCATCCAGGGGACAAGGATCATCGCCAGGCTGATTTTCTCCCGGCTGAACAGATCCAGGATGACCTTGGCATTGATCCTTTCTCCGCCGGGGGTTAATACCGCCCGTGCCCCCGCGATGAAGCTGCCGAACCAGTGCATCTTGCCGCCGGTATGGTAAAGGGGAGGGAGCAGGAGGAAGCGGTCGTCTTTCGTCTCGCGGTGGGAGAAGTTCTCGTTCACGGCCACGTGTTCCAGGCTGCGATGGCACAGGCACGTCGCTTTGGGGTCGCCGGTGGTGCCGGATGTGAAGTAGAGGCCGGCTTCATCATCACCAGAGATCTCTATGCAGGGAGGTTCGGAAGAGGCGTTGTCCACTACCTGTCGGAAATCTTCCATTCCTTCCGGCGGGTTGTTGCCGCGGAATATGAAGGATTTGACCGTGCCAAGATCTGGGAGTATTTCCAGTACCCTGTCCTTGAAGGATTCATCAAGGACAATTGCGACCGGTTCTGCGATATCCATACAGTACTTAATCTGGCGGGCGATGAACCTGAAATTAAGCGGCGCGGCCATGGCTCCCGCCCGCAGAATGCCGAAATAGGCTACCAGCCAGTCGATGGAATTGACCATCATGTGAACGACGACATCAGCCTTCTTGACCCCCCTTTCGATGAGGGCATTAGCGAAATGGGTCGCCTGTTCGTCGAATTCTTTCCAGGTCAGTTCCCGGCGGGTATTCTTGCTTGGTGAGACCTCGATAAGGGCTATCGCATCCGGAAGAAGCCGGGCATTACGCGTCAGCATCTCGACGATGGTCATTTGTTTGAGTCCTCCTGAAACGAATTAAGGGGGATATGTCACTACTGTATTACGCAAAGACCGATAACTAACTATGCATAATCCACTTTGCGTATCAATATCGCTTTATCCGTACGCAAACGGAAACAATCACTACATTATATTGCATTTTCAAGCTAAATGTCAATATAAGTCAGCTTTATGGGCTCGCTCCGCCTATGCTATAATTTTTCTGGAGTGGAAACAAATGTTTGAACAACTTGATAAACTTGATCGGCGGTACCGCGAGATCGATGAAAAAATGGCACAGCCGGAAGTGGCAACCGATATCACACAGCTCCAGGAACTGGCCCAGGAACGTTCCGAGTTGGAAGAGTTAGTCAAGCTTTACCGGCAATACCGCGATGTACAAAACTCGCTAGAACAGACCCGTACCATGCTGGATGGAGAGACCGACGAGGAAATGCGGTCTATGGCCGTCCAGGAGATCGAAACGCTGGAAAACAACCTCGAGTTCCTTATCGATAAAATCCAGGATGCTCTCGTTCCCAAGGACCCGAACGACGAAAAAGACATCATCATGGAGATACGGGCCGGCACCGGCGGCGATGAGGCGGCCATCTTTGCCTCGGACCTGTACCGCATGTATATCAGATATGCCCAGGAGCGACGCTGGAAGACCGAAGTGTTGAGCCTCAGTGAGAGCGGCCGGGGCGGCATTAAGGAAATAGTCTTTGAAGTGCGCGGCAAAGGCGCTTACAGCCGCCTGAAATACGAGAGCGGCGTCCATCGCGTGCAGCGCGTGCCGGTCACCGAAGCATCCGGGCGCATCCATACCTCGACGGCTACCGTGGCCGTACTTCCCAAAGCCGAGGAAATCGATATAGACGTCAACCCGGAAGATATCAAGACAGATGTTTTCCACTCCGGCGGCGCCGGCGGCCAGAACGTTAACAAGGTCGCCACGGCCATCCGCATGACGCACATTCCCACCGGTATCGTCGTGGTATGCCAGGACGAACGTTCCCAGCTCCAGAACAAGATCAAGGCCATGGCCGTACTGCGGACCCGGCTGCTGGACATCGAGCGGCGCAAACAGGAAGAAGAGATCACGTCAACGCGACGTTCCCAGGTCGGTACCGGGGAGCGTTCGGAGAAGATCAGGACATACAATTATCCCCAGGACCGGATATCCGACCACCGCATCAATATGAACGTCCATAACCTGCCGAGGTTCATGGACGGGGACATCGACGAGCTCATCGACGCTCTCATTGCTGATGGCCGCTCCCGGCAACTCGAAGGACAGGCTGTGTGAACCTCGGCCTTGTCTTGAGAGAAGCCGGAGACAAACTCGAACGAGGTAGAATAGACGACGCTCGCCTCGAGGCCGAAGTCCTGCTTCGCCATGTCCTTCATCTCGATCGCGCTGCTCTCTATGCTACTCTGGAAAAACCGCCCAGTCCGGAGGAATACGTCGCGTATCAAAAGGCTATCGAACGGCGTCTCCACGGCGAGCCGTCTGCCTATATTTCCGGCCACCGGGATTTTTTCGGACTGGATTTCCTCGTCGACTACCGCGTTCTTATCCCCCGGCCGGAGACTGAACTCCTCGTGGAAACGGCAATTAAATGGTGCCACCAATTCCATTACAGCACGGTCGCGGACATCGGGACGGGTAGCGGCGCAATCGCAGTGAGTCTGGCGGTCAACCTCCTGTATGTTGACATAATAGCAACCGACATTTCTGCAGGAGCGCTGGAAATTGCCCGGGAGAACAGCCGCCGGCATGTCGTCGATACCAGGATTACTTTCCGCCAAGGCGACCTCCTCGAAGCCCTACCGGGCACGGTAGACTTGCTTTGCGCCAACCTGCCCTATGTTTCAGCAGGGGAGTTGCCTCCCTTCGGACCGCTCTCGTACGAGCCGCAAACCGCGCTCAACGGAGGGCGGGAAGGCTTGGATGTTCTGCTGCATTTCTGCCGGCAGATCCCCGGCCGGATAAAACCCGACGGTGGCTTGCTCATGGAGATCGGTCTCGGGCAAGCGGAACAGATTACAGCCGTGCTCCATACTGCTTTACCATCAGCGTCAGTCAGTGTTCTTAAAGATCTTGCCGGTATCGAACGTCTCATCGCGATGCGTTTGACATGATTTTCCGGTAAGTGCTAGAGTAAAATTTAGTATACCCGTACACTATCGTATTTGAAAAGAGATTGCTTATGAACATCGTTGTTTGCGTCAAGCAAGTCATCGACCCGGAAGCTCCACCCAGCAGCTTCACCATCGACCCCATTGCAAAGACCGCCCAGATGCGCGGCGCCAATCCCGTCATCGACCCCTTCGCAGAGTATGCCGTGGAAGCAGCCCTGAAGATCAAGGACGCCGGAGCCGCCTCCGTTACCATCCTCTGCCTCGGCCAGACCCTCCAGAGGGACGTGGTCAAGAAACCCATCGCGATGGGTGCCGATGAACTCATCCTGCTGGAAGACCCTGCTTTCTCCGGTGGGGACAGCCACGCTACCGCCATAGCCCTGACCGCAGCCATCAGGAAGATAGGAAATGTCGATCTTGTCCTCTGTGGCCGTGAAGCATCGGATACCAACGCCGGACAGACCGGCCCGGCCATCGCCGCCCTCCTCGACATGCCGTGCGTTACCATCGCCCGGAAAATCGAGATTAATGGTTCGATTGCCCGGATAGAGAAGGCCACATCCGACGGCTATGACGTCGTCGAGACGGGACTGCCCGCTGTGGTGACCGTCAGTAATGAAATCGGGGAAGCCCGGTATCCCACCATCAAAGGCATCATGGGCGCCAAGAAAAAGCAACCCGTTACCTGGACGCCGGCAGACCTCGGCCTGGAACCGTCCGCCATCGGCGTTGCAGGTAGCCGTGTCAAGCTTGAAAAGCTCTTCGAGCCGGTCTTCGAGGGCGCCTGCGAACTGGTGGAGGCAGAGACCCCGGAAGAAATCGGCGTAACCCTCGCAGTTAAACTGCGAGAAGCTAAAATATTGTAACGGAGTAAAGGGTGGGGCGCTCAAAGAAACCCGCTCGCTAAAGAGCCGTAAAAGGACTGAATTATGTCTTATAAAAGCGGAATAGCCGTCTTTTGCGAAAACAATAACGGAAATCTGGCCGCCATATCCGCTGAAGGCCTCGGCGAAGCGCGCCGTCTGGCAGATGCAGCCGGATGGAAGGTTTGCGCTTTATGCCTCGGGAATAATCTCGGGGACATCGCCGAACAGACTGTGGCCGCCGGAACGGATACCGTCTACGTTATCGATGAACCGCAGTTGGCTGTCTATGAACCGGACGCTTATCTCCAAGCCCTCATGCAGGGCGTTGAAAAAGCCGGTCCCGCCGTCATCATCCTTGGTCAGGACGATATCGGCCGCGACCTGGCACCACGCCTGGCGTTCAAACTGAACACCGCCGTGACGATGGACTGTGTCGCGCTCTCCCTGAAAGATGGTCGGATATCAGCCACCAAGCCTGTCTATGGTGGTAACGCCATGGGTGTCTATGAATCTTCATCAGACCCGCAGATCGTGACCATCCGGACCAAGGCCATGGCCGCGCTGGAACCGGACGTCTCCCGAACCGGGGAAATTGTCTCTGTTTCGGTGACACTCGACACGGCCGCCATCCGCACGAAGACCCTTGAACGTGTCGTTGAAAAGAGCGAAGGAGTCAAGCTGGAAGACGCGGATTGCGTTGTGGTCGGCGGCCGCGGCATCGGGTCCCAGGAAGGGTTCCAGCAACTGGCTGAACTAGCCAAGGTACTGAAAGGCGCTCTCGGCGCCAGCCGACCGCCATGCGATAACAACTGGGTGCCGGATACCCTTCAGGTCGGCCTGACCGGCAAGATAATCGCGCCGGGCCTCTATATCGCCGTGGCCGTGTCCGGCTCTAGCCAGCATATGAGCGGCTGCTCCGGTTCCCGCAACATCATAGCCATCAACAAAGACAAGGAAGCCAACATCTTCCGCCATGCCCGCTACGGGGCGGTCGGTGATTGGAAAAAGATCCTGCCGGCTTTCACTGCTAAGGTGAAGGAACTGCTTGAATCTTAAACCTTCTCGATTTCAGCTAAAAAAGAAGCGCCCCGGTTTCCCGGGGCGCTTTCTTGTTGGCGTATGTTAGTAGCCTTACTCTTTTTCGGCCTGGGCCTGGGCAATGACTTTCTGAGCTACCTGGGCGGGCACTTCCTCGTAGTGGTCGAATTCCATCGTGTAGGTAGCGCGTCCCTGCGTCATCGATTTGAGGTCGATAGCATACCGCTGGACTTCAGCCAGCGGGGCCTGAGCTTCAATCGTATTGATATTGCCTTCGGGGTTCATACCAAGCACCCGGGCGCGTTTCGTATTGAGATCGCCGATGATGTCCCCGGTGAGGTCGTTAGGCACGGTCACTTTCAGGTTCACGATAGGTTCCAGCAGGATCGGACGTCCGTCCTGGATGCCCTTCTTGAAAGCCTGGGAGCCGGCGATTTTGAAACAGATTTCCGAAGAATCGACCGGATGGAAGCTGCCATCGTACAGTGTCGTTCTGATGCCCACGACCGGGAAACCGGCCAGGCCTCCCTCGTTGTAGGATTCAGTCACACCTTTTTCAACAGCGGGAATGTAGTTCCTGGGCACTGAGCCGCCGACAACCCGCTCGGTGAACTCGTTCTCGCCTCGTTCCGGCAGAGGTTCGAGTTCCAGGAGGACATGGCCATATTGACCGTGCCCGCCGGACTGTTTCTTGTGCTTGTATTCGGCCTTGGAAGGTACCGTTATGGTCTCGCGGTAAGGCACCTTGGGAATAGCGAGCTCGACATTGACGCCGAACTTGCGTGATATCTTCTCCGCAGCGACGGCCAAGTGGGTATCGCCCATGCCGGAGAGTATCGTCTCGGCGGTGCCGAGTTCACGGTGGACCGTCAGCGTGGGGTCTTCTTCGGCGAGGCGTGCCAGCGCCGCACCCATCTTGTCGATGTCCGTCTTCGTCTTGGGATAGACAGCTTCTCTGAATGTAGTCGCCGGGAAAACGATGGGAGTGATCTTGACATGCTTTTCCGGTGCGCAGAGAGTATCGCCGGTCTCGGTAACGCTCAATTTAGCGACTGCCCCGATGTCCCCGGCACCGATCTCATTGACCGGCTCTTGGGTCTTGCCCTTCATCAGGTAGATTTGGCCGATTCTCTCACTGGCGTTCTGGTTCGTATTGAAAACCTGGGAATTGCCGGTAAAGGTCCCATTATAGACCCTGAAATAGGTCAGCTTGCCTACATATGGATCGGCGGTTGTCTTGAAGACCAGGGCTGCGAGCGGGCCATTTTCGTCCGGATCGGCTTCTCCACTTTCCAGAGCGACTTTGCTCTCCTTCGGCGTCGGCAGGTATTCCATGATCGCATCCAACAGGCGTCCGACGCCGATGTTCGCCAGCCCGGAACCGGCCAGTATCGGCACGACACTCCCGTTCTTTACGGCTTTGTTCAGAGTTGTGGTCAGTTCCTCGGAGGTAATCTCTTCTCCACCGAGATATTTCTCAATTAGTGTATCATCAACTTCGGCGACCGACTCGATGAGCATATCGCGGAAGGCCTGTGCCTGGGCTTTAATGTTGTCCGGGATTTCACCTTCCTTGGCGTCTTTACCAGCGCCGGTATATGCCTTCATGGACAGCAGATCCACAACGCCCTGGAAGGATGTGTGGGCGCCGATGGCCGCTTGTAGCGGGACGCATTTAGTCCCGAATCTGGCACGGATGTCATCCACGACCTTCTTAAAATCAGCGTTTTCCCGGTCCATCTTGTTCACGAGGACCAGGCGGGGGAGGGATGCCCTCTGGCAGTAGTCCCAGTACTGTTCCGTACCGACTTCGACGCCGGCGGTAGCGTCCACCAGGATAACGGCGCCTTCACAGACCCTCATGCCGGCTTTGACTTCGCCGACGAAATCGGTATAGCCCGGGGCGTCCATGATATTGAACTTCTGTCCCCTCCATTCGCACGGTATGACCGACAGACTGATACTGATTTTCCGCTTGATCTCCTCCGGTTCATGGTCGGACATAGTCGAACCATCGTCGACCTTGCCGAGACGGTTTGCCACGCCGGTATTGAACGCAATAGCTTCCGCCAGAGACGTCTTGCCCGCTCCTCCATGAGATAACAGAACGGTGTTATGAATCTTGTCCAGTCCGTATTTCGTCATCGAATCACCTGCAAACAGAATTACGTTATCATTATACTCACAGTCTGATTTCGTCGGCAAGCTTATGGAAAGTCCTGCATGACAAAAGGCGAGACTGAGAATAAGAGGCTTGCTGTATCAGTCTTACCACTTGTTATTGATGACAAGTTCGGAAAGTGGTTTGCGCGGCGGCGCTTTCCCTTCACGGGCGGCCACACCAACCGGCAAAAGGCAGATGACACGGGTACCTTTTGGAGTGTCGAGTACCTTTTCCGCGGCTTCGGCATCGAAAGCGCCTATGATAACGGTGCCGAGTCCCTGGGCGTGAGCAGCCAGGCACATGTTCTGTATCGCCAGGGCGGCGTCGAACATGAACCAGTCGCCTTTATCGGTAACATATTTGAATTCGCCGCCGCCGCCGGGTTTACCCCCGGAAACACCGGTCTCGGCACACATGACAATTAGAGCGGGAACCGTGTTGATGGACTTGACGCCGGGGTTCTCGACGACCCGGTCCGGCAGTTCAATTTTCATCAGGGTATCCGCCAGTTTTGACTTGATGGCCGGGTCCCTTACAACAACGAACTTCCAGCATTGCGTATTGGCCCAGGACGGCGCCCATTGGCCCGCTTCGAGCATGGCGTTTATCTTGCTATCATCGACCGCTGCATCGGTATAGTTCCGGATGCTCCTCCGGGTCTTGATGGTCTCGAAAAGTTCCACGCGTCAACCTCCTGAAAAAAGACGTTTCACGCTATTATCGCATAGAAAGGCTGCTAAAGCGAGTTTAGCTGTAAGTAAGGAGTTGACCGGGCGTTGCCACCGGTGATTAGGCTTCCCAGGCGCCCTTGCCGATAAGCGGTACGAACCGGCACCCGCCGAGGTCCATAAGCCGGATCTCGTTGTCTTCCTTGATCACTCGGTACAGTTCCTGGTCGTAGCGGGACCCAACCGGTATGATCATCCTCCCACCCTCTGCAAGTTGGGCCACCAGGTCATCCGGAACGCGCGGCGCTCCGGCGGTAACCAGGATGGCGTCGTATGGAGCTTCCTCAGTCCAGCCGAGTGTTTCCCCGGCAGTACGGTACTCAATGTTCCTGTAACCGAGAGTGTCCAGGACCTGCCTGGCTTTCTCGGAAAGGGAGGAAACCCGTTCGACGGTTATGACTTTCCCGGCAAGCTCGGCGAGGATGGCGGACTGATATCCGCTCCCGGTGCCGAGTTCAAGTACCTTATCTGTTGAGTTAAGCTGCAGTTCCTGAGTCATGAACGCCACGATGTATGGCTGGGAAATCGTCTGTCCTTCACCGATTGGCAACGGCCGGTCTTCATAGGCCATGCTCCGCAACGGTTCAGGCACGAACAACTCACGGGGAATGCGGGCCATCGCATTCAATACGCGCTGGTCCCTGATATTCCAACTAAGAGAACGAATGAGTTCGGCCCGGCGTTCCTCATGGTTCATGGGACGGTCCGGCAGGAGCTACCCGATGACGATGGACAGCACGATCAGCACAACCAGGATGATTGCTGCCAGGATACCGATTTTCTTCAGGTCTGCCGGCAGATACGGATACTCCATGGTATCGATTCGTTGTGGAGCGGGTTTGGCAGGCGCATCTGACTGCACGGGAGCGCCGGTGACCGGTACTGAAGCAGCCTTTTGAAGTTCCGGTGATTTCGGTTCTGCAATAGGGTTCCTGGTAATGCCTTCTCTCTGGCGCTGGATCGTCCTGGCTTTCTTGCTATTTTGAGGATGCTTGTTCTTTTTTCCGGTAGTAGCTGGCATCCGAATGCCTCCTTGTATTAGTCCCTGGCCCGAGGGTGCGCCCTGTCATAGTCTCTCCTGGCGCGCTCCGTGGTCAGGTGGGTATAAACCTGGGTAGTGGAAATGTTGGCGTGACCGAGCAGTTCCTGGACCGATCTCAGGTCCGCACCGCCGCTCAGCATGTGAGTAGCGAAGCTGTGACGCAGAGTGTGCGGGCTTATTTGTGAACTCAGTCCGGCAGCTTTGGCATACTCCTTCAGTTTCTGCCAGAACCCCTGGCGGGTAAGTCTCTCACCGCGGGCGTTAAGGAACAACGCGTCTTCTTTGCGTCCCCTGGACAACTTGGGACGTTCTTCATCGATATACTGCTTTATGGCGCGGGCTATCTGCTCGTAGAGGGGAATGATCCTCTCCTTGCGTCCCTTGCCGAAGCACCGCACAAAAAACTCTCCGTCTAGATTGACGTCACCCATGTTGAGGGCGACCAGTTCGCTGATGCGCATACCACTGGCGTACAGTAGTTCCAGCATGGCGCGGTCCCGCTTGGCTTCGGATGTCGAGAGCTTGGATGGCTGCTCAAGAAGCTGGCGGACCTGGCTGATGGGGATCGGCTTCGGGAGGGCTTTTCCGACAGACGGCGAACTCAGGTTTTCGGTGGGGTCTTTCTTTACAATGCCCTCATTGACCAGGAATCCGAAGAATGAACGGGCGGCGGCCATTTTTCTGGCCACGGTCGTCGCTACATAACCTCTTTCTTTCAGGTCCAGCAGATACCCAAGCATGGTTTGACGGGTGAAGTTTTCCCACCCGGAGAGTGACCCGTTCCCCTTGGCATAATCCGTAAGAGCCATGAGATCATTACGGTATGCAGCGATTGTATGTTCCGAGTAGCCTTTTTCAACTGCCAGATAGTGCAGAAAGCTTTCGACTTGCTCTACCATAGCATCTCCTTTGGACCGCCGTTGGTTGTTCTGGACGTCATGCCCCGAAGTATGATAGGCATTTTAACATAATATTGTCAATCGGAAAAGCTCGACTCTGCAGGCCGGGCCTGATAGTGCTCGGCGGACGCCGGCAGGCACGTCTCTCCCATGACGAATTCGCTATTGTAAACCGTACGAACGTATCCCACAATGAAATTAGATTGGCCGTGATAGCGATATAACGCTTCCACTGAGGTAATGCGCCCATGCCCGATGCTTCCAGTTACGCTCCCGGGATTCTGGAAAAAATGCCCCCGCAGAGTGATGCTTTGCAAACAATTCCGGAGTCTATGGCCAGGAAATACCTGGCTATACCGCTCGCTATCGACGGCAACGTACTCCGGGTGGCGATGGCCAACCCTTCTGATATCATGGCCCTCGAAGCGCTGGCAAGTTGGAGCCAGATGCGCATCGAGGCGGAAAGCGCGCCCAGGGAAGCCATCCTGGAAGCCATCGACTTTAATTACAAGTCGTACGATGAAATAGAACGCCAGATTTCCAGCATATCTCCGGCGGAGAATTCCCAGAAAGCCGGAGCTTTGTTCGCCGAGAGCGCCAACGACGCCCCGGTCGCCCAGGCCCTTTCCCTAATCATTGATGAAGCCGTCAAGGCTCGCGCCTCGGACATCCACCTGCACCCGGGTGAAGAAAAGATACGGGTAAGGTTCCGTATCGATGGTACCCTGCATGACATGTTTTCCTTGCCGCTGAGCACCCTTACTCCACTGATTTCCAGGATAAAGATTCTTTCCAGTTTGAATATTGCGGATCACCACCGCCCGCAGGACGGCCAGTTTTCCATGAAGACCAAGGGCCGAACGGTGGATATCCGCGTCGGTATTATTTCGACGGTCTATGGGGAAATGGCCGTGCTCAGGCTGCTCGATAAATCCCGAGCTACGCTCCATCTCTCAGACCTGGGGTTCTTGCCGGAAAGCCTCACCCAGCTCGAACAGATGCTGAAAGTTCCCTACGGCATTATTCTCGTCAGCGGCCCGACCGGGGCCGGCAAGACGACCACACTATACGCAGCGCTGAATTCTCTCGACCAGTCCGAAAGGAATATCATCACCGTCGAGGACCCTGTGGAATACCGTTTTTCTAACATCAATCAGATACAGGTCAACCCGAGGGCCGGCCTCACGTTCGCGAGCGGTCTCCGTTCCATCCTCAGGTTGGACCCGGACGTTATCCTCATCGGTGAGATCCGCGACGCGGAAACAGCGAATATAGCTATTCAGTCTGCACTGACCGGCCACCTTGTCCTTTCGTCCATCCATGCCAACGATACCGTTGGTGTGGTCCTCAGACTGGTGGACCTCGGCGTCGAGCCGTTCCTCGTGGCTTCCGCTCTCATCGGCGTCATCGCCCAGCGGATGGCCCGGCGTATCTGCCCTAACTGCGCCCGTCTCATCGATGCATCTCCGGAAGAGACCCTGGTTTACGCGCAACAGATTGGAGAGGAACGAAAGGAGTTCCTCTACGGCGCCGGCTGCAAGGCGTGTGCAAATTCGGGATACCGCGGCCGGACCGGTATCTTCGAGCTTCTTTCCACTACCGATACCCTGAAGACCATGCTGCTGAAGGGTGCCACTGCCAACGAACTGAGAGACAAAGCCATCGAGGAAGGGATGATAACCCTCCTTAAAGACGGGATGAAAAAGGTCAAGAATAATACTACCACTCCGACCGAAGTGTTGCGCAACGCATACTCATTGTAAAACCGATATATGCAGTATCAATATATAGCCTGCAGTGAAGCAGGGGAAATAGTCAAAGGCAAAATAAGTGCCACCACTGAAGACAGCATCGCTGAAATGATGAGCTATGCAGGATACCGTCTCATTAATCTCAAGCCCTTTGTGCCGTTCTTCAGCCTCGGTAAGTTCACACAGCAGATGTTCCCGGTCAAACCGAATGATGTCATCATGCTGTTCCGCCAACTCGCTCTGTTGCTCGAATCCGGGGTGAATATCGTTACCTCCATGGAGCTTCTCAGGGAGCAGATGACCAACCGGACTCTCAAAAAAGTAGTCAGCGATGTTATCCGGGATATCCGCGGTGGTACTCAGTTATCGGTTGCGATGGGCCGACACCCCACGATTTTTTCTCAAATGGCCTGCCGTTCCTTGAGCATCGGGGAACAGACCGGCGGCATGGAGACCA
>CAZQQL010000013.1:0-40551 GCA_964595455.1 uncultured Dehalococcoidaceae bacterium
ATAACAACGGTAATCGAGGCATTAGAGCAGATACAACGGAAAGTTGCCGTAACACCGGAACGCAAATTGATTTTTTGTCCTGAATTCAACCGGCTGCACGTGGCCGAGCAGCGATTCCCTACTCGACAGGAACTGGACAGTGTTTCCGACCGGCATCCTATATGGATACAGCATTACGATGGACATTTCTCGATGGTTAACAGCCTGGCTCTTGAAATGCTCGGTTTCGATGTTGCCAGGGAAGGGGTAGAGGTAGACGCCGATGGGAAACTAACCGGGTTGATCCATGACCCGGCTTCCGCCCGACCGCTAAGCGACGGAGATAATTTCCCGGACGAAGTAAAGGCCATGGAAGCGTTGTTGCTGGTTACCAGAGAGGCAGCTTCGGCCGGCATTACCACCCTTTTCGCCAAAGAAGGTTTGGAAAACGCTGAATTCATCATGAAGAATACGGGCAATATACCGGTACGGATCCGCCCGATGGTATATCCGGGATTTGGCGGCGCAACTCTGGACCAAGTTATGAACAGTACGTGGCTCGGTGATTATGTCTGCATCTGCAACCTGACTGACGGGTCCGTTGATGCTCACACCGCCGCTTTGTTTGAACCATACGCCGATAATCCCGGGACATCAGGCATGCTCTATCACAGGGATGATGACATTTATCAATTTGTTGAAAAGGCGCATAGAGCGGGCGCCCAGATCTCTATTCATGCTGAGTCTGACAGATCTGTAGACCAGGTACTGTGGGCATACGAGAAAGTGCTGGATGAGTATCCCCGTGAGGACCATCGTCATCGGATAGAGCATTTTGAACTGGTTACCATGAAGCAGATCAAACGAGCAACCAGAATGGGAGTCACCCTGGCTATGCAGCCATCCTTCCTGACGGTGTGTGAAAACCTGGCTGATTACAGGGTTCTCTTTGGAGAAGAACGGATCAAGAGGTTCCATCCGTACCGTTCCATCCTTGATGAAGGAGCGCTTGTGGCGGGCGGCTCGGATTCCCCGGTCACAAGAATCAATCCGTTGTTAGGTATTCATGCCCTGGTGAACCACCCTATCGAAGAACAGAGGATCGATATCCATGAAGCTATCGAGATATTTACTATTAACAACGCCAAAATAGGATTTGAGGAAGACTTGAAGGGAAGCATTGAAACCGGCAAGCTTGCTGACTTCGTCGTCCTGTCCGACGATCCTTATACGGCGCCTCGTGATAGCATCCGCGACATCGCCGTTGAAATGACCATTATGGGGGGACAGATCACTTTTCAACGATAAACAGGCCGGTCGCCGGCTTTTTGGCAACTGAATTTTTTGCGAAGAAGGACACGACAAAATGAATAACGGTAAGAGACCCGGCGAGATGAGGACTATACCCGGACCTCACTCTGATGAATTGCTGAAGAAACGGAACCGGTACGTACCGAAAGGCGTCTTCCAGATAGCTCCGGTCTTTATTGAAAGCGCCAGGGGTGCGCTGGTGACGGACGTCGACGGTAACGAGTATATCGACTTCGCCGCCGGTATTTCCACGCTGAGTGTCGGTCACTGTCATGAAGCCGTGGTAGCGTCAATCAAGGAACAGGCGGACAAATACCTGCACACCTGTTTCCACGTGCTGATGTACGATTCATATGTGAAACTGGCTGAAAAGCTGGCCCGGATCACTCCGGGCGATTTTGACAAACAGGTACTGCTGGCCAACAGCGGCGCCGAAGCGGTTGAGAACGCGGTCAAGATTGCCCGCCGGTTTACGGGTAAACGAGGCGTCATCGCCTTCGAGGGCGCTTTCCACGGCCGGACCGCGATGGCGATGGGACTCACCAGCCAGGTGAGGAACTACAAGTACGGGTTCGGACCGTTCGATCCCAGCATCCAGCGGTTCCCGTATGCCTACAGCTACCGGGCGCCCTTTGGCGTCGATGCCGATCAATATGCGGACTATTGCGTCCAGAAGATTGAAGACAGTTTCAGAACGCATACACCGGCGGAAGAGACCGCCGCTATCATCGTCGAACCTGTCCTGGGAGAGGGCGGGTTTGTGGCGCCGCCCCGCAGGTTTATCCAGGGGCTACGGAGAATCTGCGACACTTACAAGATCCTGTTGATCGCGGACGAGGTGCAGTCCGGCATGGGGCGCACCGGCAAAATGTGGGGGATCGAGCATTATGATGTCGTCCCGGATATCCTGCTCACCGCCAAAGGACTGGGCGGCGGGCTGGTCATATCCGCCGTTATCGGGCGCAAGGACATCATGGACTCCGTGGACGCGGGAGGCATCGGCGGGACATTCGGCGGCAACCCTCTTTCCTGTGTTGCGGCATTGAGAACGATAGACGTCATCCAAGACCTGCTGCCGCAGGCAAACCGCCTTGGTAATCTCGCCATGGACCGCCTCAACAGTATGAAACAGGAACATCCGATTATTGGCGAGATCCGGGGACTCGGCTGCATGATCGGAGTGGAACTGGTCAAAGACCGCGGTACCAAGGAGCCCGCCGCCGAAGAAACCAGGAGAATCCAGCAAGAGTGCTGCCGACGGGGGCTGCTTATCATGACCTGCGGCGCCCTGCATAATGTATTCCGCCTGATGTTCCCCCTGGTCATCAGCGAGGAAGAACTGCAACATGGACTCGATATCTTAGAGGAATCATTCAAAACAGCCGGCGTGTAAGGTAAGGGTGGATCACTCTATTCCGGCTTGTACAGCTTCTGCTTTTTTGCCTGTTTCTAACTCGAGATACGCCGGGTCGGCAAAAAAGACCATGATGTTGTTCTCACAGCGATATATCATGCCGCCGTGAAGGCAGCGTTCCAGCAGGAGGACCAGGTCATTTTCCGGGAGCGGTTTCCCGAGTTCCAGTGGGTTCCAGCCGGTCCTGACCGGTTCCCGGATAAAGACAAGAGGATAGTTGGCGATCACCCGCTTCAGACATCTCTCGAAGTCTTTCAGGTGATGCAGGACGCCCCAGAGCACAGCCAGTTCTCCGCGGGGGACGCGCCTTTCCAGGTCCATGACTTCCGCGCATATGCCTCTTTTGGCTGCACGCCTGACAAGGCCATGATTGACATCGTAGCCGCGGAGGCGCGCCGGGTTGAATATTTGTTCCAGCAGCAGCGTTACCTTGCCGTCCCCGCAGCCGAGGTCGTCCATCCGCCTGCCCAGCATTTCCAGGGGGACTATGTCAGCCAGGAACACCAGTTGGCGCCGGATATGAGAACCGATGACCACATTATTACCCCAGAGCGCGTAAGCCAGGTTTTCAGCTTTCATACATCCTCCTTTTCAAGCCCACTATAGTTCCCTGCCGTTAGTGGAAACAGGGCCTAACGGCCCATGCATGCCCGCCCCGGTCCGTTGAATAATGGCTATGGTATAATCAACCGGACATCATGAACATCAAAGAACTCAGCAGATACCTCATTCTTCCGGCCCGTTCCTACGAGGCCGGCTACCAGGGCGAGGTCAAACGCCTGGAATGGATCTTCATCGGCGTCAGGTGGCTCTGGGTACCGCTCATCTTCATCCTGGCCTGGCTCCACCATCCGGTGGATACCCCCGTCATGTTCTACCTTGCCGGAGGACTGGCCCTTTTCAATGCAACGGCGACCGTCCTTAACATCTACATCAAAAAACCCCGTTCGCAGAATGTCCTGGGCATCTATTCCCTGGCGTTGGATACCCTCTTTGCCTGGGGACTGATCCTGGTTTTTGCCCGTGACTTCTACACCGCGGCATATGCCGGATACGTCTATATCGTCATCGAAGCAGCCATACGTCAGGGTCTGGCCGGCAGTATAGGGATGGGGTTGCTGTTCATCGCCGGCCTGTACGGGACATTTCTTTACCGAGATGCCGCCTTTGGCGTGCGGTTCAGCGTTTCCGGCTACGTTTTCTGGTGCACGCTCATGACTATCGTCGCGGTGGCCGTGGGGACCATCGTTCACGAAGGCCAACGCCGACGCCGGCAGAGCGAGCGCTACCTGAAGGCCAATGCCCTCCTCACGGAACGCCAGCGCATCGCCCGAGAACTGCATGATACGGTACTGAAAACCCTGCAGGGGCTGTCTCTCGAGGCCAGGGCGTTGGGGACCAGAGACAACATCTCAAGCAAGGAACTCCGCGAGACCGCCCGGTACATCGAAGACGTCTGCGCCAGGACCAGCCGTGAGATCCGGGAGGTCATCCTGGACCTTCGGAACGAAGACTCTTCCGAGGGACTGCAAAAGACATTGCAGCAACAACTCGATGACTGGAGCGCTTCTACCGGCATTCAGCATACGTTCACCGTGCTGGGCATCGATCCCGCCATGCCCTCGGAAACCGCCCGCCAGTTGAAGAACATAATTGCGGAGGCGCTGGAGAACGTCCGCCGTCATGCCGGCGCCACCGCCGTTGATGTATCTATCACCATCCAGGACAAGCGCCTTAAACTTAAAATCACCGATAACGGCAAGGGATTGACCGCGGATTTTCCGAAGACCGAAGAACTGGTTTCCAGCGGTCATCTCGGCATTGCCGGCATGAAGGAAAGGGCCGGGCTCCTTGGAGGCAGGCTGGACATCGACAGCAACGGGTCCAGCGCGACGGTACGACTGGAAATTCCGCTCGGGACGGGAGCGGCCATCCTGTGAACAAGATTTCCGTTCTCATCGTGGACGACAACTTCGTGGCGAGGCGCGGGCTCCGCAGCTTCCTGGGAACGCAGGAAGGCATCCTGGTTGTCGGGGAAGCCGCCAATGGACGAGAAGCGATCGAATGGATCGGCCGCAACAAGGCCGATATCGTCCTGATGGACGTGCGGATGCCGGACACGGACGGCGTGACAGCGACGGCGGAAATTACCCGGTTGGCCCCGGACGCCCGGGTAGTGATGCTGACGGTGGTTGAAGAACAGGCCGTCCTCATCCAGGCCCTGCTGGCCGGCGCCCGGGGGTATCTGGTGTACAGCCGTTTCACTCCGGAAGAACTCGCTGAGGCCGTCCGCCAGGTACACGGAGGCCGGACCGTCTTCAGACCGGAAGTTTCCCCATCACTTCTCGATCACATCCGAGCACATAATTCGGACGTTTCTGAAACACGAGAACTTGAACAGATGGAACCCTTGACCGCCCGTGAGAAAGAGATCCTGGGGCTAATCGCCACCGGTACGGGGAACCGGGACATCGCCGAAGCCCTGGGCATCGAAGAAAAGACGGTCAAGAACCATATAAATAACATCTATTCCAAGCTCCAGATCAAGAGCCGGTACGAGGCCATCACCTACATGTTCCACTCAACGCAACGTTGATTCCCCGGTGGTTTCGCTTGCCCGCGCCTCATTACGTAGTCTCACGTATATCAACGAGTCTCCGGCATGACCCACAATAGTCGTAAATGAACTGCTGAGAGGAAATGCCATGACCATCAGTAAGGATGTTTGCCCGAATTGCGGCCGAGAAATCGAACAAGACCCTTACATGAAAGAGGGTGTCGCCTACTGCTGTGAGTCCTGCGCCATGGGAAAATCCTGTGAGTGCGAACATCAGGGAAAGTACGTTGGCGAACGCCATCCGGGATAACCATATGCTGGAACAGGACGAGAAGCACTACCTGCCGGATATTTTCACCGGCTTCAGGGATGAATTCCCGGATGTCAGCCGCGCCTACGATGAACTGGCGTTGAAATGCCATGAGTGGGGGCCGCTGGACAACAGGGTACGGCGGCTTGTCAAGCTCGGTATTGCCGTGGGGTCCAATTCAGAAGGCGGGGTGCGGTCTCACGCCCGTCGCGCCCTGGACGAAGGCATTACCCCGCAGGAAATCCGCCATGCCGTTGTCCTGGCGCTTACCACGGCCGGCTTCCCCACCATGATCGCCGCCCTGAAATGGGTGGAAGAGGTCATTTCACTACACCAGCCGGGATAACAACCGAAGCAAAGTAATACGGCATTCTATGTTGTGTTGACGGACATGGTCCGGCATGCTATCATAGTTATGAGCATATGCTCATAACTATTTGAGGTTAGTATGTCGCGACCGCAAAAGTGCCGGAGAATCGGGTTTCTGCCGAATGCGCAATTTTTCAAACCCTCGGGAATTCCGCTGGACAGGCTGGAGACCATCGATCTTTCCATGGAAGAGGCGGAAGCCCTGCGCCTGAAAGACCTTGAAGGAATGGAACAGGAACCGGCTTCCCGCCGGATGAATGTATCCAGGCCGACCTTTCAGCGCATATTGGCCTCGGCACGGTATAAGGTTTCGGATGCGATCCTCAACGGAAAAGCCGTGCAAATAACCGGCGGCAACGTCGAGATCACGTTTTCCCGGTTCCGCTGCCGTCACGGCCATCAGTGGGACATCTCTCAAGAAGACAGCTCTGACTCGGATGCAGATGTCTGCCCTACCTGCCATTCGCCGGGCCGTCAGACGGCGTTTCCTCGCCGTTCAGAGCACGGGGACTAACATTATGTTAAATATCTTGAGAAAAGAGGGCGTCCGGTAACCATGCCAATAGTTGAGACACTGAAAGAAAAATTTGCCGGGATCGTCCGGGACAACGGACTTCTGGATGAAACCGTGCGGATCAAACTCGGAACGCTGACGCCACGGCAGGCCATCGGCGATCCGGCCCGGAAGGATTTTGCGCTTCTGGAAGGCCGAGAGGTCATGATCGAAGCGGAATTCCGCGGCAGCTACGGGCAGGCATTCACGGACGTTCCGCAAGCTTTCGACGGCACACTCGGCGACATCCTGTCCCTGGGTCTCCATTCCGGCCATGAGCGAGCTCTCTTTATTGCCTCCCTGAATGCCGTGATGGCATCTCTAAACTCCCTGACCGCTACCCGCCACTGCCGTGATGAAGGACCGGAAAAGTGCGCCGGTGAGATAGCCGGCTACCTGATGAAGACATACGGACCGGTGCGCATCGGGCAGATCGGCTTCCAGCCCGCCATCCTCGCTCATCTCGTGCAGGTCTTCGGGCAGGACAACGTCGTCTGCACCGACCTGGCCGTCAACAACGTCGGCGCGCGCAAGTCCGGTATCGAGATCTGGGACGGCCGCACCCATACCGAAGAATTAGTCCGGCGGAGCGATACCGTACTCGCAACGAGCAGCACCATCGCCAACGGCAGTTATGACAGCATCGCCGCAACATGTGAAAGGCTTGGTAGAAGGCTCATCATTTTCGGAGTTACCGGAGCGGGGGCAGCGGCGTTATGCGACCTGGAACTAGTGTGTTTTGAAGGAAAATAAACCGGAAAGGAAAACCATTATGAAAGTAGTTGTCTCGGCAAGCCGGCAGGACCCAAGCTCGGACGTTGATCCGCGCTTCGGCCGCTGCCCTTACTTCATCGTCACAGATACCGGCACCGGTGAATTCACCGCTGTTGCCAATAAAGGCCTGGAGGCTTCCGGCGGCGCCGGTATTGCCGCCGCCCAGCAGGTGGCCGCCCTGTCCCCGGACGCCGTATTGACCGGCCACTGCGGCCCTAATGCCTTTTCGGTGCTGGAGAAAGCTTCCATCAAGGTATATGCGAACGTCACCGGAACCGTGTCCGAAGCTATCGAAAAGCTGGTCAGAGGGTCGTTGACCCCGGCTTCTTCACCGGATTCAGCGCCGCATTCCGGTATGGGTGGGCACCAGGGGTAAGAACAATCGAGGAGGACTGAGATGCCACGAGGAGATGGAAACGGGCCGCCGGCCGGCCACCAGGAACGCTCCGGAAGAATGGGAGGCAATCGCGCCGGGTCCGGCCCCGGCGGTGAGTGCCGCTGCCCGGCCTGCGGAGAGAAGATAAGCCATCAGCCGGGAACGCCCTGCTATAACATGAGTTGCCCTAAATGCGGCACGAGGATGGTACGGAACTGAATTGAAGATATCGATAGCCAGCGGAAAAGGAGGGACCGGGAAAACCCTGGTCGCAACGGGTCTTGCCATGGCGCTGGAAGGCCGGGAGGAAGTGCAGCTACTCGACTGCGATGTCGAGGAGCCGAACGCCCACATATTTCTGAAGCCGGTCTTCGATCGCCGGGAAGACGTGACAATACCCGTCCCTGTGATTCAAGACAATTGCACGCACTGCGGGTTCTGTGCGGAGATTTGCGCCTATCATGCCATAGCGGTTTTCGGGGACCATACGATGACGTTCCCGGAACTCTGTCACGGCTGCGGCGCCTGCGCCGCTTTGTGCCCGGCCGGGGCCATCAAAGAAGAAGGACGGAAGTGCGGGAGCATCGAATGGGGCACAGCGGGCAACATAGCATTTGTACGCGGTACCCTGAATATCGGCGAAGCCATGGCAACGCCGGTCATCCGCCGGGTTAAGTCCGAGGCCGTACCGGAAAAAATGGTAATCATAGACGCGCCGCCCGGAACGTCGTGTCCGGTCATCGAGACGGTTAAAAACACCGATTTCTGCGTCCTCGTCACGGAGCCAACGCTCTTCGGTCTGAATGACCTGAAGCTGGCGGTTGAAACCGTCCGTGAGCTTTCCATTCCCTGCGGTGTCGTGCTCAACCGGGCCGGCAGCGGCGAAGAAGGCGTCCGCTCCTACTGCGAGTCCGAGCACATACCATTATTACTCAGTATCCCCCTGGACATGGAAATAGCCCGTATCTATTCCCGGGGAGAAAATTTTGTTGCGTCCAGACCGGAATGGCAAAACAGGTTCCGGGAAATGTTTCTTACTGTAACGGAGTTGATCGATGAAGGAAATCGTTGTTCTCAGCGGTAAAGGCGGTACCGGCAAAACCACCATCACCGGTTCCATGGCAGTCCTGGCCGATAAGAAAGTGCTTGTCGACTGCGACGTTGACGCCGCCGACCTTCACCTGCTGCTGTCTCCTGAAGTAAAGGAAGACCACGAATTCTGGAGCGGGCAGACCGCCGTCATCGATGACAATATCTGCGTCGGGTGTGGAGATTGCGAGAGGGCTTGCCGTTTCGGGGCGATAAACCGTGTGGGCATCATCCCCTATTCCTGTGAGGGCTGCGGCTACTGCGCCCGCGTCTGCCCCGCCGGGGCGATTACCATGCAGGATAATATGGCAGGGCACTGGTACGTATCCGCTACGCGGTACGGTACACTGGTACACGCCAGGCTGGGCATCGGGGAAGAGAATTCCGGCAAGCTGGTCACGACGGTCCGCAATGCCGCCAAAGAAATCGCCAAGAAGGACGGGACGGAACTAATTATCTCGGACGGCCCTCCCGGCACCGGCTGTCCGGTCATATCTTCCCTGACCGGGGCTGATATGGCGCTGATCGTCACGGAACCGACGCTTTCCGGCATGCACGACCTTGAGCGGGTACTGGATGTCTGCGGCCATTTTACCGTTCCCGCCGTGGTCGCCATCAATAAATACGACATTAACGAAGAAAACACGAAATTTATCGAGACTTACTGCTATAATAAAGACGTTGCCGTTGCAGCCCGTATCCCGTTCGATACCGCGGTCATCGAATCTACAACCCGGGGAGTCCCCCTTGTTGAGTTGAGCAATGGCAGGGTGGCTAAAGAAATTACAAGGCTCTGGGAGAATATAACCGGCTCCCTGGATCCCTGAAAAGGGGGGAAACCATGCAGGACCTGATAAAAGAGTTTATGGAGCACAAGAAGTTCGCCGTTATAGGGGCTACGGATAATCCTGAAAAGTACGGCAACCGTATCGTGAAGAACCTCATGAAGAGAGGGTACGAGGTGTTCCCGGTCAATCCCCGCCTGAAAGAGATCGAAGGTCTCACCTGCTACGCCACCTTAGCCGATGTCCCCGTTAAAGTGGATGTCGTGGACTTCGTGACGCCGCCAGCCGCTACCGAATCTATCCTCAAGGAGTGCAAGGAACTGGGACTCGACCGGATCTGGCTCCAGCCGGGTGCGGAGAGCGAGGCGGCCATCGCCTATTGCCGTGAGCATGACATGAAGGTGATCCACGATACCTGCGTCATGATGAATTGACCTGGAAGGAACCAATGAAATCGTACGAACTCGAACCAAGATACTCCACCAACGAAATCGCCGGCAAGTGCCTGAAATGTCTCGGCGAACACGAACTCAACTTCTGTCTCATGGAACTGCTGCGCGGTGAAGCCGGTGATGAACTCGATGATGAGCTCAAGGAACGTTACGAGACCATCGTCGGATTTCTCAAGTCGCCGGAGTTTGAGTCACTGAGAAGCGAATCGGAACGGCTCCTTTCCGAGGGGCGCCAGGTAGCCTTACGGGTAGAAAGAGACAACGAGACCGGTCAAACAAATTATAGATTAATAGTCAAAGATGTAATGGAGGAAAAACAATCATGAAAGTAGCGTTACCTGTTGTCGGCGGGCGGTTATCCTCACACTTCGGGCATTGCGAAGCATTCGCGTTTTTTGATGTGGAGGGAGGGAATATCACCAACCGAAAGAGCATTCCATCCCCTGAGCATCAGCCGGGCCTGCTGCCAGTATGGCTTGCCCAGCAAGGCGCCAACGTGGTCATCGCAGGCGGCATGGGACCGAGGGCCGTGGAACTGCTTGAACAGAACGGCATTACCGTCGTCCTCGGCGCCATGGAAAACGACCCCGAAAAAGCCGTGCTCAGCTATCTCAGCAATACGCTTTCCACGGGAGACAATGCCTGCGACCACGACCATGAATCCCACGAGTGCGCCCACTAACCACATTAAGGAGCAATAATGGCAACAGAACAACTCGTTAAAGAGGCCCTGGAGCGGTTGCTCGTCCCGTTGCATATCCGGACGCCGCTCAAGCGCAGCCTGATACGCAGCCTCGAAATCCAGGACAACAAGGTCCAGCTCAAGCTGGCTGCAGATGTCCTGCCGCCTGAAGTGCAGAACATGGTCGCCACCCGGCTGCCGGACCAGATCGAGAGGATCGAAGGCGTTTCCGGCGCTTCCGTAGAATTCATCGAGGTCCCGGTCACGGAACTCAACGGGATAGAGTCGGTCATCGCCGTGATGAGCGGCAAGGGAGGCGTCGGGAAATCACTGGTAACGGCGATGACTGCCATCGCCCTGCGGAAGAATGGTAAAGAGGTAGGTATCCTCGATGCCGATATCACCGGCCCGAGCGTCCCGAAGATGTTCGGCATCAACGAGCGTCCGGAAGGCACCGGCAAAGCCATGCTTCCCGTACCTTCCAAGACCGGCATCGAACTGATGTCCATCAACCTCCTGCTGCCGGAAGAAGACGACGCAGTAATCTGGCGAGGACCGCTCATCGGGCGCGTTATCAAGCAATTCTGGGAAGAAGTCATCTGGGGCAAACTGGACTACCTCCTCGTGGACCTGCCGCCCGGTACGGCGGACGCTCCCCTGACCGTACTGCAGAGCCTGCCGGTTTCCGGCATCATCATCGTGTTCACACCGCAGGACCTGACCAACATGGTAGTCCGCAAGGCCGTCAAGATGGCCACCAGGATGAACAAGACCATCCTTGGCGTGGTAGAGAACATGAGCTACCTGTATATCCCGGAGATCGATAAGAAGATGGAACTGTTCGGGAAAAGCCGCGGCGAAGACATGGCCGCCCTGACCGGCGCTCCCCTGCTGGCGCAGATGCCTATCGACCCCGATCTTGCCCGTCTCTGCGATGAAGGCAACATTGAGCGATACCAGGGCCAAGTCTTGAGTGAATTCAGCACCAGCCTGGACAAGGCTTTGACCAAATAGCCATTTACGGGCTGCAGAGGAAAGAGACATGAAAGCTTGTGTATTGTACTGGTCGGCTACCGGAAATACGGAGAAAGTCGCCCGAACCATCTCGTCTACTCTGCAGGAAGCCGGAGTTAAACATGATCTGATGAAGATCCCGGCCGGGGACGAGGTCGATGTCTTTTCTTATGACCTCGTCTTCCTCGGCTGCCCTTCTTACTCTTTCATGCCGCCGGACCCGGTGGTCAAGTTCGTCAAAGCCCGCATGAAGACCTACAACGAGAACGGTGTCATCAAGCCCAAGGCGCCGGCAGTCCCCGGCAAGAACGCGATTATCTTTGTTACGTATTCCGGGCCTCACACCGGGATCGATGAAGCCACGCCGGTGGGAAAATACCTCGGGCAGTTTTTCGCCCATCTCGGTTACACCGTTCGCGGGGAATGGTATACGGTTGGTGAATTCCATAACAATACCAGGAACAGCACCGAGGGACGTCTCGGGAACATCATCGGACGACCTAATGAAGCCGATCTGGCAGAAATCAGAGAAAACGTCCGGCGGCTTCTCGGCTCGTTGTCTTCGTAACTATCAATGAGGCCTATCTGACCCCCAGTTTTTTCAACAGGGCCTCGATGCTTTCTATCATGGCCGGGTCCTCAGTTAATTCGAGGGCCTTGTTCGCATCATCAATGGCCTCCGGCCTCTGTTCCAGCGCCCGGAAGACGAGCGCCCGGTAATAGTACGCTTCAACATAGGCGGGATCCAGTTCTATTGCCCGCGTAAATTCAACTACCGCAGCATTGAAGTTTTCCCGGTTGGAATATATCAGACCACGGTTGAAATACGACATCGCGTTGTCCGGTTCAAGTTCCACCACGACATCGAAATCCTTCATCGCCCTGGAGAATTCCAGTAAGTTGGAGTAGACGAAACCCCTGGCCGAATACGCTTCTGCTAAAACCGGGTCCAGTTCCAATGCCTGATCATAGTCTTTCAGAGCGCCGGCATAGTCGTTCTGGCGGAACCGGACATTACCCCGATAGTAATAGTTGAGCGCGCCCTCAGGCTCCATGCTTATGACGGTATCGAGATCACGCAAAGCTTCATCGAATCGCCCTGTAGCCGCGTAGGACAGAGACCGGGAGATATAAAAGGAGAGCATCGTCCTATCCAGCGCCAGCGCCTGGCTGTAGTCAGAGATAGCTGCTTCATACAGGGTTTCCGCGGCGTACAGGGTTCCCCGGTTATAATAGGCCATGGGGTCTTCCGGAGTAAGGCGGACCACGGTATTGAAATCCTTCATGGCGGCTTCCGGCTGTTTTTCAGATGCGTAGACGGAACCGCGGGCAGTGTAGGCTGCGGCAAACTCACTATCGAGTTGGATGCTGGTTGTAAAATCATCGATAGCCTTGCGTGACTCGCCGATGGCTGCGTACACGGTACCGCGTTCAAAATACGTAACAGCGTCATCCGCGGACATCTCCAGCGCGGCAGTCAGGTCGGCGAGGGCTTTTTCAGGTTTTTCCATGGCGGCATAGGCGGCGGCCCTGGCGGTATAGGCCGTTCGCATATCCGGGTCGCGGTCAAGAGCGATGGTGAAGTTCTCTATCGCGGAAAAGTAGTTATCAGCCTGGTTATACGCCACACCGCGATAATAAAAAGGCATTGCGGCATCGATATCCAGAAAGATCGCGCTGGTCAGGTCGGTAATGGCTAGCTCCATGTCTTCCAGGTTTATAAATACAAGGGCGCGGCTGACATAGGCAGACGTCAACTTGGGATCGAGCTGTAAAGCTTTATCAAGGTCACTTTGCGCCATCTCGTAATCTCCGACGCTTGAGTAGAGCAACGAACGGTTATAGTAAGCTTCCGGGTCATCCGGCGTGAGTTTGACTATCTCCGTCAGGTCCCGTATTGCCCTATCCGGTTGTCTGAGGGATTGATGGGCATAGGCCCGTATCTTGAGAGCGGCGATCATGTCCGGCTGAATTTCCAAGGCCCGGTCCAGGTCTTCTATGGCGGCCCGATAGTCGCGCGTCCTGAAGAGTGCCGCTCCGCGGTTATAGTAGGCCACGGCATCATCCGGTGATAATTCGATAACGCCGCCGTAATCAGCGATGGCGTTCCGGAACTGAGACCGTTGCTCATACGCTGACGCACGCGCTGCCAGCAGTGCCGCGTTGTCAAACTCACCGGTTTCTATCGCCGCCGAGTAATCCGCGATAGCCATATCGAACTGCCGGTTGGCAGCATAGGCGGCCGCGCGATAGATATAAGCCACGCCTTCAGCGGGAGTCAGTTCCAGGATGGTTGAATAGTCTTTAGCAGCGAGAGCATACTCACCCGTCCCCATGTAAGCATCGCCGCGGTACTGGTAAAGACTGGCGTTAGACGGTTCGCGCTTTATGACTACAGTGAAGTCTGCTATGGCCTCTTTGAAGCGGCCGTTCCTTGCCAAGGCCAGGCCACGCAGCGTGTAGAGCGAACGTCCCTCCGGGGCGATACCGATAGCCGATGTCAGGTCCTGTATGGCAAGGCCGAACTCTTCAGTATCGAAGTAAGCCCGCGCTCTTGTTTCATAGGAGGACAACAGGCGGGGATCCAGTTCAATAGCCCGGCTGCAATCGAGTACCGCTTCTTCATACTCACCCAGGTGATATTTGGCGAGGGCGCGGCCGGCGTACACTTCGGCATCGTTTTCGTTGATGGTTAACGCCGTCGTCAGTTCCGTCACCGCCTGCTCATATTCCCCGCGATCTACCAGCGTGAAACCGGCCTCTCGGTGTTGATATGCCTGGGCGATACATGAGGAAATCGTGCCTGTCAGAAGTGACAGCGTGACCAGCAGCGCGGATGCTACAATGATTTTTTTCATCAGACAAAATCATACGGTATCCGCGCTCTGCACTTAATCAGTACCGATACGTATAAAGAACTAGGTGTGCGTCTATCTGCGCCGGCCGGCCCGGATGCCGGGTATACAGGATAATGGCAACCTGCCCGCCTGGCGCGGGTCCGTACGAGTTGAACAGCGAATCAGTTCAGGTTGATGACCATATCGATGAAGGCGGGCGTGGTACGCTCGAAGCACAGGGTAGCGCCGGTGGGCGGCTTGACCTCGATGCTGAAATTTTTATTGGTACCAAGGCCGAGGGGAAGAGCATCGACGAGATTTCCGCCATTTTGTCCATGTACCGGAGCGCCGATAACCAGCTCGAACATCTCATCATTTTCCAGCAGATCATCGGAATCAGAGCAGCCCAGCTTGGTGACCGTCCAGAATAGATTGTGGACGCACTGGTCCTGGTCCTGATACGTGACCACCACCAGGTTGGGACTGGTGGCGGATGCCAGGCCGTTATTCGAGGGGTCCGGGGTGGGTTCGGAAAAGTCAATCGGCTCGGTCATGCCAAGCGCGCCTCCGAGCGTGAAAACGAACTGGCTGATTTTTCCGGAAGTCCCGATAAACTCCGCCTTGGCGATCAGATTGCCGCGCATTTCGATGGCGCTTTTTGCTTCATCGAGTCCATGATGGATGGCTTCCTGGCTCTTCTGTGTAGCGAATATGCCGGCGGAAAGCACGACGTAAGCAAAGACAGACGCAACAACCACGAAAGCTATGAGGATGATGGCGGTCTCAAGCCCGGTGATTCCCTGTTCTGCAGAATAATAGGACCTGTTTGGTCTCATGCTCTTTACCTTCAACAGTTAGTAGGCCTGAGACCATGGTAACAAGAAAGCCAGAGAGCAAAAAGGAATAAAACATGCAGGCCGGAATGATTTTTCCCCGCATTTCTCTCTTGATGGAGCATGCAGGGACGGCAGAGAGAAGCCGGGTGTGACTACATTTCGTCACGAGATGAGGAAGTGAGGTCTCCGGTGGTTTCCAGATAGAGCCGGGCGGCATTTACCCGGGGGTGCTTTTGCCCCCATTCCTTCTCGTCCTGGATCTTGCTGTAAATGCTGTTGATGTGGTGCCGTACGGTTTTAATGTCGATATAGAGCCTGGCGGCAATTGCGGAGTTGGTGCAACCTTCCGAGATCAGGCTTAATACTTCCAGTTCACGTTTGGTCAGGTTTTTAATAAAGGTATGATGGTGTTTTTCCGTCAGGATCAGGCTGGTTAAAGCGGGGTCAAAGATAAAGTGCCCGTCTTTGACCCATTTGATAATTGTATAGAGTTGGTCGGTGCTGGATATCGATCCTTTGAGGTAGACCGCCGTGCCGGAAACGCGGTTGCGCACCGTCTTTTGCAGCAGTTTGATACTCTCTGTGTCATAAAAGTCAAACAACAGGATAACGCCGAGAGAAGGGAACCGGATGCAGATATCGGTGACGCGGTCAATGGTTTCCTGATTGAGTTCGCGGGTCCCGTAAATCAGGATATCAAGTCGGTTACGGGGAATGAATTCGTCGACGATGTCCCGGCGCAATTCATCACTGATGCCGAGATTGTTGAAACCTTTTTCCGGCACCAGCACGGTACGATAGAAAACAGAAAACATTTCCTGATTTTCTATAATGTAAACCGAGATACTGTCCGAGTGCTTTTCAGTCAAGCCAGGCAACTCGCTGAATTCGACCGGATAGTACTTCTGTCCCGGTACTTCCGGCCGGTGTAGTGCTACAAGTATAAAGTATTCAGCCGGAAGATTTCAAATGTCGTTACTCAGGAAACCCTGAGAAAACAGGGGTATACCGGAAAATGAGAGGTTCGTTAATTTATTCCAGCCTGTTTCTGATGGCGTTTATCCGGAAGTTGGAGATCTGGGCTTTCACCCTGGCCATCAGTTCCTTCTGACGGAACGGCTTGACAACATAGTCGTTCGCTTCTGATTCGAGGGCCTTGATAACATCTTCTTCCTCCGAGCGTACCGTGAGAATAATGATGGGGATGGAAGAAAACAGCCTGATTTCCTTCAGGACTTCATAGCCGGTGATATCTGGCAAGCCGAGATCGAGAATCACCAGGTCAGGAGATTCACTCTTGACTTTACTGATGCCCTCGATGCCGTGATTGGCATATACCACTTCCACCTCCGGCCACATTACTCTGAATGATAGAAGAATGGAGTCGACGATTTCCATGTCATCTTCGATAACCAGCACTTTTATGTCCATTTACTACTCCTCACCCAACTTACCCGAATCAAGTCCGGTACGTTCCGGCTGCATTATTGTACTTGATAACGGATGCTGGTTTCAATTGTCTTAGTTGGAACCGGTGGCCACCAGTTCACCGGTCGTTTCCAGGTACAGCCGGGCGGCGCTGACCCGCAAGTTCATGTTCTCGCTGTCGATGTCCGACCGTAGCTTACTGTACATGTTGTTGATATGCCGCTGGACCGTTCTCATATCGATGCACAGTGCTTCAGCAATTGCTGAATTGGTATAGCCTCTGGCGATCAGGCTGAGGAGTTCGGTCTCTCGCTGAGTGAACTTGTTTAGTAAACGCTTTCCCTGTTTGTCCGCCAGGAGCAGATTGGTCAAGGCGGGGTCCAGAATCACGTGGCGTTCGCTCACGGATTCGATCACCCCGGTCAACTGGTAGACTTTTTCCAGGGATTGTTTCATAAAAACGGCGATTCCCGCCATATTGCCGCTCATCTGCTGCCGCAGCATCTTGAGGCTTTCCAGGTCATAGACCGTCAGCAGTAGTACGATACCCATTTCCGGGAACTGCTCCCGGAGGGATTCCAGCTCTGTAATAACTTCCGCGTCCAGGCGTTTCATTCCCATCAGGAGGACATCCGGAGACAGCGCTTTCAAAGATCTGAAAAGGGCGGGAACGTCACGGTTGTTGCCCATACCGATGAGTTCAATAGAGCCTCCGGCTGGAAAGATATTGCGGTATATCTCCCGGTATATCTCGATTTCCTCCACGCAATACACCGTAATAGAACGGGTCTCCTGTGTATCCATCAGAACTCTCCTTTCCGGACTTGGCTGCCGGAGCCGGGGTTACTAAGGTAACCCCTCAAAAAATACATTTTCCCGCCTTAACCTGACCAGGGACAAGTACTAAAGTACCGCCCCGGAGGGAAAACCCGGCTTCATAATGCCATAACAATCAGGTGGACAAAAGGACTTTAAGTACCAAAACGTCTGCAACTTATCTTCACCTTTCATGTGCGTCAGCAAACACCTGGAAAATACACGGTTTGACCACCGGCAAATGGTGTCTGAGGCAATGTCATCCACGGTTCCCTGCAACTATATTGAAAACGGCGTCTACTTAACTGGCGCTTACCCAATGAAAGGTATGTACGTCATGGGGAATAAAAGCCAGAGAGGCATCACTGGGCTGGAAACGGCCATTGTCCTTATCGCCTTCGTCATGGTGGCATCCGTCTTTGCATACGTTGTTCTCTCGGCGGGGCTCTTTTCTTCACAGAAAGCCAAAGAGGCCGTGTACCAAGGCATGAGCCAGACAAGCGGCAGCGTATCACTCAAGGGGAATGTCTTCGCGAAAATGCAGAATGGCTTCGTTACCGAGGTTTACATTCCCGTTAGCGCTGTCGCCGGCGGTAACCCGACAGATTTCAGCGATACATCAAGTAACAATACCAAGGTAGATGTGGCTTACAGCGATAGTACCTCCTTCTTCCCCTCCGTCAACTGGAGCCTCACCAAGATCATTACCGTCAACAATGACAATCTGCTTGATGAAAACGAGCTCTTTCTTATTACTGTTGACCTGACTACTCTCTCCGTTAACGGAACTCCGGTACGTGTGGGCGCTTATCAGCGTTTCATGCTTGAAATCAAACCCCCCACCGGCGCGGTCCTTCCGGTTGAACGGAGTATTCCGGGCCGCGTCAATGACCTGGTCAATCTGTATTGAAGGAGGGGGAGCATATATGCGTTAAAAGGAAGAATCAATCAAGGGCCGAAGGAGGTGAGCTGGCTATACCGATAGAAGTTAAACCAAACCCGATACTCGGAAATTCTAAGCATAAGGAGGCAAAATGAACAGATTGTTTTTCAAGCGTTTCAGACCGGACGAACACGGCATCACCGGGCTTGAGACCGCGATCATCCTCATCGCGTTCGTGGTCGTTGCTTCGGTTTTCGCTTACACCGTTCTGTCTTCCGGCCTCTTCTCAACCCAGAAGGCACAGGAAGCCGTCTACGGTGGTCTGGAAGAAGCGCAAAGCACTCTCGAACTCAAAGGTGTCGTCATAGCCTACGGCACCGCGGAACTTAACGATTGCGATTATCCGCTGAAATGGGAAGCCAGCTCCAACGTAACCATGACGCGGGAAACCAGCGACAAGATGGAAGGCAGCGCTTCACTCAAGGCAGTGATCGGCGCTGACGCCGCCCAGAATGACACCCTGGTGTATCATGCCATGGAACCAATGGACCTGACGAACGGCGACACCGTCAGCTTCTTCATCAAGGCGGATGGTATGGTCAGCGGCAATATCACATTCTATCTGGCAACCGGGACCGACCTGCAAGGTACCGCGACTGAAACCTATACCATCACTGCGTCCAGCACCAACTGGGAACAGTACACCTTCGATCTCACCGGCGGGAACGATGACACCGCTGCCTACTACGGCATCGCGCTGTCCACGGATACCACCGGGACCTTCTACCTGGACAATATCCGTTTCGATGACGTCGAAAGCCTGAACGGCGAGGAAGTCTTCCTTGATTTCTGCGACTATCCGGATGGGTGGGTAGCGGATACCGATGCTACCATCGCCCGGGATACCACCAACAAGGCCGAGGGCCTCGCCAGCGTCAATGTTACGATAGCCGCCGGCATGGCCCAGAACGATGAAGTGATCTATCATTCCATGAAAGCCAAGGACTGGTCCGATGGCGATGTCATCACGTTCTGGATCAAGGCTGACGCTACACTTGACGGAAACATCACATTCCATCTCGCCACCGGTGCCGACCTGAGCGGTACCGCGACCGAGTCACACGTTATCAACACTGCCGGAACCGACTGGGAGAAGCATACTGTCACACTCTCCGGCGGTAATGATGACGCCGCCACGTACTACGGCATCTCGTTGAGCACGGACGCCGCAGGCACCTTCTACCTGGACAGCCTGGAGACCGAAGCCAACCTGGCCGATAACAACGATCCTATGCTTGCTTACGCCAAGGAACTGGCTTTCACCGTTGGCAATGCCCTCGGCGGCGAAGCTGTCGACTTCACTGAAACTGTCGATCACGATGCTGACGGCATTCTCAGTGATGAATCAACCAAGAGCCATAAGGTCGTCGTGTCCTACAGCGATGCCTACACCCAGGTGACCGACCTGGCCTGGACAAGGACCGGAGTCGGCAAAGATGATGGAGACTCTCTCCTGGAAACCAATGAGAAATTCATCATAACCGTCGACCTCACCTACGTTAACAATAACGTCGGTGTTCTTGACCAGAAACAGAAAATAGCGTCCAACCACCAGTTCCAGATAGAAGTCAAACCTCACAAGGGCGCTGTCCTCACCATCGAAAGGACCCTGCCTATCCGGGTACGGGACGTGATGAACCTTGACTAATTCGTACTTGCCGGAAACACAAAATACAACCAACCAAGGAAGGAAAGGAGGCACGAAAATGCTGAGAAATGTGAAAAAACTCTTCATGGGAGAACGGGGCATTACCGGGCTTGAAACCGCGATTATCCTCATTGCTTTCGTCGTAGTCGCCGCAGTTTTTGCCTATACCGTCCTCTCTGCCGGGCTCTTTTCAACCCAGAAAAGCCAGGAGGCTATCTACTCGGGTCTGGAAGAAGCCCAAAGCACGCTGGAAATCAAAGGCGGCGTTATTGCCAAAGCTGAAAATACCGGAGCCAACGGCTACCTGAGTCAGCTCACCTTTACCGTATCCAACGCCCTCGGCGGCGAGCCGATCAACTTCACCGCTCCCGTCGCTGCGAGCGCCAACACCGGCATCTCCGATGCCACCAGCAGCAATAACGTTGTGGTCATCTCCTACATAGACCAAGACCAGCGTATCGAAGACCTTTTCTGGACCATTACCAAGCTGGGGAACGCTGACGGCGACGATCTTCTGGAATCCAATGAAAAATTCCAGATAACCATTGGTAACACCACTGCCACACAGGCCGGCGGCAACCTCGTTGACGCATTGTCCCCGAACCTCGGCGTCAGCAAGAGCTTCACCATCGAGGTAAAGACTCCCGTTGGGGCGGTCCTGACCTTCGAGCGTACCACTCCCGCCTACATAGACAGCGTTATGCATCTGAACTAGGCGGCATATGAAGAAGGAATACCGCACAACACTGGCAGAGCTGGAGGCAGGGTATCTCATCGAGTATTTCAGAGATATCCTGCCCCGCAAGAATACGGAAGGAGGGAAGCCAAGATGACCTTAAAATGGAAAAATTTCACCCGCGGGCAACGGGGCATCACCGGTCTTGAAACCGCCATTATCCTGATTGCGTTCGTGGTTGTTGCCGCCGTCTTTGCCTATACGGCCCTATCAGCCGGTCTTTTCTCAACGCAGAAAAGCCAGGAGGCCGTATACGCCGGGCTGGAGCGAACCCAGAGTACGCTGGAACAAAGCGGCTCCGTCATTGCCTACAAGGGTGATAGCAATATCAGCGATAGTGTCGGGAAAGTGGAGATCACGCTCAAGAACGCCTTGAAGGGTGGCGAATCGGTAGACCTTACACCCTCGTATACCCTGGCGGGGAGCGCTCTCGTAGATTCCGGTCTTGATAGTCCGTGTACCATCACCTACAGCGATTCTAATATCACCGTAGCCGAATGCGCCTGGACGCTCAGTTTCATTGGCAAGAACAACAACGACTATTACCTGGATACCAATGAAAAGGCCGTCATAACGGTCTGGCTGCATGACTATAACGGTACCGCCTGGTCCGATGGGACCCTGGAGCCGTTCCTGAACAACAACTACGTCCAGACCGATGATACGTTCACCCTGGAAATCAAAGCATCCAAGGGAGCCACGTTGACAATCGAACGTACCACCCCTGGTTACCTTGATACCGTGATGGACCTGCACTAAAAGCAAAGAAAAACCGTTATTAGCGGGGCGGGGATGCGGAATGCATTCCCACCCCGCCCCTTAAGCCGATCATGGGGAATCCCCACTAATGGAAGCTGTAGCGAATGAAGAGCAGAGACATCGACCGGCATGGAAGAGTCATGATGGAGGCCGCAGGTGGACAAAGCTATAACTACAGCTTTACTCGTCGTAGCGGGAATCATCTGTATCATGTTCGTCTTTAATAGCGTCTATCCGGCCGTGAGCCGATCCAGCCAGGCGATGGTTAGCATGTCCGATACGCTGAATGACCGTATGAAGAGCCGTATCAACATCGTACATGCTTCCAATAGCGAGAACCGGACCAGTGTGTATATATGGGTGAAAAACGTGGGCAGCACACGCATTATCGATATCGAGTCATCGGACCTGTTTTTCGGGCAGCAAGAGAGTTTCGCCCGGATCCCACATGCGGATGACGCCCCGACTTCTTACCCTCAATGGGACTTTGAAATAGAAAACAGCGCCGAATGGGACAAAAGCGCAACGGTGAAGATAACGATTACCTATGCGCTCGACCCGGGCGCCGGTACTTACTTTGTAAAGATGATAATACCTAACGGGATAGCGGATGAATTCTACTTCAGCATGTAGGATGCACAGATGGAAACCGTCATTGTGTCTATAATTTGCGTCGTACTCATCGTCCTGGGAGGGATGACCCTTTCCCAGGGTTTCCTGACGTCCGCAGATACCACCTCTGTCGCTCTGGAAGAAATGGGCATGAGGGACAAGGAAATAACAAGGACTGAACTTACCCCTCAAACCATCGGGGTGGACGGGACGGGGGAAACGGTTACCGTCAAGCTGGAAAACACCGGCCAGACCAAACTGGCAGATTATGGCGATTGGGACATCATCGTGCAATATTATGACAACCTGGGACAATATCATACCGTCTGGCTCCCGTACACCAGCGAAGCACCATCTGATAATGAATGGACGTTGAACGGTATGTACCTCGATGCGGTACCCGAATCATTTGAACCGAACATCCTTAACCCGGGTGAACAGATTGAGATACAGGCAAAACTGAATCCGGCTGTGGGAGAGAATACCACCAACATGCTGGTAGCCTGTACGCCCAACGGTATTCCTGTATCCCTTTATTTTGTCAGGTAAGGCAGAGAAGAAGAACGATGCTGGGAAATATTCTGGAAGTCTTCAAGAAGAAGAACAGGCCTGATATGGACCAACTGCGCGCCAACAAGAACGCGATGCAGTTCGATCTTCTCTATCAGCTTTCCTATATGTCCGTGATCGCTTCCGCGGGGGTACCGCGAAAACAGATCTTTGAGTACTGTGCGAAGCTCAGCACCAGTACGTCGGAACACTTCGAGCGCGTTGAACTGATGTACCAGCGCCTGAAATATGATTATGCCAAGGCGTGCAAACTCGTGGGAGAGACGGTCAAAGAAGAAGAAGTACGCGGGTTGCTTCTGCGCTTTTCCAACTCGCTCATCTCCGGTGAACCTGAGTCGGAATTCCTCGCCCGGGAAGCAGAAGCCCGCGCCCAGGAGTATGAAAGCCAGTATACCCGTAAAATTGAAACCTTGAAGATGTGGACAGACGCCTACATCTCTCTCTGTCTTTCCGCCGTCCTGGTCGTGATCGTCGGCATCGTATCGACGATGATCTGGGAGATCCAGACAGCGTTCATCATGGGCCTGGTCGTCACATCCATTTTCACGGAAATCATCGGCATCTGGCTCATTTACCTGATATCTCCGCGTGATTCGGTAACGCTGCCAAAACCGGGTTCGGTGGAGCAAAAGCGGGCCCACAAGTTTTTTATGATAGGTCTGCCGATCGTTCTTGTAGTTCTGGCCATGATGCTCGTATCCGGCATCGATTTCGGATGGGCGCTCATCGTTATCGCCGGCATCATCCTGCCCATCGGTATGGTCAGCATCAAGGACGATACCAAGATCTCCAAGCGTGACTCGGAACTGGGGCCCTTGCTCGGCTCCCTGGGCGGCATCTGCGCCGCCATCGGCACGACGGTTACGGACGCCCTCGGGCGGATAGACCTGGACGCCATAGAGTCTTTAAAAACGGAAATAAAGGCCCTGCATGTACGGCTGATATCCGGGATCAGGTCCAAGCTTTGCTGGAACAAGTTCGTCGAGGAGACGGGGAGCGAACTCACCAAGCGGTCCGTCGGCATGTTTTACGATGCTATCGACCTCGGCGGCGAACCACAGGCGGCCGGTTATAACGCCTCGCTCTTTACCAGCAAAATAGCTACGCTGAGAGCCAAACGGAAGTCCATCGTGACCCCGTTCCGCTGGTTGTGCCTGGTCATGCACGGCGCCGTGGTAGCGCTCCTTATTTTCATCACAGAGGTCATGGGAATTTTCGGGAACATGCTGCAGGAAGCCACCAACAGCATCCAGAACATGTCGGCGCTGGAGAGTTCCAGCACGGTATCGAGCCTGACATCGTTCAATTTCGGAGGGCTGGGTCTTCTTAAATCGATGGTGATTCCGCTGGTGATCGTGTTTACCATCTGCGACGCCGTTGCACCGTCGGTGGCCGAGGGTGGCAGCAAGCTTAAGTTTTGTTTTAATTTTGCTTTCACCTGCGCCATTACCGGCCTCGGAATGATCGCATTGCCGCCGCTGGCTGAGTCTCTTTTCGGAGTCATCAAACTGTAAGGAACCGACTATGGATGAAGAAGAACGTCTCAGGAAACTGGAAGACGATTACCAGATTACCAAGGAAGAAATACAGAAGCTGCTCCTGGATATCCGCAGCTTCCTGATGGAAGTCAATACCCCTCTCCGAAGTGAATTCAATGAAGAGCGTCTTCCGGGGTTCGGAGACTTCGAGTAGGCAGGTAGACCATGGGGATTGAAGAAAGATTACATGTTCTGGAAGAAGAACACCAACTGGTACGAGGTGAACTGAAACAGACCCTCGTTAATGTGCGTGATTTTCTACTGGAACTGAACCTTCCCGCGCTTCAGGAAGAAGAACAGCGCGAGATACACGAACATAATGAAAGCCATGGAGGGGAAGGCAATAAGCCCGGTCAGGGCCAACCCAATCAGCCGGAGCCCATGCAGTCACCGATGCCCGCTCCTGCCGCGGCGCCTGCTTCGTCATTCGCTCCTCCATCTCCACAGCCAATGACCCAGAGTGCTCCTCCGTCAATCTCAATGGTGAACAAGATCGGTGACGGCGGGCCTCCTCCCATGTCGTCTTTCGGGAGTGACGATTTTTTCAGTGAGGATGAATTCACCTCTCCCGGAAGTGAAACGCCGCCGCTTGAATCTCCCATCCAAGAACCAGTCGCTCCTGAACGGAGCGATCTACCTGAAGCCCCCGTCTCTTCAGAGGAACCAGAATGGATACCCCCTGAAGAAGCCGGGTATGAAGATGAACCCGTCCAACCGGTCCCGGAACAGGGGTTGTACGAGGACGACCATCGCGAAGACGAGCCTTTTGCCGAAGAGGTAAAACCGGAGGAACCCCCTGTTGTTCCGAAATATGAACCGAGAATGAAGACAGTGGCTGAACGGAGTTCACAGATAAATCTGCTGACGAACCTGATACGGTGGGTCACCGTTGCCCGGAAAGAGATCGGGCCGGAATACCTCCCGGCTTTCCTGGATGTCTACGGCATCGGGGACGTGGTCCCGGATGAATTACGGCAGACCATTCTTTATCTATCTGAAACCATGGCCCCGAAAGCAAAGACACCGCAGATGGAACTAGCCAATAGTATGGAGGCAGTAACGGAAACAGAAACAGGTGACGAGACGGCCCCCCGGAAAGAGCTGCCTGCGACCGCACCGCAGCTTGCGGCCGGTCCGGTCATCGAGCCGAACGGGGAAGTTTGGAACCGGATGATCCTGGAACTGCATGGCATATTGCGTTGTTCGGATGTCAGGTTTGAAGAGAGCCAACTCCCGTGGAAGCGCACCATCGAAATGAAAGAAGGACCCGCGCCGGTTGATGCTGAGGAAGTAGCAGCGATAGTTCAGCAAGAAGCAGCGGCTGAGGTCCCGCAGGAACAGTTACCGGATGAAGATCCACTTGCCTCCGGGCCTTTGCCTGAAGAAGAACCCGAAGCATGCTCTGAGGAGCTTGAGGAAATGCCGAGACCCAAGAACGGCAGAAACCGGAAGAACGGCAGGAAAAAAGCGTCACCCTCGGAACCCATCGGCGCCCGGTTGAGACTTGTCCTGCCTGTCGGGGACGACCAGGAGACAGAAATAGACATAGGTGAATTCAACCTGAATCTGAACAGGAAGAACCTGGACTGAATAATCCCGGTGAAATGACATGGCAAAGCATATAGACGAAAAACAGGTAATCCTGACGGGAGTCAGGGAAGTAGACGAAAAACTCGGCGGCGGCATACCCATTGGTTCGCTCGGTCTCATCGAGGGCCATTCGGATTCCGGCAAGAGCGTGCTGTGCCAGCACCTGGCCCACGGCGCGCTGACCTCCGCCGGCATCGGCGTCGCGTATTACTCCACCGAGAACACGGTGAAGAGCCTAATCACGCAGATGGACTCCCTTTCCCTGTTCACGCTGGACTATTTCCTGGTCGACTCCATCAGGATATACCCCCTGACCCTGCGGGCGGAGATCGCCAATACGGACCGTCCATTCCGGCTGCTCAAGCGCCATTTTGCGGCCCTTCCCAAGCAGTTCGGACTTATCATCGTGGATTCTATCACGCTCATCGTGGCCCACAGTGATCCGATTTCCATCATCGATTTCTTTTCCGCCTGCAAGGACCTTTGTGACGGCGGGCGTTCCATTATGCTGGTGGCCCATTCTTATGCCTTTGACGAGGAAGTCCTCTCCCGTACCCGTTCATTGTGCGATGCTCACCTGAAGATCAGGCTGGAGCAGATGGGTGACAAGATGGTCAAAATCATGGAGGTGTTGAAAGTCCGCGGGGCGGATTCCCGTACCGGCGATACCGTCGGTTTCGAGATAGAGCCCAAACGGGGCATGCACATTATCCCGCTTTCCAAGGCGCGCGTATAGGAGCCGTGGTTGATTGCGTTACCTTTCAAGCTCGAAACCTGTCCGAATGAATGCGGTAAGGAATGCGGGAAGCACCTTGATAAATGCCGCTATTTCCGGATGCTGCCGGAAAAGCTGCAGGAGATAAGCAAAGAGAATCTGCACCTGTTGCAGTACCTGAGGATATTAGTGAACGCAGACATAGGTATACCGGAATATTACGAAACCCTGAACCGGGGCATGAAGAGCATCAAGAACAGAAACCTGATTTACCCGGTCGGGCGACAGGTATTCATGCATGTCCTTGCCAATCCGGACGACGCCAGGGACTACCACATCCCCATCGAGCCGAGCCTGGGAGACCAGCTTACGGACAAGATGGAAGAGCTTGAGATCCACCTGGCTGAGTACGTCACCGAGTTGTCTTCCGCCGGATCCGAGGAAGAGCGCATCAACAAGGTCATGAGCATCGTGGACAGGATCGTTTCGGTAAAAAGCGGGGCACAGCAGAAAGAGCCCGTTGCAGCCACTGCCGGTAAATCCAAATCCAGCCTGTTCGCAAGCAAGAACAAAGATAAGATGAGCGTTACTCCCATCCAGTACAACGCGCTTAAATATCTCCTGCGGCGTAAACTGGAAGGTCTCGGGCCGCTCCAGCCGGTCATCTCCGACCCCAATATCGAAGATATTTCATGCTCGGGTGTGGGAAACATCTTCGTTGAACACAAGATTTTCGGCGGGCTTAACACCGCGATATATTTTGAGACGCATGAAGAACTGGACAAGTTTGTCATCCAGATGGCTGAAGGCATCAAGCACCCGGTCACCTTCCGCAACCCGCTCGTGGACGCCACCCTGAAGGACGGCTCTCGTATCAACATCGCCTACGGAGAGGATGTGTCCAAACGCGGTTCCAATTTTACCATTCGTAAAGCAGCCGGTGTGCCGATGAGCATCGTGGAGCTTATCCAGATAGGCACTCTCAGTTACGAGATGGCTGCGTACCTTTCCCTTATCCTGGGAGAAGGTATGAACGCCTGGGTTTCCGGGGAAACGGCCTCCGGGAAGACCACCCTCATGAATGCTTTGATGACCTTCATTCCGCCGGACGCCAAGATTGTCAGCATCGAGGACACGCCGGAAGTCCAGGTGCCGCACAAGAACTGGATACGCGGCGTCACCCGCGGCGCTGCGGGCGGTTCGGACGCTTCCCAGGTCACGATGTTCGACCTCCTCAAAGCCGCCCTTCGTCAGCGTCCCAACCTGATCATCGTCGGTGAAATCCGCGGTGAGGAAGGCGCCATCGCCTTCCAGGCCATGCAGACCGGTCATGCTTGTACGAGCACTTTCCACGCCGCATCCGTCACCAAGCTTATCCAGCGTCTCACCGGTAATCCTATCAACGTGCCCAAGTCTTATGTAGACAACCTTAATGTGGTCATCATCTGCCAGCAGGTACGTCTTCCCAACGGCTCCAACGGCCGCCGGCTCACCAGTATCAACGAGATCGTCTCCTACGATTCCGTGGGGGACTCCTTTTCCTTCATCGAGGTCTTCAGTTGGGACCCCGTGACGGACACATTTGATTTTAAAGGCAACCAGAACTCGTACCTTCTGGAAGAGAAGATCGCTCCTAAACGGGGCATCCCGTATGACAAGAGACGGCAGATCTATTCGCAGATCAAACAGCGTGTTGAAGTACTGAAAAGGCTCAGTGATCAGAAAATTACCAATTTCTACGATATATACGGAGTACTTTCCCGTGCATATCGGGAAGGGTACTTCCGGTAAGTGGGGGTCTTAGATGTTCGGATTTAAGTCTAAAAAGGAGCCGAAACTCGTGGTAGAAGCCCCTGCCTCGGTCGTCGAGATGGAGGAATTCCCTCCTGCGGCCCCGGTGCTGACGCCGATAGAACTGCCGCTGGACGGTGTGGTCCCGGACCCGCCGGCCGAACCCGAAGAGAAGAAAGAGGAACCCAAAGCGCCCATGCTGGATTTCTCCGCGCCTCCGAAGAGCCCGGAAGAGGGCGATAGTTCCTCATCACTGGCGGACCTCTTCGGCGGCACTGAAGAAGAAACGGAGAGCAGTCTCGGCAACATCCTGGAAAAGGCGCCGCAGGCATCGATCACGGAAATACTGGAAGACCTCGCAGAAATCAAGGAAATGCTACGCGGGAGGCTGGACACCCAGTAGTGACTCCCTGAAGTAAATACAACTTATATTTGCATCTACCTCCCCGGAGGTATTGAACAATAAGAACGATCTACTTGAGAGGTTAAAAACAACGGTAATGAATATCTTTAACAGAATGAAAATTCGAACCAGGCTGGTTACCGGATTCGTGATAGTCGGCATCATGGCTATTGTCGTCGGTACACTGGGTTTCATCGGCGTCAATTCAATGGAAAAATCAGGACAAAAAATGGTTTCCGCTGATGAAGCAGCCATCATGATGGTTTCCAGCACTGTCATGCAGGAAAAATACATGACCACTGGCGACCAGGCTTATCTCCAGGAAGCATTAACCTATATCAACATGGTGGAAGACATACTGAAATCATGGGAACTGGATGAGACAAACACCACGTGTATTGAAAACATGCTGGCGAATGTAGATGTCTTCAAAGGAAGCATTGACGGGTTCCTGGCTGTCGACGAACAGGTAGCCGCTATTGCCGTAAAAGGCAAAGAAATGGGTGAAGGCTTTGCCGTAGAACTCAACAAAATGCTTGTCGCCTCCGAAACTGGGGGTGAAATCTGGCGGCAGACGGCCAAATTGAACGAAACCTTCCTGAACGGGCGCATTGCCGCTATCTACTTCTTGCGAACGCCCAACTCGACTACCCAGCAGACAACTGTCGCCGCATTTGATAATGTAGCGAAAGAATCCGCCGTGCTCGTCGATATGACCTCCGGTAATACTACCCTGCATCCCATCGCTCTCAGCATCGATGAATATATCAAAGGCTACACGGAAGTAGTCGGCACGAACTTCACCAATGAAGCACAAAAAGCGGAGCTCCGTGCTACCATGGTCGCCGCTACGGATGCTATAGTCGGTGTCGACCAGCAAAGCGGCGCCGTCATGCTTCGCGCCATCACCGAGGAGGAAATGGCAGAAACCAGGGCAATGCTGACCGCGCTGATATTCTCCATTCTCGGGCTGGGGGTAGCCTGTTGTGTAATTGTTGCTTTCATGGTCAGCCGCAGCATCACCGGGCCTGTTGAAATAATGTCAGGCGCCATCGCTAAAATAGGCAAACTCGGCAACCTGAACCGCGACATTGATGAGAACGTCAAGAAAGCCATCATAGCCCAGAAAGGCGAACTTGGTGAAATGGGCGCGGGCCTCAAGGGGCTGGAAGATTATCTCCAGGGCCTCTCTGATGCAGCCACTAAAGTCGGTCAGGGAGACCTTACTGTCGAAATCACTCCGCTCTCTGATAAGGATGAACTCGGTCTCGCCAACCAGAAGATGCTCTCCAATCTGCGTGAGCTGATCAGCCAGTTGAAGGAGCAGGCAGACAGTTTGAGCGGTTCCAGCCAGCAGCTTCACGAAGGCGCTACCCAGTCCGGCCAGGCCATCCAGCAGATCGCCAGTTCCAGCCAGCAGATGGCCAAGGGCGCCCAGGACCAGTCACAGACCGCCCAGGAAGTCGCTACCGCTATGAACGAGGTCGCCGAGGCTGTCAACATAGTGGCACAGGCCACCCAGGAGCAGACCACGGTGATCAGCCAGGCTTCCCAGATCGTCAGCCAGATGTCTTCCGCCATCACGCAGGTGGCCGCTAACGCACAATCGGCTACCGAGGCTTCAACGAAGTCTTCGGATGCAACCGTCCATGCCAACGACATGACCAGGAAGACCGCTTCTTCCGTCAATTCCATATCGGACAGCATCACCTCGATGGCCGCCCAGGTCAATGAGATGAGCGAACGCGCCACCCAGATCGGCCAGATCGTGGCCACCATCGATGACATCGCCGCCCAGACCAACCTCCTGGCCCTCAACGCCGCCATCGAAGCCGCCCGCGCCGGTGAACACGGCCGCGGATTCGCCGTCGTCGCCGACGAGGTCAGGAAACTCGCCGAACGTACTGCCGTCGCCACCAAGGAGACCGCGGACATCATCGGCGATATGCAGAAGTCCGTCAACCAGGCCGTTGAAAGCTCCGAAAGCGCCAACAAACAGGCCGTCGAAGGCGCCCAGCTCTCCGCTGAAACAGCCGAAGCACTGGCGCAGGTCCTGGAAGAAGTAGAAAAAGTCCAGCGGCAGATCGAACAGATATCCGCGGCTTCTGAAGAGATCAACGCTTCCGCTACGGAAATGGTCAAGACCATAGACAGCGTCAGCCAGTCCGCGGAAACCAATTCCGCCAGCACCCAGCAGATGATCGCCCATGTCGGCAGCATCGGCAAGTCTATCGAGAACGTGGCCGGCATCTCCGAAGAAAACTCGGCCGCGACTGAAGAAGTTTCCGCTTCCGCAGAGGAAGTCAACGCCCAGGTCGAGGAAATCGTCGCGCTGTCCCAGTCGCTCGATTCCATGGCCGGCGAACTCAAGAAGTCAGTAGCCAAGTTCACACTGTAATACTGTCGGACCGGGCCGGAGACGGGAAAACCCATCTCCGGCCCAACCCAAAAGGAGGTAACACCATGAGTGAAACCACCACCGTAATGGAACATCAACTGGTGGTTTTCGACCTGACCGGCGAACACTACGGCGTCGATATCGCCAGGGTCAGAGAGATCATCCAGATGCAGACGGTGACACGGGTCCCCGGCTCTTCCTCTTACGTCGAAGGCCTCATTAACCTCCGCGGCGTGGTCATTCCCGTCGTGGACCTGAGAAAGCGCTTCGGTTTTGAGAGCGCGGAAAAAGACAAGGATACCCGCATCATCGTCATCAACTGTAATAACCAGGACATCGGCATGATCGTGGATTCCGTCACCGAGGTCCTTCGTATCACCTCAGACCTGATAGAGCCGCCGTCATCCGTGGTTTCCAACTCGGACCTGCATTGCCTGCTCGGTACCGCCAAGCTCCCGGACAGGCTCGTGATCCTCCTGGATGTGCAGGCCTTGCTCGGTACCGAGGAAATAACCCAGGTTTCTCCATCCGGGATGGAACAAATAACCGCCACAGCAGAATAGACCTATTGAATTTACCAGGGTACTACGATGAATACGTTCGAAGATATTAGCCAGGAAGAACTAACTGTATTTCTCCAGGAGGCGGATGAGCAATTGCAGCTCCTGGATGAAGACCTCATCCGGCTGGAAAAAGAAGGCGCCGACCAGGAATTGCTCCAGGAGATCTTCCGCGCCGCTCATACGCTGAAGGGTTCTTCGGCAATGGTGGGGCTGGAAGATATGTCCAAAGTGGCCCACTCCGCCGAGACGGTCCTGGACAAGCTGCGTAACGGCTTGCTCGACATCGATACGGATGTCATCGATGCCCTGCTGCATAGTCTCGATGTATTGAAAATCCTCAGGGAAAACATGCTCGGTAACGGGGAACCCCCGGAAATCGGGCCGGTCCGCGCGGAACTGGAACGCATCGCTACCGGCGACAACCGGGTCAACAAGACGAGCGAAAACAAACAGGCGGACATCAATGACGAACTACTGGCAGAGGCCCGGGGTTCCATGCAGGAGGATGATGTCCTTCTCGTTATACAAGCCGATATCTCACCGGAAAGCCCGTTTCCGGCAGTCCGCATGTTCCAGGTGCTCGATGAACTGTCCCGTCACGGGACCGTGGTTAATTCACTCCCGGCGAGGGAAACGATCGAAGCCGGCTGCGATGATAAAGCCATCCAGGTCTGCCTGTCCAGCCACGAACCCGAAGATGAAATCCGCGCCTCGCTTACCGAGATTCCGGAAGTAATCCGGATAGAAGTAAAAACCGATGACGGCAACTCCCGCGAAAGCCTTTCCCGCGGTACAACCGAAGAAAGGACAACGGTCCCGGCGGAGAATGAGAGAGCGCGGAAAAGCGGCCCGGTGGCTACCCAGACCTCACAAACGGTCCGGGTGGACGTCAAACTACTCGACGACTTGATGAACAACGTCGGGGAAATGGTGATCGAGCGGAACAAGATCCGCCAATCCATACGGCTGCTCGAAGCCCAATACGAAGGCAACGAGACCATCACCGCTCTCCGCGATACCTCCGCCCGCATCATCAAACTGGTCAGTGAACTCCAGGAAAACGTACTGCAGGCCAGGATGCTCCCCATCGGGACGGTCTTCAACGGCTTTCCACGGCTCATCCGGGACATTTCCCAGAAGATGGGCAAGAAGGTCGAACTGATGACGGACGGCCAGGAGACGGAGTTGGACCGGACCATTCTCGAACAGATACGGGACCCACTCGTTCACCTGCTGAGAAACGCCGTCGATCACGGCATTGAAAAACCTGAAGACCGGCTTGCGGCCGGTAAACAGGAAAAAGGCGTCATCCTGCTCTCGGCGTACCAGGAACAGAACTATATCATCATCGTCGTCGAAGATGACGGTCACGGTATAGACATCGATAAAGTAAAGCAGAAATCCGTCGAGCAGGGCCAGATCTCCAGTGAGGAAGCGGAACGCATGTCGGATGAAGACGCGATGCGCCTCATCTTCCGCTCCGGCCTGTCTACAGCCCAGCAGGTAACGGAGGTATCCGGGCGCGGTGTCGGTATGGACGTCGTTCATACCAACATCGAATCGGTCGGCGGCGCCGTCTCCATAGAGAGCAAACTGGGAGAAGGTACCCGTTTCACCATCCGCCTGCCGTTGACACTCGCAACCATCAACGGGCTGCTGGTTGCCTGCGGCGGAACGACATACGTCATTCCCATGGCTTCCCTCGTGGAAGTCCTCAAGTTAAAGAAAGAAGACATAGAGAGCATCTCAGGTAAAAAGATCATCCGCGTCAGGGAGCAACTGCTGCCGCTGCACGGTCTGGACTCGACTCTGGAACAATGCAGCCATCAGAACAATGGCGAGGAGAGCATCCTTGTCGTCATCATACGGTCCGGCGCCAGGGCTGCCGGAATAATCGTTGATTCCGTTATGGAGACGCAGGAAACCGTTGTCAAATCTCTGGGTAAATACGTCGGTACCATCAAGGGGATAGCCGGAGCAACGATCCTGGGAGACGGGAGAGTAGCTTTGATCCTGGATACCGCCACTTTGATATCCGGCATTACCACGAACTAATAACCGATGATTAAGGAGGAAGAACCTTGAACCAAAAGACCACAAACAATATCTTTGACCTTTCCCAGTGGTCGAAACTGGCCCGGCTGGGTAGCGTTAACGCCATCGTCGGCCTCTCGGAAATGGTCAACCAGGAAGTGACGGTCTCAACGCTTGACCTGGAAGAAGTTTCTATCCGGAACGCCGTCAATATGGTGGGCAAACCCGAAGACCTCACCGTGGGGATCTATTTATTGTTCTCCGGCAATACATCCGGACAGATTCTCCTTGCCTTCCGTCCGGAAATAGCCTTTGAACTCGTCGATATGGTCCTGGGAAACGCTCCCAAAACAACTACCGAACTGGGAGAAATGGAACGTTCCGTCCTCGGGGAAATGGGAAACATCGTCGGTACCTTTTTCCTCAACGCCGTGGCGGACCATTCGGACTCCTGTCTTTCGCCATCTCCCCCGGCCGTGGTCATGGACATGTCCGCATCTCTCGTTGATTCGGTGATGGTAAAAGCCATCGCGGAAAACGAATCCGTGTGGGCGATAAAGATGTCCTTCAGGGCCGGAGAACGCCAGTTGGAGGGTAAATTCCTTGTTTTGCCGGTCATGTCACCGGCTGCTCAATCTGACCAGGAAGAGGGATAGCACGTCATGACCACGGAAAGACAAATCGTCAGCATCGGCATGGGTGATATCCGGATTTCCAAGGAAAGTCCGGTTACACTCAGTTGTGTCGGCCTTGGTTCATGCATCGGACTTTGTGCATATGATCCGGTTGCCAAGGTCGGCGGCATGGCCCACATGGTGCTGCCGGAACACTCCGGCCAGAACCCTAATATGAGTCCAGGAAAATTCGTCAATTCCGGAATACCAAAGCTGTTCTCTGAACTGGAAAAAAACGGTGCTTCGCGTTCCCGGCTGCAGGTAAAACTTTGCGGAGGAGCGCGCATGTTCTCCATCCCGGGTGTGAACAATCCCATGGATGTCGGCGCCCGGAACATCGCGATGGCCAACAAGGTCCTGACCCAGGAAGGTATCAGGTCCGTCAAGTCCGACCTGGGCGGTAACCAGGGCCGCACGATGTCCCTGTTCATGGATACAGGTAAAGTAACCGTTCGGACCGTGGGTCAAGGAAATATCGAACTGTAGTTTCCTAATATAAAGGAGGAATCATGGCGAAAATACTTGTTGTCGATGATGCCGCATTTATGCGGATGAGATGCTCAAAGCTGTTAACGGAAAACGGTCACGAAGTATGTGAAGCCGGTAACGGCCGGGAAGCAGTCGACAAATATACAGAAGTAAAACCGGACGGCGTTCTCCTGGACATTACCATGCCGGAAATGGACGGGATCGCTACCCTGAAGAAATTGCTGGAAATCGATAGCAGCGCCCGCATTGCGATGGTCACCGCCATGGGACAGCAATCCATGGTCATCGAAGCGTTGAAATCCGGCGCTAAGGACTTTGTCGTGAAACCGTTTGACGCTAATCGTGTGCTCGCCGCGGTTTCCAAGCTGGTGGGATAACCCAGGAGTAATCGACTCGAGGTGACCCGTGGAAGATAAAATAAGAGTACTCGTCGTGGATGATTCGGCCTTCGCCAGGCATGTAATATCACGGCAGCTCCAGACCGATCCGCGGATCGTGGTCATCGACCACGCCCGCGACGGTCTGGAAGCCCTGACCAAGGTCATGGAACTGAAACCTGACGTGATAACGCTGGATGTGGAAATGCCGAATTTGAACGGCCTTTCCGCTCTCGAACGTATCATGACTGAATGCCCTACTCCGGTGGTCATGCTCAGTACTCTGACCGGGCGCGGAACCGAGGCAACGATCCGCGCGCTGGAACTGGGGGCCGTGGACTTTTTCCTGAAAGCGTCCACCGTTAATCCGACCGGGGCTGACGGTACCGGTGAACTCATACTGAAAATCAAGACGGCGGCGCAGGTCGTGGTAAAAAGCCCCTTCCCGGCTGTAATCAGACCGGCAATACCCGTTGAGAAAAAACCCGCAGGAGGGCCGGTAGCGCGGTACATCGTCGTGATCGGCAGTTCTACCGGCGGGCCGAGGGCTTTATATACCGTGATACCTTCCATACCGGCGGACATCCCGGCCGCGTTACTCCTGGTGCAGCATATGCCGCCGGGGTTTACGAAAGCTCTGGCCGGGAGACTGGACGCCTTGTCTCAAATACCTGTCAAGGAAGCAGAGATCGGGGACATCCTGCGTAACGGGCAGGCTTTCATGGCACCCGGAGGCTACCACATGGTCTTAAAAAAGAACGCGACCATAGACTTGAACCAGTCCCCAACGGTCTGCGGCGTGCGTCCCGCGGTAGATGTCACCATGGCTTCTGCGGTGGCGGTATACGGCGGCTCAGTGACCGGAGTCGTACTGACGGGCATGGGGTCTGACGGGACTCGCGGGTCCGGCATGATAAAAGAAGCCGGAGGTTCCATCATAGTGGAGGATGCTTCCACCTGTACGATATACGGCATGCCCCGAAGCATCATCGAAGCCGGTTACGCCGACTACGTCCTTCCACTGCCGGAAATAGCCGGTAAGACCAGTGACGTTATCACTCGCAAGGTTAAGGTGAAAGTACCATGAACGACCAGGAATTTACATATCTGAAAAAGACCATAAAACAATACGCCAGCCTGGACCTGGACGGCTACAAGGTCCAGCAGATCCGCCGGCGGCTGGAAGGCTATGTCCACCGTTTTACAGAGAGTGTTCCCGTTTATTGCCGCATGCTGGAAAGCAATCCGGCCCTTTGCCGTGAACTCGTTGACTACCTTGCTATCAACGTTTCTGAATTTTTCCGTGACGCGAGTTACTTCGAATACCTTAATAAAGAAGTGCTGCCCATGTTACTGAAGGACCATCCGCGTCTGAATGTCTGGAGCGCCGCTTGTTCTAACGGGCAGGAGCCGTATTCCCTGGCCATACTGATGGAGGAGATGAAGGTCCCATATCGCGTGATCGGTACCGACATAGACCTGAGTGCCCTGGAGACGGCCCGAAGAGGAGGTCCGTATTCCAAGCAAGATGTCCGGAACGTTGAACCGCATCTGCTCAAGATGTATCTGGAGTTGCGCAATGACGGTTACTGGATTAAGGAATCCCTGACCAAAAAGGTCCAGTTCAAGGTCCATAACCTGCAGTCCGGCACATTCGAGCGCGGCTTCGACCTGATTCTTTGCCGGAATGCAATTATTTACTTTTCAGACCAGGTCAGAGATGAAATATTCAAGGATTTCCATGCTTCTCTCAAGGAGGGCGGGGTCCTCTTCATAGGCGGCAGCGAAGCTATCCTTCATGCCAATGCAATCGGTTTTAAAGTCCTGCGGCCGCCGTTCTACGCCAAATTCAAAGGAGCGGTCCCCGTCGCAGCCGGGACAGCATCGCGATAGGAGGGACAAGATGATTAGAATATCCGTTCAGAATGCACAAATGGGAATGACGCTGGCCCGTGCCGTCTACGACTCAACGGGTAAACTCGTCCTGGAAAATAACACCGTGCTCGATACATCGCATCTGCCGATGCTGGAAAGGCTGGATGTACGGGGGATCATCGTTCAGGACGCGCGTGTGGATGACGTGATCATTGTGCCGCTTATCTCGGAAGAAGTAGAAGCCCAGGCCGTCCGCCAGTTGCATCATATCATGGACGGCGATTATGGCAATCTACCGGAATACGTTAAGGTGGACATGGTCAGGGTGGAACATATCGTGAGAGACATGCTCCAGGGGTTATATTCGACCCTGTTCGGAGAAATGAGCATCGAAGGTTGTGTCTCGGCTGCTAACTATGAGTATTTCCATCCCGTGAAGACCACCGGTCTGGCGCTGATGATAGGTAAGGAGCTCGGTTTCAGCAGACACGACATGGCAAACCTCGGGGCGGCCAGTCTGTTGCAGAACATCGGCTACACGTTGCTCCCCAAGGAAAGTATTTCAACCTGCAAACCGGACACGGAACCAAAATGCACAGATTACCTGAAACACCCTGAACTCGGTTACCGGATACTGCTACAAAACAAGGACGTGGATAAATCGGTACCGGAAGGGATAGCTTCCCATCACGAAAGATGGTCCGGTACCGGGTTCCCGCGTGGGTTGCAGGGTGACAAAATACCGCTCTTCGGCCGCATCATTTCACTCGCGAGCACCTTCCATGCTCTCGTTTCCCAGCGCCACGGAGAACAGCCGTTCTCCCCTCCGGAAGCCGCTGAATACATCGTTGCCTACAGCGGAGAGTACTTCGACCCCAGCCTGGTGCAGATATTCCTGAAAAATGCGCCGTTGTACCCCAAGGGAGTCATGGTCAAACTGAATACCGGGGAATCCGGAATCGTTATCGAGACCAACATGGGATACATCGGACGGCCGAGAATCAGGATTTGCCTTGACCGGAATAACAAACGGGTTGACCCGCTCTATGAAATCGACCTTACTCAGCCCGAATTTCAAAGCCAGATGATAACACAGATCCTTTATTATTGATGGATATCGGACTTACCTGAGGATAAAGCATGGAAAACAAGTTACTCTCCCAGTCTGATATAGATGCTATGGTGAATAGCCTGTCGTCGAAGCCGGATGCTCCGGCGGCGCCGGCGCCTGCTCCGGCTGCACCAGCGAAAAAGGCTGAAGCCACCCCGGCTCCAGCGCCCGCTCCTGCTGCTGCAGCAACGGCAAAACCAGCGTCTCCTCCCCCTGGAGACGCGCCGACTAAATATGCCATGAAAAAGGCATCTCTGCGGCACCCGGAACGCGAGGAAGATGCTGAGGACGAGGGCGAAGCAATTGCAGCCCTGGCGGCGCAGAACAAGAGCCTCCAGGAAAAAATAGCCCGCCTTGAAGCCAAAGTCCAGAAACTGGAGCAGATGGAAAAAGTCCGCTCCGGCGTGGTAGCCCCTGTGAATCCCCAGGATTTCCAGGAACTGAACAAGAAGGTAGAACAATTAACCGAACTGCTGCAGGCAATGAGCCTGAAGCTGCAGGGGACACTTGGTTACGATATTTTCCACCTGTTCACCTGTGAAAAATGCGGTGCAAAAGAAAACGTATCTTCAGTTTACCGGTGCACCAGTTGCGGCCATGAAACATGGCTCGGCTGGAGGACCAAGCATTAGAAAAGCGGGGAACGTGCTATGAAAAAGACGGCGGCGCCAACGATGGCATTATGGTTGAACCCCCACCTGAGGAATATGGTGGTATTTACCTTAATTTGCGCGGTAATTTACCATGTGCCTTTGATCCTCCAGGCCGCCGGAATGTCCACTAATGGTGTCCTGTCCAATTTCCATGACCTGTACGGTATAGATTTCCTCGGGCTCGTGTTCTTTGTTCCTGTTCTTTATGCCGCTTACAAGATTGATATCGTACCTGCGGTCCTGACCGCTTTCATTGTTTTTCTCATCCTGCTGCCGCAGGCTATCGCGGACGGCACGTATCCCAACGCCATGTTCAAGCCGGCTGCTTTCATTATTATCCTCAGCGCCGTCGGGGCCGTGGTGGCGATGCTCCAGAAAAGCGAGATGCAGCAGCGCCAGCGTATGAGAGAGATGAAGTGCATTTATGACATCGGACGGGCGACGGAAGACGCCAGCAGCGTGGAGGACTTTCTCTGGAAGGTCGTCTCCATCATACCCCATGCGATGCCGGACCCGAACTCAGTCTATGTTTCGGTGAAATACCTTGACAGTATCTTCCGCTATTCGCGCCCGGTCCACTTTCCACGCAAGGTCACGGAGGACCTCGTTATCAACGGGGCTATAGTTGGACACATAACCATCCGTTCTTCCAGCGATAACCCTTACATCAAGAAGAAGAACCATCTAACCCGCACCCTTGCCGAACGCATCAGCGGCGCGGTCAGGGAAGTGGAGCTGGTATTGTCTCTCCAGACCTATTACGCCCAGCTTGAAGATGAAGTCGCGGCCAGGACGCATGCTCTCGAAGCCCTGCAGGAGAAGCTTATCCGGTCAGAACGTCTTTCCGCTGTCGGGGAGATGGCTTCCGGAGTCGGGCATGAACTCCGAAATCCCCTCAACGTCATGAGGAACTGCCTCTACCTTTTAAAGATGTCCCTGGACGGTAATGCTACACAAGACGTGAATGAGACCATCCAGACGCTGGACAAGAACATTGATGCATCGAACAAAATCGTCACGGACTTGCTGGACTACACGCGCATAAAAAAATCGGTCCTGCAGAACGCTGACCTGAACGACATAGTAAAGGAAGCCATGAAGGGAATAGAAATACCGCAGGGGACCACCGTTCGGGCGGAGTATGCGGACTCTCCCGTTTCTGCGTACGTCGACGGCGGTCAGATTTCCCGGGCGATTTTCAATATCGTCACCAATGCCGTCCAGGCAATCAAGAGCGGTAACGGAAGGCTGGCCGTAACCACCGGTTCTGGAAACGGCCAATCATGGGTCCGTGTCGAAGATAACGGTTGCGGCATACCGGAAGAAAGCCTGCCGAAGATATTCGAACCCCTTTTCACCACCAAACCGAAGGGCATCGGCCTGGGACTGGCCATCACCCGCCAGCTCATCGAGCAGAACAACGGCACAATCCAGGTTGAAAGCCGCGCCGGGGAAGGCACGACCGTTATTATCCGCCTTCCCGACGGCGT
>CAZQQL010000014.1:0-40349 GCA_964595455.1 uncultured Dehalococcoidaceae bacterium
AGATAATGAGCGGTGACTGGAGTTCAGACGTGTGCTCTTCCGATCTTGCAAATTATCGAATACCGGATGGACTAAATTATTATACTAAGACGCTTTCGGAAGTGAAAAACGTAAGGCACCTTTCCTATACTTCACAAATAAAAGACTTTCACCTCTATTCACAATTGCATGGATATCGCTTCGAATTGTTTACGCGACCAAGTACAACTTTCTCATATACATTACAAGAATTGATAGATAATGGTACAATCATTCTTAAGTAGGTAATAGTCAAAGGATTAATAATAAGCAATGGATGACAGTGAAAGCCAAGACCAACTTCAAATGGTCAGAATTCTAGGAGAAGCCCAGAAATTAGGATTTAACTTTGGTGATCCCGTAGAATTGCAAGAATTGGAGCCAAAACACAAGCACTTAGTACCCATACTTCTCAATTATTTACACATCCTCGGATCTGACAACTATAAGGAACTGATTTATTGTGCTTTAAGCGTAAAAGGATTTTATGAAGCAACAGAAGTTCTATTAAACCAATTTAGGAACACAGAAAAGATATCAATGAAATGGAGAATCGGTGATGCGTTGTACTTTATCTCAGACGTAAGATATGAAGAAGAGTACATAAACATTATAAAAGATACACAAAACCGGGCGTCGAGGCAAATGGTGATTGTCCTACTGGGAAAGTTAAAAAGTGAAAAGGCAATTCCGGAATTGTTGAATCTACTCAATGATGAAGAGGTCAATGGTCATGTAGTGATGGCTTTAGGATATTACAATAAACCCGAGTTTATACCATACATCGAGCCTTTCCTGCGTCATCCAAAAGCTTGGATTCGAAAAGAAGCCAAACGATCAATAGAAAAATCTAAAAATGCCTCCAAGAAATAGACATGTTGTCTACAATTATTTTATTTGTCCAAAAATAATGTAGCTGCATAAATACCCCATAGACACCACCTTTCCGGTACCTCGGCCATGTCAGACACCGTCGGAGACCAGATCAATAGTACCGTAACCTATTACCCCTTCGGTACCACACGGTCCGGTTCCATACCAACCGACAGGCTCTACACCGGCCAGCGCCTTGACCAGACCGGCATCTACTTCTACAACGCCCGGTACTATGAACCCGGCATCGGCAAGTTCCTCTCTCCGGATAGCGCCAGCCCTGACCTGTATAACCCTCAAAGCCTGAACAAATACTCCTACTGTTTCAATAATCCCCTTAAGTACAATGACCCTTCCGGCAAGTGGCCAAACTGGGGCAACATCGGTAAGGCCATCTCAAAGGGCTTCCAGACCGCCGTCAACGTAGTCAAAGAGAACATGGACGTTGTCCACACCGTGCTGGATGTAGCCGGCATGATCCCCGGCGTAGGCGAAGCCTTTGATGCCGTAAATGGATTGATCTATGCAGCAGAAGGGGATGTTGCCAATGCAGCCCTTTCCTTTGCCGCTTGTATACCAGTGGTTGGAACCGCAGCTACGGGGGTCAAACTTGTCGGCAAGACTATTGACAAAGTCGCGGGTGTTGTCAAAGCGGCAGATAAGGTTGGTGATTCTGCCGAAATTTTGTATCATTATACCAACGCAACGAAAAAGCAAGTCATTGGGTCAGGAAAAGGTTTAATAAGTAAAACAGGGAAAATATGGAGTACACCCGATGGAATGTTGAGCCCGACGCAAGCCAAACAACTACTAGCATTGCCTGACCCCGTCCCTCCAAAGCATCTTTTTGGTATAGATGTTGGAGCAATGAGACGTGCCGGATACGATATTCCTTCATCCACAACAGTGAAAGGAGCCTATGATAGTGCAGGGAACTGGATGGCTGGAGGAGGTTTAGAAAGTGTATTTAATCTTTATCAAATTGATCCTAAATTTTTAATGTATATCAGGTGATAGAAATTGTCAAAGGAAACTGTCTTAAGACAAATCATGCGTATTTGGGATGATCCTAGGTATGAAAAAGATGGTACATATATGTATCATATCATGTTGAAGCGTCTCAAGAAGCTTATAAACAGTGATAGAGACGGTGTAATTGATGCTATGCGTTATTGGTTATCTCTTGATGATTATGGTAAAAAAAGAGCAGCCGAGGATGTTGTAGGTGATTTACTTTTAAAAGAGCTAAGACCTCAATTGGTACAAATCAAGAAAAATATATTAAAAGGCGAACACTACGACCTACCAATAGAACATTATCTATATCCAGTCGAACAAGCGTTAAAAGCTCTCGACGAGAATGATAAATCCATCAAATAGGAAGAATATGTCCTTGAGGCAACTCTAAATCACTCACCAGGACCACCTCTCCGGGACATCGGCCATGTCAGACGCCGCCGGAGACCAGATCAATAGCACCGTAACCTACTACCCGTTCGGCGCCACGCGCTCCGGTTCCGTGCTCACGGACCGCCTCTTTACCGGCCAGCGGCTTGACCAGACCGGCCTCTGCTTCTATAATGCACGGTATTATGATGCTACCATTGGGAGGTTTATAGGACTGACCCTTCAAGACCGAGGAGGTATTTACAAGGGTGGTACGCAAGCTGGGCCGCGTTCGTACGCGAAATCCGCGTTACCTGCCAGGAAAAGACCACGCTGGAATCCTACCACACGGGCATGAACGGCATCGCACCTAACGGGATGCGGGTCAAGGAAGGCCGCGTCAACCAGTACTGTAACGGGGCCTGCGGCTGAGACGGAGTCGTCCTACGGGGTTCGGCTTTCCCGTGCTATTCGGTGTCAGCTGTTTTACGCAACAGGAGTATGTTCAGGTCTCGACGTGTCGCAATGCGTCATCTTTGCGCCAGCGGCGACAGGGGGTTTTAGGCGTTTTGGCCGATTTAGCGTTTACGCCCCGGAGGTAAAATCAGGTATCAGGATTGATTCCTGCTGTTTTTTCCTCCTCCCTGATATGGGGGGAAGCCGTATTGGGGGCATTTACGGTTTCCCCCTCTTCCATTCATGGGTCCAAATCACCGCTCTTCTCTATATATCCGGGGCATACGGATTGCTTCGCTACGCTCGCAATGACCGTAGTCACGAACAACCGGGATAATCCGAAAGCATTCCAAGCCCTGGGGCGTTCCTTGAGGACACGGATTGTTTCGTCCCGATGCCATCGGGACTCGCAATGACGATGTGCTTATTCGATGAAATGCGGGTAGTTCCCTCTCAGGTTTACATGTCCCTGGAACCCATCTATAATAAGTAATTAAGTAAGCCTGTTCCTGTTTCACCGGACCGGCCTGCACTGAACTCACCGGCAGCTTGCAAATGAAACTTGGTATAGATATCGGCTCCGTGACCGCCAAGCTCGTGGTCATGGATCAATCCGACAACATAATCGAATCCCGGTACGTCCGCACCATCGGGCAGCCGGTCGAGACCGTCCTTTCCATGCTCCGGGAAATCCTGGCCGTATACCCGCCGGAGAAGTTCACCGCCGTGGGCGTTACCGGCACCGGCGGCCAGCTCCTGGCGGACATCCTCGGCATCCCCTTCGTGAATGAAATTACTTCCCAGGCGACCGGCCTGACCCGCTTCCATCCCGACGTCCAGACGATCCTGGAGATCGGCGGCGAGGACTCGAAGCTCATCGTCCTGGAAAAAGAGGCGGGTGGACCGCCCAGGGTGGCCGATTTCTCCCTCAACGGCGTGTGCGCCGCCGGGACCGGTTCCTTCCTCGACCAGCAGGCCTCCCGCATGGGCATCCCCATTGAAGAGTTCGGGGACGTTGCCCTCAAGTCCGAGAACCCGCCCCGCGTGGCCGGGCGCTGCAGCGTCTTTGCCAAGAGCGACATGATCCACCTCCAGCAGGTGGGCACGCCGGTCCATGACATCGTGGCGGGCCTGTGTTTCGCCATGATACGCAACTTCAAAGGGCAGGTCATCCGGGGGCGGGAACTCGCTACGCCCATCTCCTTCCAGGGCGGCGTGGCCGCCAACAAGGGCATCCGGCGAGCGGTGCTGGAAGTACTGGAACTAGATGAAAAAGACCTCGTCGTGCCGGAGCATTTCGCCCTGCTGGGGGCCATCGGCGCGGCGCTGGTGGCAGGGGCTTCGTCGCTCCCTGCCGACACGGTCCAGCGTCTGGAAAAGTACATCGAAGAACGCGCCTACGAGTTCGTCACGCTGCCGCCGCTGGCCGGCGACGATTACGACATCACCGTCGACCCTCTCGTGCTGTCCGGCAAAGAGACGATCGAGGCATACATCGGCGTAGATATCGGTTCCATCAGCACCAACGTCGTTGTCATCGACAAGGACAACAACGTCCTGGCGCGCCGTTACCTGATGACCGCCAGCCGTCCCATCGAAGCCGTCAAGCGCGGCCTGAAGGAAGTGGGGGACGAGCTCGGCGACCGCGTGGTCATCAAGGGTACCGGTTCCACCGGCTCAGGCCGTTATATGACCGGGGAATTTTTCGGGGCGGACGTCGTCCGCAACGAGATCACCAGCCATGCCCGCGCCGCCGCGTTCATGTGCCCGGACGCGGACACCATCTTCGAGATCGGCGGCCAGGACGCCAAGTATATCTCCCTCCAGAACGGCACTATCGTTGATTTCACCATGAACAAGGTCTGCGCCGCCGGGACAGGGTCTTTCCTGGAGGAGCAGGCGGAAAAGCTGGGCATCAACATCAAGGAAGAGTTTGGCAAGCTCGGGCTGGCGTCCAAACGGCCGCTCGACCTGGGTGAACGCTGCACCGTCTTCATGGAGTCCCAGCAGAACTATTACAAGCAGAGGGGCGCCGCCAAACGCGACCTCGTCGCCGGTCTGGCTTACTCCGTCGTCCGCAATTATTTGACCAAGGTCGTCGAAGACCGCAAGATCGGCGATCACATTCTGTTCCAGGGCGGCACCGCCTTCAACCGGGCGGTCAAGGCCGCTTTTGAGAGCGTCACCGGCAAGAAGGTCACCGTACCGCCGCACCACGATATCCTCGGCGCCGTCGGCGTGGCCATCCTTGCCCGCGAGTACATGGAAGAGACCGGGAAGCAGACGCGGTTCCGCGGCTTCGACCTCGCCAACCGGAAGTACGAGCTTTCGTCATTCGAGTGCAAGAAATGCTCGAACCGCTGCGAGATCCACAAGGTGGTCTTCGAAGGTGAAGACCCGCTGTTCTACGGCTCCCGGTGCGGCCTGTGGGACTCCGATGAGAAAAAGCAGCAGCGGCAGTCTTCCACGATACCCAGGCTCTTCGAGGAGCGCGCCGCCCACCTGATGAATGCGTATCCCAAGGACGAACCGGAGAACCCCAACGGCAAGACGGTCGGGATCCCACGCGTCCTGTTCTATCATGAGCTTTTCCCGCTCTGGAAGGGCTTTTTCACCGAACTCGGGTTCAAGGTGATCACGTCCGACCCCACCAACCGCCACATCATCCGGCAGGGCGTGGAGAACATCGTCGAAGAGCCGTGCCTGCCTATCAAGCTGGCCCACGGCCACATGCTCAACCTGTTGGAGAAACAGCCGGACTACGTCTTCACGCCGGTCCAGAGCACCATGGAGAAGATGACCGCGGACTTTGCCAAGTCCTGGAACTGCCCGCTGACGCAGAGCCTTCCCTTCCTCCTGATGAGTTCGAGCCGAATCAAAGAAACGCTGGCCAGTTCGGGGACGAAGGTACTCCGCCCGGTGATGCACCCGGACCGCGGGCGTCCCTGGCTCAGGAAGGTCCTGGGCCGGCTGGCAAAAGCCGTCGGGGTGAAGGACAGGGAACGGATCGAGCAGGCCATCGACGCCGGCCTGGCCGCGTTCGACGGGTTTAATTTGTGGCAGCAGCAGCGCGGCAAGGAGATACTTGACGGGCTCAAGCCGGAAGAACGCGCCATCGTCATCATCGGCCGCGCCTACAATACTTATGATGAGGGCATGACGCTCAACCTGCCGGAGAAGCTGCGGGACCTCAATGTCATGGCGATACCCATCGATTTCCTGCCTCTCTCGTCCGTTGCGTCCCAGGTCAACAAAGACTTCCCGAACATGTACTGGAAGGCCGGGCAGAAGATACTCTGCGCGGCCCACCTCATCGCCCGGGACCCGCGGCTGTTCGGCCTCTACGTGACGAACTTCGCCTGCGGGCCGGACTCCTACATGGTCAAGTTCTTCACCAAGGCCACGGAAGGCAAACCCTTCCTGACCATCGAGATAGACGAGCATTCCGCGGATGCCGGCCTGATTACCCGGTGCGAGGCATTCATCGACACCATCCGCAACGCCCGTACCCGCGGCACGTCGCGGCCCATCCCGCAGGTCAGCATATCCTCCAATCACCGGGGCAGCCGCACCGTTTACGTCCCTTATATGATCGACCACGGCTTCCTGCTGGCGGCGGCGATGCGGCACGGCGGCGTTTCCGCCGAGGCACTGCCGCAGTCGGACGACCTGACGCTGGAGATAGGGCGGCGGTATACCACCGGCAAGGAGTGTTATCCCAGCATCATCACCACGGGGGACATCGTGAAAAAGACGATGGCCCCGGACTTCGATCCCGCGCATTCGGCGTTCTTCATGCCCGCCGCGGCGGGACCGTGCCGGTTCGGGCAGTACAACCGGCTGCACCGCATCATACTGGATGAAATCGGCCTCCAGGACGTGCCCATCCTCGTCTTCGACCAGACCGGCGGTTACCATAACGATCTTTCCAACATGGGCAACGGTTTCCGCATCAACGCCTGGCGCAGCTTTGTTGTCCTCGATTCAATCCAGAAGATGGTGCTGGAACGGCGGCCGTACGAAGTCAACAGAGGGCAGACGGACAATGTCTACAGGGAACTTCTCGACGAACTGATCAAGAAGGTAGGGCAGGATGGCTCCATCCTGCGGGACTTCTCCCGCAAGGCCCGGCAGGCGCTGGAAGCGGTCAGGATCGATACGGACCGGCCGCGACCGCGGATCGGCATCGTGGGGGAGATATTCGTCCGATCCAACAAATTCGCCAATGACGGCCTGGTGCAGACGCTGGAGAAGCTCGGCGGGCAGGTGGGCGCGCCGCCCATCGAGGAATGGTTCGACTATATCGACCACCAGCGCGACTTCCGCTACCGCAAGCGACTGGAAGGCACCTGGAAGGACCGGCTCAAGCAGAGCATCACCGAGATGGTCATGGAGCGGACCGTGGAGCCGCTACGGAAGGAGTTCGACAGTTCCATCAAGCTGTTCACCCGCGAGGCGGACACGGCGGAGACCATCGAGAAGGGCTGGAAGTACCTGACCCCGGCGGTGGAAGGCGAGGCGATCCTCAGCATGGGGCGGGTCATCGAATACGCGGAGCATGGCTTCGACGGGATCATCAACGTCATTCCGTTCGGGTGTATGCCGGGAACGATCGTGGCGCTGCTGCTCCACCAGTTCCGGCAGGACTACGGGCTGCCGTTCCTCAACGTGGTAGTGGAAGGCACCAGGAACACCGGGCAGGACATCCGTTTCGATGCTTTCATCCAGCAGGCCGCCGAACACATGCGCACCCACCGCAAGGCGTGAATATAACCCATTTGTTGCGCAGCGCTAAACGTTCTCGAGGATTTTTTTCCTCGTTTCTTTCAGCAGCCTGACAGGGGCAAAGTAGTCACCGGGAAAGAGGTAATCCTCCCCGGATTCGTCAATGATTCTGACACGTCCGTAGGTTCGGGCTTCACTATCCGGAATTATTTCATAGATCTTCAATACTTCAAGTGAAGCTTCATAACCTTTATTCTTGACGCATAGGATGAATTGCTTTTTCATACCGGCTTTATTTAGCTAATGTTTATCTCCGGCCTGCGGCATTTATGCCTTTTTCACGCCTTCCGAGAGTATTCTTTAAGCAGGTCTCAAAGAAAGACCGCTCAAGGATACGATTATGGACAACTTCGTGCTTGCCGGGAAGGCCAAGACGGTTTTCCGGCTGCTTGAACTCAAGCTCCGATATGAAACTGCCGGTAAGCAGGCCGCACAGGACCGCGGCGCATCGGATAACGGTAAAAAGCCGGAATAGACTATTTCCGGAACTTGTTTTTCAGTTCTTCGATCTCCTGCTGCTTCTTGTATTCTTCCTCTGACAGGGGTTCGCAGGAAACGAGCTGGCTGTTCTTGATGTGAATCGTAAAGAACTCGTGGCACTTCCAGCACCGGCGCGGCCCTTTATATTCATCCAGTACCAGCGATAGCTTGGTGACAGCGCCGCATTCCGGGCATACCAGGGACATCATTGCCATGTGATTCTCCTTTGAGCAGGGTGCCTGTTTTTGAGTCTCCCCGATTATACCACTATCGCTTCAACCAGACCAACCGTACCAATGGGGGGCTTATGGCATCGGGAAGAAGCGGTCGAAGAGCAGGAACGTCCCCGGAATGGTAAGCATGGAAGCGACGAAGCTCGCCAGTACGAACTGGGTCGCCACGTTCCGACGTCCGCCGGCTCGTTCGGTCAGGATGGGGGCGGCCGTCACCGGGGGTACCGCGGCCTGGAGGAAGAACATCAGGGCGATGTTGTAATCCGGTTTTATCAGGAGCAGGATGCCGATGAAGATGAGCGGGAACAGGATGTTCTTCACGATGACGAATTTGGTTATCTCCCCGATGTATATTTTCCCCTTTTGCTTGAAATCGAGGTAGAGACTGCCGCCGAGGATGATCATGACCAGCGGCAGGGCCATGTTGCCCAGGATGACGAAGATATCCACCAGGAAGTCCGGGAGGCCCAGGCCGACGGCTTTGATGATGACCGCCAGTACCGTGGCGATCAGGACCGCGTTGAGTATCCGCTGCCATTTGAGCTGCTGTCCCGGGACTTTCTTGAAGAACAACTGGTACGTGCTGAAGAACAGGGTAGGGTGGAGCATCATAAAAATAAAGAGTTGGGCGATATAGACCGTTCCGGTCCCGAAGACCCCGCTGAGGATGATAAGGGGGAAGAATATACCGTTCTGGAAGAAGAGAGTCAATGTGAACTCAGAACGGAACTCCTTCCCGGCGACGAAGCGGAACAGCAGGCACAGCACCAGTGCGATTGCGGTGAAACCTACCCACCAGAGCGGCAGTTGCCACCAGTTGGGGGATTCGTTGGGGCTGAAGTTGACCATGATGCTGGCGAAGACCGTGGCCGGGAGCGCGATATCGGTGGCCAGCGTGGACAGGAACCCGAGAACGTTTTCCGGGATAACGTTCCGCCGTGTTACCCAGAACCCGATGATCCCTATCCCGAGCAGCACGAGAACCGATTGGAATACGATTACGAAGATGTCCATATAGGACTAATTGTAGCTCAAATCAGTGTTCCAGAGAAGTGAACGAACATCGCGTTTTTTCGTTAACGAAATAGAAACAAGCTCATAAACCCGATTGCGTATCGTGACTTTATGTGCCGGTACGTATGCCTGAACAAAATGCTCTAGGCTACTATTCCTTGTAGTATATGCGGTTTCCCGTACATCGGGCAAGCCGCCAAGGAGGACGTTCATGGTGGAAGGAACAACGACAATCAAAAACGAGGTACTGGTCAAGATCGCCGTCGCCGCGGCCCAGGATGTCCCCGGTATCGACCAGGTAGGAGCATCTTCAGTGGGCCGTTCCATTGCCTCCGCTTTCGGAGCGGGACGGAGTTCGACGACAGGAATCGGCGTGAAGCCGGGGCAGCCGGGGTCCGGGGAAGCTTCGTTCCAGTTGACCATCTCGACCCAGTATGGGTTCTCTATCCCTGATATCGCCCGCCAGGTGAGGCAATCGATCGGTCAGCGGATCAAGGACACGGCGGGGATCGATGTCAACCGGGTTGACATTCATATTGAAGACATCAAGGAACCCAGGGGAGACGGCCTGGCTTCCCGCATCCCGTTCATCGGCGGCGGAGAAGAGAGAGAGGAAGCCGGCGAGGAACAAAAAGCGCAGGCCCGGGACTTCACCGAAGTTCCCCGCAGCGCATGAAGGTACGTGAAACATGAATGCGCTTAACAGGGTATTGACGATAATTTTCATGCTGGTATTAATTGCCCTGGTCGTCGGGGCGCTGGCAGCCTTGTTCGGGTACGAATATGGTTTCATGGGCAACTACCTGCAGGAAATACGGAACTATCTTGGCGGACTTTCCGGGTGGCAGGTGGTAGCCGGGACCGCCGCAGGCATCTTCCTGATACTGGTATTCCTCGCCATCCTCATCATGGAATTCCCGCGCGGGACCACGGAAGAGAGCTCGTTCCTGTTGAGCAGCGATGACGGGGGTGTTGTAACGATCAGTCGTGACAGCCTTGAAAAATACACCGAATCCGTTGGCAGGGAAGTAGCCCAGGTACGTGACATCCATTGCCATATCGGCCAGGGCGAGGATGGTTTCAGGGTCAGGTGTGAACCCCTGCTGTCCAGCGGGACAAATGTGAAAGACCAGGTACCGCAACTGCAGGAGCGGGTCAGACATGCTGTTGAAAGCACAACGGGAGTAAATGTTGCCAACGTTACCATCAAAGCGAAATACGAGTCACCGGATAAACGGGCGGCGGAACATGTGACTCTGTGAAAACCGAGGGCCACGAGATGGACCGCTCCCATGAAAGGGGATATTAAAAGATGAACGGAAAATCAGTCAGTGTACTCATTGCCATTGCATTCGGGATCGTGCTATTCTGGCTTGGCTGGGGGGCGGCTGTATCGGTGCTCCTCCTTGGTATTGGCGGCTGGTTTGTCGGTAAGCTGGTCAGCGGTGAAATCGATATCTCGGGCTACCTCGATTCCATGTCCCGCAGGCGGACCAGCCGGCAATGACCTGACCCTGGTACAACAAGCAGTCAGTTCCCGGCGCTGATTCGTAAAGCAGTTATTTGTACGGAGAGCGCCGGGACCGGTCTAATGTCGATGTAGAGCGTGGGTCAATTGAGTCCTATTCTGGATACGATGGCGAAGTTGTTGCGCAGCATCCTGGGTGAAGGTGCACAGCGGCCGCAGGCGCCGGACGGGCCCGCCCGGCTCCCTCATCCGGAGGAGCGGATGGACCGGAGCCGGAGCATGGAGAACGTCAGTATCAGGGACGTTATCGGGGCGTGGCTGCAGACCTGGAACGTGCCCCAGCAGTATCATAAATTCTGGCTGGAAGAATGCGATATCAAGCTGTCTTTAAAGTATCGTGCGCCGGCCGCGACGATAGCCCAGACCCGGGAGATCTTCGTGCGGCCGGAATGGGCCAATCCCGGTATCATCGCCCATGAAGCCTGCCATATCGTCTGGCAGTTCCTGACCGTCACGCAGCGGGAGTCCTTCCATCCCCGGGTCTTCGACGCCCTCAAGCACGATTACCTGATCCGCCTGGCCTGGCAGACCAAGCGGTACATGCAGACCAACAACGTGGAAGCCCACGCTGATATCTACCGTTACCTCGGGGACAGAATGCCGGAAAACCTTAAGAGCTATTATCCCAGGCTGCTGGTATAGCGGACGGACACGATACAGCGGCGCAGGATCTTTATTTTTTGACCGCCCTTACCCAGAGAAAAGCTTCTCGCCCCGGTTCGTACACCGGTCTGTTGTCCAGAAGGGGGCCGTACTGGTTATTTTCAGGTCCTTTTGATGACAGCCGGTACGAATGGACCTCAAAATGCTGCAAGAGCGTGTCATGGACCAACTCCTCGGTGAGGGGGTGGGGTTCTGTGATCGTAGCCGGGGCGCCGATATTGAAACTGGCGATGAGCGTTCCTCCGGGTTTCAGGACGCGGACAAGTTCAGAACACATCGCAGGGAAGGAATCTGCATGGTCCATGGCGTTCACGGTGAACATGACATCTACGAAAGCGGGCGGCAGAGGGATAACCTTTTCTGTCGACTTCAAGTAGACCATCTGATGAGCGAGCAGATTGTCTGTGAATTCATCGGCGTAACGGTCAGCAAGCACATCAATACCGATTCTCAGTGAGGCCGCTTCAGCCCAGACAAGGCTGCCCCTGGGGCCGCAACCGAAGTCGGCTACGATTTTACCGGACAGGAACGAACCATCAGGTTCACCGGCAATTGCCAGCATGAGAGCCCGATAGTGGGAATTGTGGAATGTGCCTCCGTCTCTGATAAGGCGGCTTTTCCAGAATGAGAGTTCTTCCCGGTATTTTCCCCTGAACAGTCTCATGACTGGATATACAGCGGGTTTCAGCAATCTTTTCAAGGGACCCGGCAGCTTATGGGATAGATTCGTCATAATTCGTCGTACGTGAGGTTACCGCATTATATGCAGGTATGAGGGGGATAGTCAAAGAAACGAAGGGGGACTTACGGTGGTGCCGGAGGTCGGACTCGAACCGACACGAGAGTTGCCCCTCAGCAGTTTTTGAGACTGCCGTGTCTGCCATTCCACCACTCCGGCGCGGCCCTTTTATTCTACGGTAACAGCACTATTGACGCAAGGTCCAGCGATTGGGCCATTTTCATGGAGATCAGACAATAGACAAGATGAACATAATATCTGTATAATGATGATTGCCATGCGCAAGATATGTTTCTCCATCGGGAAGATTTTACTCATCCTTACCAGCCCCTCTCTGATTTACTAGAGAGGGGTGCCCGGTTGCGTCAATAATAATCTCCCGAGGAGGAATACAATGGCAGATAGATACGATCCAACGTCCATCGAAAAGAAATGGCAGGAACGGTGGGCGGCGGACAATCTCTATAAAACCCCCGATGACGATCCCCGGCCCAAGTACTACGCCCTTACCATGTTCCCCTATACATCCGGCGATCTGCACATCGGGCACTGGTATCCGATGGGCCCGTCCGATACCCACGCCCGTTTCAAGAGGATGCAGGGGTTCAACGTGCTGCATCCCATGGGATTCGACGCCTTCGGTCTGCCCGCGGAGAACGCCGCGATCAAACGCGGCATCCCGCCGATGGTATGGACCGAAAAGAACATAGAGAACATGCGCAAGCAGCTCAAGACCATCGGCGCGGTCTACGACTGGGACAGGGAGGTCATCACGTCCCGGCCGGAGTACTACAAGTGGACACAGTGGTTCTTCCTCAAACTGTATGAAGCGGGGCTGGCCTACCGTGATAAAGCCCCCGTCAACTGGTGTCCGCAGTGCCAGACGGTGCTCGCGAACGAGCAGGTGGTCGGGGAGGGCGTCTGCGAACGCTGCGATACCCCTGTCATCAAGCGGGAACTGGAGCAGTGGTTCTTCCGCATCACCAAGTATGCCGAAGAACTGCTCGATTTCTCCGGCATCGACTGGCCGGAACGTATCAAGATCATGCAGCGTAACTGGATCGGGAAGAGCTACGGCACGGAGATCTCCTTCCCGCTCGATTACCCCGGCCTGGATGAGAGAGAGATACGGGTTTTTACCACGCGCCCGGATACCGTTTTCGGTGTCACCTTCATGGTTCTGGCGCCGGAGCACCCGCTGGTGGAAAAGATAACGTCGCTGGAGCAAAAGGCCGCGGTGGAAGCCTATATCAGCAAGACCCGGCGCCTCAGCGAGATCGAACGTCTCTCCACGGAAAAGGAAAAGGACGGCGTCTTTACCGGCGCGTACTGCACCAACCCTCTCAACGGGGACAAGGTGCCCATCTGGATAGCGGACTATGTGCTGTACAGTTACGGGACCGGCGCGGTCATGGCCGTGCCCGCCCACGATGAACGGGACTTCGCGTTTGCCCTGAAGTACGGCATCTCCATACTACCGGTCATCGCCCGCCCGGATGGTATTGCCAGGAGTTTCGCCTTTCCCGGCACGATGCGGGACGGCTTCGAGGAAGCAGTCAGGCAGGAAGGGTTCGAGTACAGCCCTTCTAAAGATGGTGACGGACTATATGTCACACTCCACGGCCAGGAACAGATCAAACGCTACTCGGGCCTGGTAGAACGATTTTTAAAACCAAACTGCTGGAATGATATTATCGGTTCCGGCTGGTTGTTCTACTTTGCCGGTGATAGTGGTGTGGAAATACTGGAACTGGATTCTACGGCGTCCGAGAAGGAAATATTGCGGCGGTGCAAGTCCATTGAACCGAACGTTCGCGACCGGAAGACCGTTATCGAGATGCTGAATGTCTGCGAATTTTACCGGGACATTCTTTTCCATGCGGATTATGGTATGATGATTCACTCCGGCTGGTTCAACGGCACGCCGGGCGACAAGGCCATCGATGCCGTCTCGGACTACATCAAGCAGCGGGGCTGGGGCGGCCGGACGGTGAACTACCGTATCCGCGACTGGCTGCTCTCCCGCCAGCGGTACTGGGGCGCGCCCATACCCATGATCTATTGCGATAAATGCGGCCTCGTGCCGGTACCGGAAAAAGAACTCCCCGTACTGCTGCCGGCGGACGCAGAATTCCGGCCGACCGGTGAATCACCGCTGACGTACCATGAAGGCTTCGCGCATACCACGTGCCCGCGGTGCGGCGGTCCCGCCCGGCGCGAGACGGATACGATGGACACCTTCGTCTGTTCGTCGTGGTATTACCTGCGTTATCCCAATGCCAAGATCGATACAGCGGCCTTCGATGCCGACCTCGTGAAGAAGTGGTGCCCGGTGGACTTCTACACCGGCGGGGCGGAACACGCCGTCATGCATTTGCTCTATGTCCGTTTCTTTACCAAGGCGATACGAGACATCGGGCTCATCGATTTCGGGGAGCCGTTCCTGAAGCTGTTCAACCAGGGAACGATCGTCCGGGAGCACATGAAGATGAGCAAGTCCCGCGGCAATGTCGTCAATCCAGACGACTATGTCAACATGCTCGGCGCGGATACGGTGCGTTGTTACCTCATGTTCATCGGGCCCTGGGAACAGGGCGGTGAATGGGACGACAGCGGCATCGGCGGGATCAGCCGGTGGCTGAACCGCGTCTGGACGCTCGGAACGGAAAGCTATGCATCGGCCGGCTCGGAAGCTGACGAAGAGACGCGCCGGGTGATGCACCAGACCATCAAGAAAGTTACGGAAGACCAGGAGCGCTACCGGTTCAACACCATGGTCGCCGCGTTGATGGAGTATTCCAACCATCTTGGGAAGGTCCGGGAAGCCCGCAGCGCCAGTGAAGCTGTCTGGAAGGAAGCCGTCAGGAACCTGCTGCTCCTGCTGGCGCCGGCTGCGCCGCACCTGACCGAGGAGTTGTGGTCGCTGAACGGGTACGACTACAGCATTCACAGCCAGTCCTGGCCGGCCTGGGACGAGGCGTACGTGACACGGGAAGAGTTCACGCTGGTCGTCCAGGTCAATGGCAAGGTGCGGGAAAAGATAACCGCGCCCCTCACCATCACCGAGGAAGAGGCCATCGAAATGGCAAAGGCGCAGGAGAGGGTCAAGGCGCATCTCGACGGCAAGCAGGTGGTGAAGGTCATTTATGTGCCCGGCAAGCTGGTCAACATCGTGGTTAGGTAAGCCGGGGGCGGATATGAAGCGGTTCCTTGCATTAGGAAGGAGCAGGTCTAAATAAGAATGGAATGCCCCTGGAATAAAAAGCATCCTGACAATTGTCCGCGATGTTGTTTTGGCCAATTTACCGGGAAGAGAAAAGAGTTCTTCAACATGGAGAGCATCTGGCTATGCACCTATCCATTCGTGGGAGATGTGGATTACTCGAAATTGGCTGAAGAGAACAAAGAAAAAGAAAAGAACTAATGCTTTCCGTAACTTTAAATGTAATGGTTGGCAAAACACCCATATCCCGCCGTTTTGCCCACCCTACGTTTTTTCATTGACACTGCCGCCGTATCTGCATTAGCATTAGGGAAATACTTAGCAGGGGTGGCAATATGCAACTGGCATTCATCGGCGGGGGCAATATGGGAGAGGCCATTTTGGCGGCCCTCCTGGAAAAGAAACGGGCCATCCCGGCGGCCGTCACGGTCAGCGATGTCAGCCCGGAACGTCGCAGCTACCTGGGGCGGCAGTACGGCGTCACCGTCACCGATGATAACACCGAGGCCGTCCGTAATAAGGACGTCGTCATCCTGGCAGTGAAACCACAGCAGCTCCCGGACGTTATGAGCGGCCTGAAAGGCTGGCTCACGGACACCCAGCTTGTCCTGTCCATAGCAGCGGGCGTGAGGACCGCCAAAATCGCCGGCGGATTGAAGCATGCCCGGGTCGTCCGCGCCATGCCCAATACGCCCGCCCGGATAGGGGAGGGCATAACCGGCTGGACCTGCACGGAGAGCGTGACCCCGCAACAAAAGGAACAGGCGCGCATCATCCTGGGGTCGATGGGCAAGGAACTTTTCTTTGAAGATGAAGGGGCGCTGGACATGGTCACGGCTGTCAGCGGCAGCGGACCGGCCTACGTATTTGCTTTCACGGAAGCGTTGACCGCGGCGGGGGAAAAACTCGGTATGGCAAGGGAGCAGGCGGCTGAACTAGCACTGAGCACAGTTATCGGAGCGGCGCGCCTCATGGAGACCTCCGGACAGTCCCCGGCGGACCTCCGGCGGGCGGTCACTTCCAAAGGCGGCACCACGGAGAAGGCGTTGCTTGCCTTCGAGACCGGCGGGCTGGATGCCCTGGTAGCTTATGCGGTGCGGGCAGCTTATGACCGTGCCCGGGAACTCGGCGTCTAATACGTTGCACCAGACGCGAGTCGATGGTCCGACAGCCAAACGTGGGCGGCCTTCGACAGCCCATCAAGAGCGGTTCTCCCTGAAACGCGTAATTTTACCCACGAACACTAGGTCTTTTTGGCGATTGACTCGTACTCTCCCGAAGTGTAGAATTGGGGAAAATCTAGGGAGATACCTATATGAACTGGCTGGATATCGTCATCATCGTCCTCATCATCGTCCCCACGCTCATCGGTCTGAAGAACGGTATCGTTAAAGCAGCGCTCACAGTAGTCGGCATCATCGTCGGCGTTATCCTGGCCGGCCGCTTTTCGGAACGTCTCGGTGAGGCCATGACCTTCATATCCGATCCCGGGTGGGCCAAGATAGCGGCTTTTGCCATAATCCTGATCGTGGTCATGATCGTCGCCTCCATAGCTGCAAAGCTTGTCAAGAACGTTCTGTCTGCGGTGATGCTCAACTGGATCAACCGTCTGGGCGGAGCTGCGCTGGGGTTCATTCTCGGCGCCATCTTCTGCGGCGCCATTCTTACCATGTGGGTCAAGTTCATGTCGGAGCCTGGAGATACGGTTTCCGGTTCCGTGCTTTCACGTTTCCTGCTGGATGGGTTCCCCTTCGTACTCGCTCTCCTGCCCTCGGAGTTCGATTCCGTGAAGTCATTCTTCGCCGGGACATAAAAAAATCCATTGCCCGGCAAGCATACCTATGCCGAAGACAATGGAAGGAGGGGCGGATCACTCCGCCCCTTTCTGGTTTCCTATTCCTGAGGTCCCGTGCGGTCTACTTCCGGGGATGGTCCGGGTCCGGTATCGGAGCATCAACCGGGCAGATATCGGCGCACTGTGGTGAATCGAAATGTCCGACGCACTCGACGCACTTGTTGGGGTCGATGACGTAGGACGTGTCACCCTCGCTGATCGCGCCAACCGGGCATTCCGGTTCGCAGGCTCCACAGCTGATGCACTCATCGGAAATCTTATAGGCCATTCAGTTTACCTCCTGTATTTTTGCCTGGTAGAATTTCAAATATCGAGATACAAATCAAGGTATGGCGAAGCCCTTCTTTTTCAGGGCTTCAGCTACGTTTTTGGGGACGAAGCAATGAACGTCGCCGCCCAGAGCGGCAACCTCGCGAATCATCCGCGAGCTCAGGAACTGGTATTCCTGGCTGGCCATGAAACAGACGGACTCTATCTCCTGGGCCATCTTCTTGTTGACCATGGCCACCTGGATCTCCCACTCGAAGTCCCCGACCATTCTGAGCCCGCGTACCAGTACGGTGGCGCCAATGGAACGGGCGAATTCCACGGTCAGGTTGGAGTAGGTGACCACTTCCACATTACTGAGGTGGGCGACGGCGTCCGTCGCCAGGGCGACCCGTTCCTCGGTGGTAAAGGTCAGGTTCTTGGCCGGCGTAGCGAAAACGCCCACGTAGACCTTATCAAATAACCGGGACGCACGGGTGGCGATATCAATATGCCCGTTGGTCACGGGATCGAAGCTGCCTGCATAGAGTGCTGTTGTCATGGCCGGTCCTCCTTCCGGTAGATCGCTATACAGCTGTCACCGTGACGAGTCTCCCTGACCATGGAAAGAGGAGCGTAAGACTCTTCAAGCCGCAAACGCGGCGAATGCGTTACAACGACGGTCGTGCCCGTACCGACGCGGGGCGAATTCGCCAGTTGTGTAATGACTGTGCCGATGGACGTATCGGCATAAGGGGGGTCCATCAAAACTACGTTGTACTCCTTTGTCAGAAAACCGATTGCTTTGGAGACATCGCTGCAATAGACACGCGCTTGTTCTGAGAGTTTGGTCTTCTCAAGGTTCTCTTTAATTATACTACAACACCTGGGGTCTCTATCAACAAAGTCAGCCCAACCGGCCCCGCGGCTCAGGGCTTCGATGCCCATGGCGCCGCTGCCGGAGTACAGGTCCAGGACGTACGTCCATTCATCGTCGTTCATATTTTCCAGGATAGAGAAAATGGCTCCCCTGACGAGGTCCGTGGCCGGGCGGGTCGGGGCCCCTTTGGGGAACTTGAGCGGATGGCCTTTAGCTTTACCTGTGATGACTCGCATAGAGCGGTTTGTGTCCGAAGGAATTACCGAACCTATTTGTGAACAATACTAAGCATAACCAGACACAGTTGGCTTTGTCAATCATATGGCTAAAATATTGGCTCGATGAGAAAGGCGGCCTTACCGTCCGCCTACGATACATATACGGCGGACAGTATGGGTTTAATTACCTCGATGGAGACGGCGGACTGCGAGTCCTCCCTACGGCCCAGCCAACTTCCGGAAAAATCAATCAGGAGTGTCTGGATCCCGTTGTGCAACGGGATGTAGAACCTGCCGGTTGGTAAGGGGTGTGCGGACCGCGGGCAAGATGCCCGTGCCACTTGATTTGGGGTAATGCAAAGGAATGACACGGATGCTTGATTTTACTCAGCATGACAGGGGAGTTGACGGCGGAGAGGAACCGGAAGTATGAGAAAACTGCGGGAGGAGGTACCCGCAGTTTTCTCGTTGTGTAGAGGTTTCTCGGCACAGTCCACTCACCCTGCTCGGAAGCTTCCTGATGCCGGTGTAATTCTGAGCGGTTTGTTACCGCCGGTTATTAGTTACCTGTACTCCCTGGCCTACATGAAATGGCGCTGTTTTACTGGTTCCGACTGGTGCTGCTGCTGGGGAGCAGCCTGGCGGCGGTGGTTGAACAGCGGGCGGCGCAGGAAGGACGGCATATCCAGTTCGTCCTCGGTGCGCATGTTCTTCAGGAGGCTGGTGAGTTCGTCTTCCTCGGTGTTCTTGCCCATGCCCATCTTGGCATGGAAGCCGGTGGTGATAAGGGTGATGCGGACATCGTTCTCCATGGACGGATCGTTGGCAACGCCGAAGATGATGTTGGCATCCGGGTCCACCGCGCCCTTGATGACATCGGCGGCCTGGTTGACCTCGAACAGGGACAGGTTATTACCGCCGACCACGTTGAAGAGGACGGCTTTCGAACCTTCGATGGAGACATCCAGCAGCGGGCTGGCGAGAGCGTCTTTGGCCGCATCCACGGCCCGGTTCTGGCCGGTGCCTTTACCGATGGACATCCAGGCGGGGCCGGCGTCCTTCATGATAGCTTTGACATCCGCGAAGTCCAGGTTGATCATGCCGGGGGTCGTGATGACTTCAGCGATGGCTGATACGCCATGGCGGAGAACATCATCCGCGAGCTTGAAGGCGCTGTCCACGCCGGTCTTGTTATCGCACAGCGTGAGAAGGCGGTCGTTCGGGATGATGATAAGGGTATCGACTTTATCGATGAGGTTATTGATGCCGGTCTCGGCGGACTGCATGCGGTGCGCGCCTTCAAAGCCGAAGGGCTTGGTCACCACGGCGATGGTCAGGGCGCCGGAGGACTTGGCGATTTCCGCCACGACGGGGATGGAGCCCGTCCCGGTGCCGCCGCCCATGCCCGCGGTCACGAAGACCATGTCCGCGCCGGAAACGATATCTTTGAGTTCGTCCTTGTTTTCCTCGGCTGCTTTCTGTCCGACGGTATGATCGCCGCCGGCGCCGAGGCCTTTGGTCAGCTTGGGGCCGAGCTGGACGCAGACGGGCGCTTCACAAACTGCGAGCGCCTGTGCGTCCGTGTTCATAGCGATGAATTCCACGCCCAGGATGTTTTCCCGGACCATCCGGGTCACAGCGTTACTGCCGCCGCCGCCCAGACCTATTACTTTTATTTTTGCAGGATTAGCTACGAAACTGGTTCTTGCCATTCCCTCCTCCTTTTACTGTATCCTTATCTTTATTTCTTTTTTATTCATGTAATTGAGCCGATTAACCGAACAGCTTCCGCAGCCGGGAAGCCAGCTTCTGCATGGCCCCGCCGAGGAAACCACCCTGCCATACTTTTTTGCCTTCATACTTGGCGCCCCAGAGCAGGAGACCGACGCTGGTGGCGTAAGCCGGGTCGCGGAGTACATCGCCGACGCCATAGAGGTCCTGGGGAGCGCCGATGCGTACCGGGATCCTGAGAATATCGCGGCCCAGCGTGGCCAGGCCGGCCAGGTTGGAGCTGCCGCCGGTCAAGACCAGGCCGGCAGGGACGAGGGATTCATAGTCCGAGTTCGGCATTTCCAGGAGGATGAGCTTGAGGATTTCCTCGACGCGGGCGCGGATAATTTCGCAGAGGTCCTGGTAGGAAACTCCATGTCCGTCCTTGGAAATAGTGGGGGCTGAGTCATTCTTGCCTTCATACACGGGCAGGACGCTGCCGTACTTTTTCTTCATCTCTTCGGCGATCTCGAACGGAAGCCCGAGGCCGATAGCAACGTCACGGGTCAACTGGTAGCCGGCAACCGGGAGGATGGAGGTATGCCAGATGCTGCCGTCCCGGAACACGGCCACATCGGTGGTGCCGCCGCCGATATCGGCGAGGACGACGCCGACCTGGCGCTCATCGTCGGAGAGGATGGCTTCACTGCTGGCCAGAGGTTCGAGGACCAGGTCCTCGATCTCGATGCCGATGCTGTGAATGCATTTGACCAGGTTCTGGATAGAAGTCACCGCGGCGGTAATAACATGGGTTTCGACATCCAGGCGGAAACCATGCATGCCCACCGGGTTCTTCACGCCGGTCTGACCGTCAACCGCGTACCCGCGGGGGATAACGTGGAGCAGCCGCCGGTCAGTGGCGGTCTTCACGCTCTGCGCTGAGGAAAGCACCCTTTTCAAATCATCCGGCCGCACGACGCGGTCATTGCGGGTGATGGCAACGACGCCGTGCTTGTTCATCGACGTGACGTGTCTGCCGGTTACGCCGACATAGGCCGATTCCACCTTGCAGTTGGCAACCTGTTCTGCTTTCCTGACTGATTCCTTGATTGATTCCCTGGCTTCATTGATATTGACCACCAGGCCTTTGTGCAGGCCCTTAGACGGCGCAATACCCACGCCGATAATACGTGGGTCTCCTTCTCTGACATCTGCCAGAATGGTACATATTTTGGTGGTCCCTACATCTATGGAAGCGATAACGTTTCGTTTTTTCATCTGCCCTCCTTTTTAACCGGGGAAGGGGACTCTGCCGCTTTCCCGGCCAGCAACGTTCGTTACCTCCTTTTGATACTCATATTCACTAGGCTGCCAGATAGGCCATTTTCATTTTATGGAGCAGGGCCGGGCGCCGCCACCCACGGGAACGGGCGATGGTGAGGAACGCGTGGTCCTCGCTGGTAGCGTACCGGCGGCCGTGATCGACGATCCTCTCCGCAATGCGGAGTTTGGCGCTGCGGCTGCGGGGATTGGCCTCGATTTCCTTCGCGGCCGGCGTGATGACCTTGCGGTTGATCAGCCGCAGCCGCGCCGTGTGGCCGCAGACGCAGACGGGAGTTCCGGGCGGGCAGATGCAGTTGCTTGCTTCTTTCTGCATGAACTGCTTGACGATGCGGTCTTCCAGGGAGTGGTAGGTGATGACCGCCAGCCTGCCTTCATAACCGAGCAGTTCCACCGCCTGCCGCAATGCGGTCTCGAGGTGTTCCAGTTCGTGGTTTACAGCGATACGGAGGGCTTGAAAGGTCCTGGTGGCAGGATGGATCCTGCCGCGAGATTTCATAGCCTGTTCGATGAGTTCCACGAGCTGGCGGGTGGTCTTGAGCGGCCGGTGCTCGACGATAAGGCGGGCGATACGTCGTGCCTGGTTCTCTTCCCCATACGTGCGGATGATGTGCGCCAGGCGTTCTTCCGTGGCGGTATTGACGATGTCCGCGGCCGTCGTCTTTTGAGCAGGGTTAAAGCGCATGTCCAGCGGCGCGTCATACTGGAAACTGAATCCGCGGCCGCCGCCGGAAAGCTGCAGGGAAGAAAGCCCGAGGTCCATGAGAATCCCATGGACCGGGAAGAAATCATACTTAATGCAGGTTGACTGCAGATTGGCGAAATTATCATTGACGAGGAGCACGGAGTTTTTGTAGTCCTTAAGTCGCTCCCGGGCAATCTCGATGGCAACGGGGTCGGCGTCCATGCCGAGAAGCTGGCCGCCGGGGGCGGAGTGTTCCAGGATGGACAGGGCATGCCCGCCGCCGCCGAGGGTGCAATCGATATACCGGCCGCCGGGCTGAACGTTAAGGGCTTTCAACGTTTCTTCAAGGAGGACCGGGGTATGGACGGGAGTGGACGGGCGCTGTGCCATTTATTTTTTCTCCAGGGTCTCGATGATCTGCCAGGCCTGGTCCAGGGATTCGTCTTTCTCTTCATCCCACTGGGCTTTGTCCCAGATCTCCAGGACGTTGTTAGCGCCGGCGATGACGACGTCTTCACCGATGCCGGCATGTTCACGGAGGGGAGCGGGAATGGCGATGCGGCCCTGGTTATCGAGCTTGGTCGGGAAGGCGGTGGCGAAGATGGCGCGGTTCAGTTTTCTCATCTTGGCGGTGGACAGGCCGCTGGAGGCCAGTTGTTCCGCGATCTTCTTCCATTCCTTGAGGGTGTAGGCGGTGAGGTATTTTTCCGGGCCGGGGGAGAGGACGAGGCCGTCTTTGAGTTCGTCGCGGAAGCGCGGCGGTACGGCGACCCGGCCTTTGTCATCCAGCTTGTAATCGAATTCCCCGTAAAACATTCGACCTTCTCTTGGCTCCCCACCATCCCCCACTTCTCACCACGTTTCACCATTTTATAACACTGAGCCCCATCTTTGTCAATACTTTTTTCAGCGGATTTCGACTATTTTTTAACTAATTATGGAAATTGGATGTTGACATGCAAGAAATTTGGTAGTTAAGGCCCAGATTTTTTAGGGAATCAGGTGGAGATAGTACTTTTGTAGGGGTGGGGGAAAATGGGGATATATACCAGGCGCGGCTTGTGGCGGGGGATTTCCGTTCGGAACATAAGGGGTAGCCGGAGAGGCAGAATGCATCCCGGTAAGCCTGGGGAGCCTGGGACCCAGCCGACGGTCATCTACACGAATCGACTGCCGGGAGGAGGACCGTTGCCCGGCCGATCGTTGATTCCGGGTACGGGGAGACGCCCGTCCGACCGTTCAATAACGATGGAAATGAGTACCCGCACACGGCGAATTGGGTGAAATGGTGGTAGAAGATTATAGTTTATATAAGGTAAAATATTAACATAATCTAAACATTCATTCGTTATACTCAGCCTGATGCGCGCCAAGGATACTGGAAAAATGAATAAAGAGCAGATAATCAGGGAAATCCTGGGTCTCCAGCCACACATGAGCCGGGCCATCGCGCCGTACGCCGTTGCATTCTGGAAGAAACTCACGGTACCTCTGGCCCAGCTCAAGAGCCTGCTCATAATTGCCCACCGGCAAAACACCAATTACAAATCTCTCGCACAGGACCTGGATGTAACGCCGGGTGATGTGACCGGCATCGTCGAGCGGCTCGTAGAGCAAGGCCTGGTCACCCGTATTCCCAACCCGGATGACCGCCGGATCACGTGGCTTGAGATAACCCCGGAAGGGCAGGAACTGCTGACGAACCTGACGGAGGTACAGTCACATCATATGGAGCAGATCCTCGGGGGCATGCAGGAAGAGGATATGGCGGCGCTATTGCAGGGTTCCCGGGCCTTCATCAGGGCCATGGAACAGCATCAGCAGGAAGTTAAAGAACAGGAGTAATCACCACATGTGGCACCTCACCAAGCTGGCAGTTCGCAGCCGGATCGTCACGATCCTGCTGGCGCTGATCGTCACCGGGGCATCTATCTGGGCCTTTCTCGGCCTCAAGATAGAACTTATCCCGGATATCAGCTTTCCCTACTCGACCGTGGTCACGATCTATCCCCAGGCACATCCCGACCAGGTCGTGCATGATGTCACCGGGCCGATCGAGCGTTTCATCCATGATGAGTGGTCCGGCAAAGAACTCAAGCATATAACGTCTACCTCATCTTCCGGCATGTCCATCATCATGGCGGAGTTCGAGTTCGGGACGGACATGGACGCCGTGACAACCAGGCTCAACGAGGGCATCGGCGGCCTGGGGCTCCCGGAGATAGTCACCGGCCTGCCGGGCATGATGGAGGGCCTCAAATCCAACCCGCAGATCATCCCCATCAACATGAACATCATGCCGGTCATGAGTTTCAGCCTTTCCGGGGACATGACGCCGGAGCAGTTGAAGCAGGTTGCGCTGACGCAGATCGTTCCTGATCTTTCCGCCATCGACGGCGTGCTGCGGGTGGATACGGAAGGCGGGGAAAAGGATGAGATCGTCATCTCGCCGGACCCGGAGGCGATGAACCAGTACGGGGTCTCGCTGTCCCGCGTCTTTGCGATGCTGGGGGGCAATTATACTTCCCTGCAGGCAGTCAGCGCCGCGCCGCTGGGTGAGGACGGCGTTGTCCTGTCCGATATCGCTTCCATTGCCAAGAGCCCCCCGCCGCTGACGGCCATCACCCGTGTCAACGGCCGGCCGAGCGTGGGCATCCAGGTCACCAAGACTGATTCCGCCAATACCGTGGATGTATCCGACGCGGTCAAAGAACGCCTGGCTGAACTATCGCTTCCCGAGGGCGTGGTCCTGACCAAGATATTCGACCAGTCTGACTTTATTCATTCGAGCATCAACCAGCTCTGGGAAAAAGCTATTATCGGCGGCGTGATGGCGATAATCGTCGTCTTTATTTTCCTCATGGCTGTCCGCGCCTCGCTGATCACCGCCATCTCCATACCGCTGAGCCTGTTCATCGGCTTCCTGTGCATGCGATTGACCGGGGTGACCCTGAATATCCTGACCCTCAGCGCCATGATCATTGCCGTGGGGCGTCTTATCGATGACAGTATCGTCATGGTGGAGGTTGTCTACCGGCGTGTCCGCATGGGTGAAGGCTTCAAGGAAGCGGCTATCGGCGGCGCCAAAGAGATAGCCGGTCCCATCACCACGGCCACGCTGGCTACCGTCGCCATCTTTATCCCGCTCATGTTTATCGGCGGTCTTATCGGGGAGATGTTCATCCCGTTCGCCCTGACGGTAAGTTTCGCGATGCTGGCGTCGCTGCTGGTAGCCCTGACATTGATTCCCGCCCTTTCCCGCCTGCTGGGTAAAGCCAAAGGGAAAACGACTGCTGTCAAGGACAACTGGTACCAGAAGACCTATGCCTCGGCGTTGGGCTGGACGCTGCGCCACCCGGTTGCCGTCGTGGTTATTGCTGTTGTTCTGCTATTCGGCAGTATCGGGTTGCTGCCGCTTACCGGGACCTCGTTCATGTCCGGCGCCATGGGGGAACCCACCATCACGATCAGTATATCGCTGCCATCCTCAGCCGACATCAACACTACCGCCGCCGCCACCGGGGAGGTGGAAGCGGCACTTGCCCAAGACGACGCGATACGCAGCTACTATTCGACCATCGGCACATCTTCCACTTCCATGATGGGCATCATGAGCGCCGCCCAGGGCGGCGGGGGCGCCAACACGGCCTCGATAACGATCTATCTCGATGCCGACGCGGACCTGGCTGAACAAACGGATATTATCAGCCGGGACGTCCGGGACCTTGTACCGGATGGCCTGGTGATCGTTTCCGGCGCTGATTCCGGAGGCGGTATGGGCGCCGGTTTCTCCTCAACCGCGATGAGTTTATCCATCCAGGGGGAGAACCAGGAAGATATCGCCCGTGTCGCGGCCCAACTCATGGAGAGTTTACAGACCGTTGAAGGAATCACTGACCTGCAAAATGATCTGACCAGGGTGGTCCCCAAGCTGGACGTCGCCGTCGATATCCAGAAGGTTGGGGCATCCGGTTTACCGGCCGCTCAATTCCCCATGCTTCAACAGGAGTTCGTCCTGTTGATGAGCGGCGGTACGCTGCCGGGAAAAACGGTCACGCTCGACGGGGAAACGTATCCCGTGTACCTGAAAGGAGTTGTCTCCAATCTGAGCGGCATCGAACAGGCCGGGGACCTGCGTATAGGTTTCCCGCAATCGGTGTCCCTCAGCGATGTAGCTGCTATCAGTATAGTGGATTTGCCTTCTCATATCGCTCATACGGATACGATGCTGTCAGCCACTGTTTCCGGCACCATCACGGACAAGAACGTGGGCGCGGTCAACATGGCGATCCAGGAGAAGATCGATCAATTGCCGGACCATCCCGGGGTGAAGGTGGTCATGGCGGGCATCGCCGAGGAAATGACCGATACCTTCAAGAGCATGGGTATCGCCATACTCATCGCCATCGTCATCGTCTTTGCCATCGTTATCCTGATGATGCGGTCCATCATCAATCCGCTGCTGATCATGATAAGCCTGCCGCTGGCGGCCATCGGTTCCATTCCCGCCCTGTTCCTCAGCGGCAACACGCTCGGCGTCTCGGCTATGATGGGTCTGCTGATGCTGGTAGGCATCGTCCTTACCAATGCTATCGTCCTGGTAGAGATGGTGGAAACCATCCGCAAGGAAGGGGTGAGTGTAGGAGAGGCGTTGATGACGGGCGGCAAGACGCGGTTGCGACCGATCCTGATGACGGCGTTGACGACCATCTTTGCCATGCTCCCGATGGTTATATTCAGCGGTTCTGACACGCTGTTAAGCTCGGAACTGGCGATCGTCGTCATCGGTGGCATGGTGAGTTCGACGTTCCTGACGCTCTTCGTGATCCCGGCGGTGTACAGCCTGGTCCACCGGGGCAGAGAGAAAAAAAGCGCAGAAAGCGGTGTAGAGGCATAAGGATTGTTAATGGGGGGCGCAGTACTGTACTGCGCCCCCCATTTTAAAAAACCCCATCGCTCCCCCTTTCCAAATGGGGACGATCTATATGTGCGGTCCACTGAATTGCGGCGGAGGCGTGACAATAAGTGGGACAGAGAAGGATTCCCGGTTGGGGCCGGGAATGACACGGCGGAAAGGGATTTGTTGGAGCGGGTATCATTGATTGTCGGAGTAGCACTCCGACCTACGGGAGTTGAAGCCGCTACCAATATCGCTAGAGGGTGACAAATTCGCTGAACAATTAAGGGGACGTTTTCGCTGGACAACAACACACCACAGCCACAGCTATTCACAGGAATGCCGTGAATATGGTAAAATATACTTTGTTTTGCATTAATGGGGCGGCATGGCGAACATCGGAATCCTGACTATCAGCGATAAAGGCTCGGCCGGGAAGCGGCAAGACCTGAGCGGACCGGTCCTGCGGGAAGGGGCGGAAGCGGCGGGGCATAGCGTCGTCGCGTATGAGATCGTCCCGGATGACAGGGGTGTGGTAGCCGGGAGGCTCCGGGAGTGGGCGGACGGCGGGAAGATGGACATCATCCTGACGACGGGCGGAACGGGGCTGGCGAAGCGGGACGTGACGCCGGAAGCGACGTTCGAGGTAATGGACCGGGAAGTGCCGGGACTGGCCGAGGCGATGCGGGCGAAATCGATGGAAAAGACGCCGATGGCGATGCTGAGCCGGGCGGTGGCCGTGCAGCGGAAGGACTGCCTCATCATCAACATGCCGGGCAGCCCGAAAGCCGCGCGGGAGTGCCTGGAAGTGGTGTTGCCGGCGCTGACCCATGCGGTGGAGATTATCAAGGGAGAGGTCACCGAGCACTCCGTCACGTAGTGTGGCGGGGAGCCGGCAGCGGTAATGCGCATCGATGTGCTGACGCTCTTCCCGCACCTCTTTAAGGGGCCGTTCGGGTACGGCATCTTCAAGCGGGCGGCGGAGCAGGGGCTAATCGACCTCAGGGTGCACGATATTCGTGCTTATACGCACGATAAGCACCACACGGCGGATGATTATCCGTACGGCGGCGGCGCCGGGATGGTGATGAAACCGGAGCCGATATTCGAGGCGGTGGAGGAGATAAACAAAGACGCGGCGGGAACGCGCGTTATTTTGATGACCCCCGGCGGGAGGCTGTTCACGCAGCCCCTGGCACAGGAACTGGCTGAAGAAAGCCGGCTGACTGTCATCTGCGGCCATTACGAGGGGGTCGATGAGCGGGTGAGCGAGCACCTGGCGACCGATGAGATAAGCATCGGGGATTATGTATTGACCGGCGGGGAAATTCCTGCTATGGTCATAATCGACGCGGTGCTGCGGCTGGTGCCGGGCGTGCTGGGGTCGGAGGAATCGCCACTGGACGATTCGCACGTCAACGGCCTGCTGGAGTACCCGCAGTACACCCGCCCGGCGGATTTCCGCGGGTGGGAGGTACCGGAGGTCTTACTCTCCGGCAACCACGGGGAGATAGCCCGGTGGCGCCGGGAACAGATATTGAGGCGGACGCTGGAGCGCCGCCCGGAACTGCTGGAAAAGGCGGAACTCGACCGTGATGACAGGGAAGTGGTCTCGCGCCTCATGTCCGGCAAGGACAAAACAGCAAATAACGGATAGGGAGTCGTAACATGGATGTCTCATCACTCGTCGAGGTAACCCAGAACAAGAGGATACCTGAGATCGCCCCCGGCGATACCGTCAAGGTATATTGCAAGATCGTAGAAGGCGACCGGGAACGCATCCAGGTTTTCCAGGGTGTCGTTCTGAAGATAAGCAAGGGCGGAGCCGGCGCCAGTTTCACGGTGCGGCACGTGGCCTCCGGCATCGGCGTCGAGCGCACGTTCCCATTCCTGTCTTCCAACGTGGACAGGGTAGAGATCGTCCGGCAGGGCAAGGTCCGCCGCTCCCGGCTGTATTATCTCCGCGGACTCAGCGGCAAGGATGCCCGCCGCAAGATCAAGCGGGTGGAGCGCAAGTCCCGCACGGTCGATGAGTCACTGGTAGCCGAGCCGGAAGAAGAGCTGAAGCCCGAGGATGTAGCGATGTCCGAGGAAGCGCAGCAGGAAGCCGCCGCGACCGCTCCGGCTGAAGCACCCGCCGCGGAAGCTGCTCCGGCCGAGCAGGAAACCAAAGAGTAAGGGACCTTTAAAGGACCTCTACTGACTCAATAATCCTCACATCTATGTCCCCTCTCCGCATTGCGGAGAGGGGATTGTTTGGTTTAGACCGGGGACATGGGTGACAGAGCAATGTATTACCCCTCATCTTAATCTTCTCCCACAAGGGGAGAAGAGATGGGTAAGGGAAGCCGAGGGCAAGACGCCCGCGCTACCCTTTTACTTGCTGGTCTTTTCAACCTCACCCCGAATATAGTGTACGGCCTCGATGGATTTCCGATTTCCCGGGAATGACAAGGCGGGAGAGCATTTGTTAAGTGCGCAAGGACTGTGGTGGATGTCGGCATGAAGCTGGCATGACGGGGCTCTTCGACTTGGTCGGGACGGGTGGTGTATCATGAGGGCATGGAAGTACGACCGACGGGCGCCGGGAGTCCGGGATGAGGTATGCCGACGTCAGTGTCAACTCGCCGGTTGCCCAGCGCCGCCTCTTTACCTATTCTATTCCTCCCAACCTGGATGTCAGGCCGGGGCAGGCCGTCTACGTTCCCTTCGGGGAAAAGGAACTGCAGGGCATCGTCTTCGGACTGAGCGATGTGGCCAACGTCGAAGGCGTACGGGACATTGCCGGCATCATCGAGGACGTTCCGCTGATTTCATCCCATCACCTGGCGCTGGCCCGGTGGGTCAGCGGGTATTACCTGGCGCCGCTCTTCGATGCCGTCAGTCTCATGCTGCCGCCGGGCTTCGAGCGGCGCCCCGTGACCTGTCTTTCACCCGCCGGGCAGGAAATTCCTGCGGAGGAGCTTACCGAAGACCAGGCAAAGGTACTGGACGTGCTCGGCGGCGGGCGGAAGTCCCTGAAAGAAATCGAAAAAGTCCTCGGGGTAAAACGCGCTTCAGCCGCGGTGTCCCAACTGGTCAAAACGGGGAAGCTGCAGCGGAGCTACGACCTTTCCCCGGTCCGCATCAAGCCGAAGACCGAACTCAGGGTGAAGCTCATCAGGGAATCCGATGATGTATTGACGCCGCGGCAGGCTGCCCTGTATGACTATGTCCGTGCTAACGGCGGCGAAGCCATGTGGCCAGACGTTCGGCTGGCAACCGGTTGCGACCGCCCCGTATTGAACCAGCTAGTAAAGATAGGATTGCTTGCCGCAGAGGAGATCGAAGTTCCCCGCGACCCCATTTCCTACGAACACATCGTTCCTTCATCGCCGCTGTCTTTGACACCGGCGCAGATGGCCGTCTTGCGGCCAGTGACCGAATCCCTGAACAAAGCTGATAAACCGGAGAGACCGGATGTTTTTCTACTCCACGGCGTGACGGGAAGCGGCAAGACGGAAGTTTACCTGCAGGCGCTGGCGGAGGCGATACGGCTCGGGAAAAAGGGTATCGTCCTGGTGCCGGAGATTTCTCTCACGCCGCAGGCCATCGAACGGTTCGCCGCACGTTTCATGCACCGGGTCGCCGTTCTTCACAGCGGCCTGACGCTCGGGGAGCAGTACGACGAATGGCGGCGTATCCATGACGGCGAGTTCGACGTGGTCATCGGGCCCCGGAGCGCTCTCTTCGCGCCGGTACCGGACCTCGGCATCATCGTCATCGATGAAGAGCACGAATGGACGTACAAACAGGACACGTCTCCCCGCTACCAGACGCGAGACGCCGCCAGCGAACTGGCGCGGCTCACCGGGGCTGCGGTCGTCCTGGGGAGCGCCACGCCGGACGTGGAGTCGTATTTCAAAGCCGAGCGGGGAGAGTACAAGTTACTGGAACTCCCGGAACGCATCTCGGCGGCCGGCGGGGCAATGCCGGCGGTGACGGTGGTGGACATGCGGGAAGAACTCAAGGCGGGCAACCGGGGCATCTTCAGCCGGGCGCTTTCCAGGGAGGTCAACCGGGCCGTTGCGGGGCGGGAACAGGTCATCCTCTTCCTTAATCGTCGCGGCGGCTCGACGTTCATCCAGTGCCGGAGGTGTGGCCATGTGCTGCGCTGCCGGCGCTGCGAAGTGCCGCTGTCCTATCACCATTCCATCGACAAACTCACCTGCCACCAGTGCGGGCGGACGTCCGCCAACCCGGAAAAGTGCCCGGAATGCGGCTCGACGGGGTTGAAGTACCTGGGCATGGGTACGCAGAAACTGGAGCAGGAAGTGCGGATGGCGTTCCCGCGGGCGCGGCGCCTGCGCTGGGACAGCGATACCGCCGCCGACGGCCTCTCCCACGAACAACTATTGCGCACCTTCCGGGACGGCGAGGCAGACATCCTCATCGGGACGCAGATGGTAGCCAAAGGGCTGGACATCCCGTCCGTGACGCTGGTGGGCGTGATGAACGCGGATACGGCGCTGAACCTGCCGGACTTCCGGGCCGGGGAGAGGACGTTCCAGTTGTTGAGCCAGGTGGCGGGCAGGGCCGGTCGCGGGGCCGCCGGGGGAAGGGTCATCATCCAGACGTATACGCCGGAGCACTACGCGGTCCGGGCGGCTGCTTCTCACGATTACGCCTCATTCTACCGGCAGGAACTGGAGTACCGGAAGCAACTGGTGAATCCACCGTTTGCCCGGCTGGCGAGGCTCGTTTATGCGCATACCAGCGAGGAAGCCTGCGAGCGGGACGCTGAAAAGATGAAGAGCTTGCTGCTGGCGGAGATGGAGAGCGGCGGTATTGCCGGGATCGATATCATCGGGCCGGCGCCGGTCTTTCTGCACCGGCTGAGAGGGAAATACCGCTGGCACATCCTGCTGCGGGGGGCCGGGCTTTCCGATTTCCTGAGAAATATCAGATTTCCGCAGGGATGGAGCGTAGATATTGACCCGGTCAATCTACTTCAGTAAACTGAGAGTGTAATCATAGTGATGTTCAGAGTCCAGGACCGGAGAGTACAATGGCGGTTTTAAACATTCGCACCGTGCCGGATCCCATATTACGGCAGAAAACAAGGCGCATCAGGACGATCGATGCCTCGGTCAAAAAGCTTATCCGTAACATGCAGGAAACCCTGCACGCCGAGGAAGGCCGCGCCGGCCTGGCGGCGCCGCAGGTGGGTTCGCTGCTGCGCGTCACCGTTATCAGCGTGCCGGAAGAGGAAGAGGACGTCATCCTCATCAACCCGGAGATCGTCAAGAAAAAGGGCGAACGCACCGTCACCGAGGGGTGCCTCAGCATACCGGGCTATTGTGCTGAACTGACCCGTGCCGAACAGGTCACCGCCAAGGGACTGGGACCGGACGGCAAGGAAGTGCGCATCAAGGCGGAAGGGCTGCTGGCGCAGGCCCTGGAGCATGAGATAGACCACCTGGACGGGGTATTGTACATAGACCACCTGGACGATCCGGACAAGCTCCGGCCGGTGACGCCGGGGGCGGAAGAGGAAGCAGAGGCCGAAGAGTCCGTGGTAATGGAGTAGGGGAGATGGCGGTAAAGTTTATTTTGACAGACTATGTCAGCCAGGCGTTATCCGAGGCTGTGTATGACAAGTTGGATGATGGCTCTTTCTGCGGCCAGGTGCCTTCCTGCCTGGGCGTAATAGCTTTCGGGTCTTGCTTAACGGAATGTGAAGCCGAACTCCAGTCAGTGCTTGAAGACTGGATTCTAGTAGGCTTAAAGTTAAGACACCCTCTGCCGATACTGAATGGTATTGACCTTAACGAGGAGCCGCACCGTGAGTCGGTGGAGGCAGTGTAAACGCCGACTCTTTGTTACCAAGCTTCGGAAGCTTGGTTTCGAAGGCCCTTTCTCAGGAACAAAACACCAGTTCATGGTTTATCAGCAACATCGTTTAGCCATTCCTTCAAATCAAGAGTATTCAGTACCTCAATTGATGGTTCTCCTCCATGAAGTCGAGACAATTCTCTCCCGACGCATATCTTGCGATGAATGGTACAGACTGAAGTAATCTGTCCTTAGCGCTGTCACATCTCATTATGGCTCCTGCATTTGACTTTCAACCCGCTTTCGTTATATCTTCAAGTGCCGTCCTGCTTGTAACACCCGAATAACAGTGACCGGCACGGGTGATGATGCGCCGGTTGATAAACCGCTGGACAATGGCTGCCCTGGCGCTGTGCGTTGTCATTGCTATTGGCATTGCCGTTATCGCGGCCCGTTACGAACCCGCTCAGCCTTGTGTCATCACTTTCAGCTCTCCTCCGGATTATTCGGGGAAGGTCTACGTGGACGGCCAGGTAGCAGCGCCGGGCTGGTACGACCTCAGGCCGGGCGATACTCTGGAAGATATCCTCAGGGCAAGCGGCGGTACTCCTGTAAACGCCGGAGATATCACTCTCCGTGTTGGAAGCGTGACTGGTGAGCAAAGGATTAACATCAACACCGCTGAATCCTGGCTTCTGCAAGCGTTGCCGGGCATCGGGGAGACGAAGGCTGAGGCGATCATCGCTTACCGGGAATCGCACGGGCTTTTCCGGGACGTCGATGAACTGACCGAGGTGGAAGGCATCGGGCCGGGCCTGCTTGACCAAATCCGGAGCTTCATCACGGTCGGGGATTAGCCGGGCGCGTGGTACTGTTCTTACTCAGCCTTGCCTGGATACTTGGAGTCTTTGCCGGCACGTTCTTCGACCTTCCTTCAGCTTTATTACTGCTGGCCCTGGCGCCGCTGCCTTTCTGCTTCGTGCGGCGACATCGCCGGACATCGATCATCGCTATCCTGTGTCTCTGCCTCTTTCTCGGGGCGTCTTTCTATTCGCATAGTTCATTTGAAACAACGGACCTTGACCTGTGTTCCTGGAATGACCTCGGCACGATGGAACTCGAAGGAAAGGTCGTTAGCGATCCGGACGTCCGCGATACCGGTACGCGCCTCGAGGTGGACATCACCCGGCTGATGTTTGAAGGTGAGGCAAGAGACGTCGAGGGGAGGGCGCTGGTCTTTGTCTCACGGTATCCGGAGCGCAGGTACGGGGACGTGCTGCGCATCACCGGAGAACCGCAGACGCCCGCTGTGCTGGAGGACTTCGATTACCGCAACTACCTCGAGCACCAGGGCATCGACACGGTGATGTACTACCCCAGGGTGGAAATAATCGAGGCCGGGCAGGGCAATCCGGTCATGGCGTGGATCTACTCGGTCAGGGAACGGCTGGCGGATTCGCTGTCAGAGGCGCTGCCGGAGCCGCAGGCATCACTGGCGCAGGGCATGCTGCTGGGAATCCGCAGCAACATCCCGCAGGACGTGCGTGAGGACTTCAACCGGAGCGGTACCGCCCACCTGCTGGCGATCTCAGGACTGCATCTCGGCATCGTAGCCGGGATGCTGCTGGCGGCCGGCATCGCCGTTTTCGGCAGGAGGCGCGGCGTCTATATTTGGGTGGCACTTGCCGGCATCTGGGTGTACGCCGTCATGACCGGCCTGAACCCGCCGGTCGTGCGTGGAGCAGTCATGGCGTCCATGTTCCTCATGGCAGAAGGACTCGGGCGTCAGCGGAGCGGGCTTGTCGCTTTGGTGGTGGCAGCGGCGGTGATGGTCGGCAACGAGCCGTACATCCTCGGCGACGCCTCTTTCCAGTTGAGCTTCCTGGCCATGGCGGGACTGATCGGCGTTTATCCGCTGCTGCGTGATGCCGGCCGATGGCTGGCAGCTCGTCTGCTCGGAGAAGACCGGGCGACGGCTGCGTTGTCCGTGTTCGTCATCGATACGCTCAGTGCGACCCTGGCGGCGACGCTGGCCGTCTGGCCGGTGGTAGCGTACTACTTCGGTATCGTAGCGCTGGCCGGGCCGCTGACGACGTTCCTGGCGCTGCCGGCGCTGGCGGGCATCATCGTGTTCAGCGGGTTGGCGGCGATATTCGGGTTGGCGCTACCGGTCATCGGGCAGGCGTTCGGGTGGATTGCGTGGCTGTTCCTTTCCTGGGTGCTGGCGGCGGCTGGCTGGCTCGGCTCGGAAGCTTCGCTTACCATCAACATCGATTCTCTGCATCCGGGGTTCCTGTGGGCGTACTATATCTGCGGGGCAGGCATCGTCTGGCTGGTTTTCAGATGGCGGCGGCGGAGGGACCTCGCGGCGGGGGCGTCCGGGCAGATGAAGGCCGGGATCGCGGCGGGATTTCTGACTCCGGTGGGATGGAAGTGGGCGCTCGTACCGCTGGCGCTCGCGGCGGTCCTGGTCGTTACGGTTGCGGTGAGTTTACCGGATAACCGGGTGACGGTCAGTTTCCTCGACGTCGGGCAGGGGGACGCCATCCTGGTGCGGCAGGGGACGACGCAGGTGCTCATCGACGGGGGGCCGGCCCCGCAGCAGGTCATCAATCGCCTGGGCGAGCGGATGCCGTTCTGGGACCGTACCATCGAGGCGGTCGTGCTCACCCATCCCCACGGCGACCACCTTGCCGGACTGGTGGAGGTGCTGAGGAGGTACGAGGTGAAGCAGGTCGTGGTTGCGCCGGGGGAATATGATTCAACGCTGTACCGGGAATGGCAGCGGGTGATTGAAGAAACGGGGATACCGGTTTCTGTTGTCGTTTCGGGACACCGGCTGGACATCGGGAATGTATCAATAGAGGTGCTCCATCCGGGGCCGGGAGCGGTAGAAGCCGGAGATGAGACTGTGCTGGTGCTGCGGCTGGACGTCGGGGAAACCAGCTTTCTGCTGACGGCGGACATTCCCGGCAAGGTGGAGCGGGAACTGGTACGAGGTCGTGCGGATCTGGATGCGGACGTGTTGAAGGCGGCGCATCACGGCTCGGACGATTCTTCGACGGCGGCTTTCCTTTCGGTGGTGACGCCGGAGGTTGTTGTGGTTTCATGCGGGGAAGGGAACCGGTACGGGCATCCGGGTCCGAATGCCCTGGCGAGGCTGGCATCTGTGGCGGGAGGGAACAGAATTTTCCGGACGGACCTGGACGGGAGTGTGGATTTCCTGGTGGAGGGAAACCGGTTGGTGGTGATACCGAGCGGGGAGTGAATGCAATCATGTTCTGAGCCTCCTCTATCCTCCTTTTCAAGGAGGGTTTCGACCTCACCCCCTCGTTCCCATCTCCGCATTGCGGCGAGGAGACGCAACGAGGATGCTGGTTCTATATGGTTAGCAGGTCAAGATAAGCGGTGAGTTGAGCGAGGGGAACGAAACTTCCTCCTTCCCTCTTTGGAAAGAGGGACGATCCGCTGTGCCGGAGCTATCATCTGGACGCTAATCGTACCTTGGAGCTGAAATGATGCCTGATGGGCGCAGGGCACGTAATGCGTGGGATTTTCCTGCATATCAGTCCATAACTGCGCTCAGTGCTGCTCCCAGCGCCCCGATTATCTGTGGCTCTTCCGGCACCATGATGGGAACACCGAGCGTCTTTTCCAGCAGCCGCTGCATGCAGGCGTTTCTGGCCACGCCGCCGGCGAAGACGAGGCCATCGAACTTTGGTAGTCGTCCGAGCATGGAGGTCACACGCCGGGTGATTGCCTCATGGATGCCGAGGGCTACTGCCTCCCGCCGTGCGCCCCTATGCAGGAGCGATATGACCTCTGATTCCGCAAAGACCGTGCACATACTGCTGATTTTCGTAGCTGTTTCGGCGACCAGCGCCGCCTGGCCGAACTCATCAATGCTGTAGTTCAGGGCCCCGGCCATGATCTCCAAAAAACGGCCGGTCCCGGCGGCGCATTTATCGTTCATTTCGAACTTCAGTATCTTTCCATCCGGGTTGAGGTAGGAGACCTTGGTATCCTGTCCGCCGATGTCCAGTATCGCCTGGCACCGTGGGAACAGGCGCCTGGAGCCAAGCGCGAAAGCGGAGATTTCGCTGATGATCCCACAGTCGAAGTGTTCACGGAAAATGTGGCGTCCGTATCCCGTGGCGGTCAAACGGTCGTATCGGACTCCGTCCAGCATCTGCCGCCCGACCGCCACGGGGTCGAAGGTATTGTCCGCCCGTTTGGTCGCTGTGATCTCGTTGTCCGTCACAGCCACCATCTTAACGGTGCGGGACCCGATGTCTATCCCTGCACTGAGCATGTTACGGTCCTATTTTTTTATGGTTTCGATGAACGCTTCCACGCGCGTCCGCAACTGTCCCATATCTTCCTGACTGTAGTCGGTCTCTATGCGGATGGCCGGGATACCTTCAGCGAGGAGCGCCTGCTCGACGGAATAGGACTCGATAATATAGGGCGAGCAGAATTGCAGGGCGTAATGGATAACGCCATCTGCCTGGTACTGCTTTGCCATTTCGACGATGTGGTCAGTGCGGCTCTCGTTGGGCGTGAAGATGGCGCAGTCGATCTTGAAGTACCGGTCCACGATGGCGTCCATGAGGGCCTCGATGGTAGCGCCGGAATTGTCCACCATGTTCCGGGCGCCGCGTTCGCCGACGCAGGACTCCTCGCCGACGATGACCGCTCCCGAGGTCTCGACGATGGTGGGCAGCTTCCAGTTGGGGACGGCCATGGGGCAGCCGGAAACCAGGATACGCGGGGTACCTTTGGGGGCCACACCCTCGCCTTTGGCCGTTCTGGCTTCGAGTTCATCACATATCTTGTTAACGGACGCGGTGAAGCGTTCCGGATCATCGTAGAAAGCTACCTGGTTAATAAGCAAGGCATCGAGGCCGGATATCGGCGCGGGGTCAGCCGCTCGCAGCAGTGCCAGACGATGGAGCGCCTGGCGCCGGTTATTGACCATATCGATGCCTTTTTTCAGCCGGGCGGCGTCGATGGTGATACCCGTCAGTTTTTCCAGTTCTTTGAGGAACCGCAGGTATTCTGTCTTCAGCATTTCCCGGTCATGCGGGTTCTTCATCTGAGGCACTTCCATGACATACAGGTTCGGTTGAATATCCTTGAAGACCTCATAGGCCTTTTTCTTGCCGTCGCAGGTGGTCTCGCCCACGATCATATCGGACGCTTCGATGTACGGGCAGACCTTGTTCAGCTTGAACCCGAAGAACGATTTGATGAGCGAGCAGGTGTTCCGGGGCAGTAGTTTCTCGGCATCTTCCATGCCGAACTCCGCTCCGGCGCACAGCCCGACGGAGACGGCGTCCGCGGCCAGGATGATTTCGTCCGGGACGAACACGCAGAACGTCCCGATGACCTTTCTTCCCGATGCCTTGGCGTCCATGAGTTCCTTGATGCGCAGGCCATGGACCTCGCTCATGACAAAGTCCAGGTAAGCCATGCCCTCGGGGCGGTTTTTCTGGCTGAGGTAGGTCCCCTGGTAAAGCTGCCCCAGCACGCCCAGCAGGGCGTCATGCCCTTCCAGGTTCAGGCCCAGTCCGGTCCACATCGGTCTGTAGTCGGTTGTCATACTATTCTTTCTCCTTTTTCTCTATATTCTGATTACTTTTTCCGCTCCGAGCAGGGTATCCACGGTATCATACATGTTGGTGACCTTGCCCACGGCAAGTTTGTCCTTGACCTGGTAGTGGTTCAGGCAGGTGCCGCAGGAAAATATCTCGATGCCGGCCTCCTCCAGTTCCTTGAGGGTATCCACTACGCGGGATCCTTCAAGAGCCAACATCACACCGCTGTTGATGAAGAGCATCCGGTCCGGTTTGCCGCAGGTCTCGGTAAGGGTATTGATGAAGCTGGCCATGAGGAGTTCGCCGAGGTCATCGTCGCCGGTACCGAACTTGTCGCTGGTGACGAGGAGCACACCGGCCCCGGTCGATGCCTGAGGCGCGGCAAGCTGCCCGGCTTTTTCAATCTCCAGGGTAAATTCGCCGTTGTTTTCTTCGATCCTGACCTTACAGCCCTGCTTTTCCGCGAAGCGCTGGACGTTCTGGCGGCTTGTCGCGCTGTTGACCAGCACGGTTAGTTTTCCGGTATCCATGGCTTCCAGTGCCTTTTTGACCCTCACGACGGGCTCCGGGCAGGCAAGACCACGCGCGTCTAACGTGTCCATATCGATTCCTCCTTGCGGTTATTCAAGCGAAAAAATGAAAAAACCGGGAAAGGGAAAATGCCCCACCCGGAGAGTGTTCAATGAAAAAGAAGCCGTAATCGGCCGTGAAAAAGGGACGAAAGGTATTATTCCGGACCGTTTTAAGAAACGGACGGATGCAGCGAAGACAGGTATGGAGCAGCGGTAAACGCACTTTCATAATGTGCGCGCATATTTGACCGGTAAAGGAGGAGGGACGGCGACGCCGTCCGAGTGGACCGCAGTCAAATGCGCCGCTGCTTATGCTCCAATGGTATCATGGTGCTCATATTGTGGATTATATCCGATAACGGGGAGAGGTTCAAACCTCGTTAAAAAGGTCACGATGCAGGCTTTTTCACCAGCACACAAATATTGCGTGAGAACCACTTGACCGGGAACCTGTACCGGCTTTCCGGGAGGATTTCCAGGACGGTGAACCCGCTCATTTTTAGTGCTTTTTTGATTTCTCTATAGGTGAAGAGGTAGTAGTAACGGCCGAGGGTGATTTCTTTGGTTTTCCAGGGGACAAGGACATTTTTTGGTTTAAACCAGAAGCGGCGCTGCCACCTGTTCCAGACGGTGATGAAGGCCTCGCCGCCGGGTTTGAGCACGCGGAGGAGTTCCCGGAAAGCCTGTTGACGGCCTTCTTCTGTTTCGATGTGGTGGTAGCTGGCCACGGCGATGGCGCAGTCGAACGCTCCGTCCCGGTAGGGCAGGCAGCGGGCGTCCGCTTCTACCGGGCTGATATCGAAATTGAATTTGGCGGCGTATTTTTGAGCTAACTCCAGCATGGTGCGGGAGAAATCGATGCCATGCAGTTCGAAGCCGTCTTTGAAGGGGAGGGAATCGGCGCCATGGCCGCAGCCGACATTGAGCAGCTTTCCTTTCCGCCACAGCGAGGCCATGCGGTCCAGTTCTGCCGGGAAGATGGTGCGGTGGCGGTAGTTGTACCAGCTCCCGGCTATCTGGTTGAAGGTTTGTTGCGTGGGGTTTAGGCGGTCTTTGTTCAATTGATTTTAGTTAAATCTCCCTGTAAAGACCAGACATAGGTTACACTTTGTCCGGAGACATAGGTTACACTTTTT
>CAZQQL010000015.1:0-20074 GCA_964595455.1 uncultured Dehalococcoidaceae bacterium
GCATACGCGATAATGAGCGGTGACTGGAGTTCAGACGTGTGCTCTTCCGTTCTAGCCAGGTCTCGGCTGGTCTTTCACCAGTTGCGGCTCGATCGCCATTACTTGATGGCTTCGCTTCGCCTCAACCTGCGGCTCATCCCTGCCCCGGATACCCCCCTCCCTGCTGCTTTGGAGTTTCCTAACAAAATTTTCTTTCCACTTGATATATAGTACCAATAATGGTACTATATTAACGAGATTGATATGAGCCGACAATCCAAGAGAGAACAAAAGATCAGGGAAAACATCCGGAATATCTCTCTTGAAGATTTCGAGTGGCTCATCAATCAATATGGTTATATCAAGGCTGGCGGAAACCATGCAATAGCGATTATCGGACATGAGGCATATCCTTATCCTCGCAAGAATCCGGTACCTCAACCGTACGTAAAAGGCCTGCTCGCCCTGATCGATAGTGCAGAGGAATGATGGAAAAAAACCTGGCATATTATCAAAAATTGCCCTACACCACCGTTATCAGCATCGAAGAAGATAATGATGATGACGGATACAGTTATGTCGCCCGGTTACTGGAGATGCCTCATTGTATCGGGGTCGGTAAATCTCCGGAAGAAGCTGTCAGGGAACTGGAACTCAATAAACGCATGAAACTGGAAACCCACCTGGAGATGGATTTTCCGATTCCTGAACCGTGCAAATACTCCGGGCAGTTCCACCTCCGGGTCGGCAGTTCTTTGCATGAATCCCTGGCTCATCTGGCAGAATTGGAAAACGTCAGCTTGAATCAGTATCTGACGAACATACTCGCCCGAGCGGTCGGCGTCGAGGAAGGAAAGAGCCGAAAAATAAAAAAGGTTCACATACGTAAGTAATTGGTCGCAACCCTCTCATAGATACCCCTTACCGATGTGCGGGCAAAACCCCAGCGCTCAGCCATGCACCCGGTAATTTCATCTTCAAGATACGTTTCTGATCTTTGAGACTTAATTTTTGATTTCCTCCCCCACCTCCTGCCCCTCCCCTTGCACACACTCGTTTTAGGCGTATACTTTTTTCTATGGTACATCACCTTCCCCGTGAAAAAGCAGACGCCCGTGTCGTCATCGAGAATGTGAGACCGGAGATCGACTGCGGCCGCTTCCCCGCCAAAAGCATCGCCGGCAGCGAATTCACCGTTACGGCGGATATCTTCGCGGAAGGCCATGACGTCCTCGCCGCCAGCCTCTTCTACCGCCCGTCCGCCAGCCGGAAATGGCAGGAGACCCGCATGGCCTTCCTCGGGAACGATGCCTGGCGCGGCTCCTTCGTCACGGAAGAAACCGGCGAATACTATTATACGCTCACGGGGTGGGTGGACAGGTTCGGTACCTGGCGGGCGGACTTCCGCAAACGCGTCGAAGCCGCTCAGGAAGACATCGGCGTCTACCTCCTGGAAGCCGCTCAGATGGTCGAAGCCGCCGCCTGCAGCGCCGCCGAAGAAGACGCCTCACGATTGCATGAACTGGCCGCCCTCCTCGGTGATGAGTCCGCCGATATCGTCGCCAGGGGTAAAGCCGCCCTGAGCGACGAACTCCTCGATCTCATGGAACGCAACCCGGACTGCTCGGACGCCGTTACCTACCCGAAAAAGCTCGTCGTCAAAACGGATCGTCAAAAAGCCGGCTTCAGTGCCTGGTACGAGATGTTCCCCCGTTCCGCCGGGACGCCGGGCAACCACGGTACGTTCCATGATGTGGAAGAACGGCTGCCCTACATCGCCGGCATGGGCTTCGACGTCCTCTACCTGCCCCCGATCCACCCCATCGGCCGGACCGCTCGCAAGGGCCGGAACAACAGCGTGAGCGCCTCCCCGGACGACCCCGGCACGCCCTGGGCCATCGGCGGCAGTGAAGGCGGCCACAAGTCGATTAATCCTCAACTGGGCACGCTGGAAGACTTCCGCCACCTCGTTCAAAAAACGAAAGAATACGATATCGAGATCGCCCTGGACATCGCCCTCCAGTGCTCGCCGGACCACCCGTATGTGAAAGAGCACCCGGAATGGTTCGAGTGGCGCCCGGACGGCACCATCCAGTACGCGGAAAACCCACCCAAGAAATACCAGGACATCTACCCCCTCTACTTCGAGACCCGCAAACGCCAGGAACTCTGGGACGAGATGAAAAGCATCTTCACCTTCTGGGCGGAACAGGGCGTGCGCATCTTCCGGGTGGACAACCCCCATACCAAGCCCTTTGCCTTCTGGGAATGGCTTATCAGCGAAGTCAAGAAGGAATACCCGGAATCCATCTTCCTCGCAGAAGCCTTCACCCGCCCCCGGATCATGTACAGGCTGGCCAAACTCGGTTTTACCCAGTCTTATACCTATTTCACCTGGCGCAACAATAAGGCGGAAATCACCGAATATCTGAAGGAACTCACGGAAACGCCGGTCAAAGACTTCTTCCGCCCCAACTTCTGGCCGAACACCCCGGACATCCTCCACGCTTACCTCCAGCACGGCGGCCGTCCTGCCTTTATCACCCGGCTGGTGCTCGCCGCTACGCTGAGTTCCAACTACGGCATTTATGGGCCTGCCTTTGAACTCATGCTGCGTACCCCCGTCCGGGAAGGCAGCGAGGAATACCTGGATTCGGAAAAATACGAGATCAAGCTCTGGAACATGGAAAGCGAACACAGCCTGAGAGACCTCATCTCCCGGGTCAACCGCATCCGCCGGGAAAATCCCGCCCTTCAAAGCAATTGTAACCTCTGGTTCAACGCCACGGACAACGATAATATTCTCTGCTACAGCAAACACACACCGGACGCCTCCAGCATCGTGCTCGTACTCGTCAACCTGGATCCGCACCACCTGCAGACCGCCTGGTTCAACGTGCCGCTGGCCGCCTGGGGACTGGCCCCGGACCTCCCCTGCCGCGCCGAGGAACTTATCGGCGGCACGGAGATTACCTGGCACGGTGAGTGGAACCGTATTGAACTCGACCCCGCCTACATTCCCGCCCTCATATTCCGCATCCGGCGGAACAGTGCAGGTTGATATGGACGACCAGGGCAAGCGTACCGCACCTGTATCCCTCCGGATTATCCCGGAAATTCCGGCAGGGCCGGAAGCCTGGCAGGAATTTGGACCGGCTATGCTGGCGTACATCGCCGGACAACGCTGGTTCCGGGGCAAGGCCAGAAACCCCGGCTCCGCCGCCATCCGGGACGCCGTTCCATCCCCGCCGGCCGGTTCCCATGCATATATCCTTATCGTCGATGTCGGGTATCCAAGCAGTAAACCGGAAACGTACGCCGTTCCGGTCGTAACTGTCTTCCCGGAAGACCTGCCGGGCAGAGCCGTTCCGGAGAGCGCTGTTGTCGGTACGATCGCATATGAGCAAGTGTCGCTCGCTGTATACGACGCTATGCTGGATCCCGGCTTCTGCCGGGGACTTCTGGAGGCACTGGGCAGAGAACAGTCCTTCAGCGGTAACTCCGGCAAGATTTCCATGCAGCCCACCAGCCTCTACGCCGCCCTGATGAAACTCCCGCCCTCGGACCTCTCCCCCAGGCTGGTCGGCACGGAGCAGACCAATTCGTCGGTGGTGTTCGGCAAACAGGTCATTCTCAAGCTGTTCCGGCGTCTGGAAGAGGGCGTCAACCCGGAAGTGGAGATCGGGCGTTTTCTGACGGAACACACTGGTTTTACCGGCATCTCACGCGTTGCCGGCAGCATTTCCTACCGCTACGGCCGCCGCAAACCCGTCAGCCTGGCCGTCCTCCACCAGTATGTCGCCAATCAGGGCGACGCCTGGACCTATACTCTGGATGCCATCCGGGACTACCTGGACCGGGCGCGGGCGGAAGAGATGACGGCGGAGGAAGCCGCGAAGTTCCCCATCGGAGATTATCACGATTCTGCACGGCTGCTGGGCAGACGGACCGCCGAGCTGCATATCGCCCTGGCCTCCGGCGTTGACGATCCGGACTTCGCTCCCGAGCCCTTCTCCCGGGACTACCGGGAATCGCTCTATCGCTCCATGCGTAAGACCGCTATGGATTCCCTCCAGGTCCTCCAGGAACGGTTCGATAAAACACCGGCAGCCTGCCGGGAAGACGCGAGAGCTGTATCGCAGGCACAGGCAGAGGTCCTCGAACGGTTCCACCGGTTCAAACACGAGGAGGTGGAAACCGCCCGCATCCGCGTCCACGGTGATTTCCACCTGGGTCAGGTTCTCTACACCGGTGACGATTTTATCATCATCGATTTCGAAGGCGAACCGGCACGCTGGCCCGCCGAACGCCGGGTCAAGATTTCACCCCTCAAGGACGTGGCCGGCATGATACGTTCCTTCCATTACGCCGCCCGGACCGTCTTCAACGAACAAAAGGGCCGGGACACCGGAACAGACGAGGAAAACGAGTGCCTGCACTTGTGGTGCCACCGCTGGTATGACCAGGTCTCGAAGGTCTTCCTGGATACATACCGGGAAACCATGCGGGAAACCGGCCTGCTCCCGGAGGACCCGGATGAATGCAAGCTCCTCCTGGACGCTTTCCTCCTGGAGAAAGCCCTCTATGAACTCGGCTACGAACTCAATAACCGCCCGGACTGGGTCGGCATTCCGCTCCAGGGCATCCTGGATCTGCTCGGTCCCGGCGCGGAAGCAGCGCCCGCCCAGCCGGGCGAAGCGCCCGCTGTCACCGGCGAGCCGCCCCTGGTACGCTACGATGTCACCCTGATCTCCGGGGATGATCTCTACCTCTTCAACGAAGGTACCCACTACCGCCTCTATGATAAACTGGGCGCGCACCCCATGACCGTGGACGGCGCGGCAGGCACCTACTTTGCGGTATGGGCGCCCAACGCTTACGACGTCTCGGTCATGGGTGACTTTAATTGGTGGAACAACGGCAGCCACCACCTCAGGCAGCGCGGCAGCTCCGGCATCTGGGAAGGGTTCGTCCCCGGCATCGGCGGCGGCAGTATCTACAAATACTATATAACCTCCCACCACCACGGCTACCGGGTTGAAAAAGCGGACCCCTTCGCCTTCCACGCTGAAATACCGCCGAAAACCGCCTCGGTCACCTGGGACCTAGCCTACGAATGGTCTGATGATGAATGGATGGAAAAGCGCCGGGACCGCAACGGTTTGAAGGCCCCCATGTCCATCTATGAGGTCCATCCCGGCTCATGGCAGCGCGTCCCGGAAGAAGGCAACCGCTACCTGACCTACCGGGAACTGGCCGTCCGCCTGGCCAGTTACGTGAAAGAAACCGGATTCACGCATGTTGAGTTCATGCCGGTCATGGAACACCCCTTCTACGGCTCCTGGGGATACCAGACCACCGGCTACTTTGCCCCCACCAGCCGCTTCGGCACGCCCCAGGACTTCATGTACCTGGTTGACTACCTCCACCGGCAGGGCATCGGCGTCATCCTGGACTGGGTCCCCTCCCATTTCCCTTCCGACGAACACGGCCTGGCCTACTTCGACGGCACCCACCTCTTTGAACACGCCGATGTCCGCCAGCGCGTCCATCCGGACTGGGACAGCTATATCTTCAACTACAGCCGCAACGAGGTCCGCAGCTTCCTCATCAGCTCCGCCATGTTCTGGCTGGATAAGTACCACGCGGACGGCCTGCGCGTGGACGCGGTCGCTTCCATGCTCTACCTGGACTACGGGCGCCGGGAGGGCGGCTGGGTGCCCAACAAGTTCGGCGGGCGGGAAAACCTGGACGCCATAGCCTTTCTCAAGCAGCTCAACCAGCAGGTCTACGGCGTCTTCCCGGACGTGCAGACCATCGCCGAGGAGTCCACTTCCTGGCCGATGGTATCCCGCCCTACCTACGTCGGCGGCCTCGGCTTCGGCCTCAAATGGGATATGGGCTGGATGCATGATACCTTGCAGTACATGAGCAAGGACCCTGTCTACCGCAAATTCCATCATAATAACCTGACGTTCCGGATGATCTACGCCTTTTTTGAGAACTTCGTGCTGCCGCTCTCCCATGACGAGGTCGTCCACGGCAAGGCCTCATTGCTGAGCAAGATGCCCGGCGATGACTGGCAGAAGTTCGCCAACCTCCGCCTGCTCTTCGGCTATATGTACGCCCAGCCCGGCAAAAAACTCCTGTTCATGGGCGGGGAGTTCGGCCAGTGGCGGGAGTGGAGCCACGAGGACAGCCTGGACTGGCACCTCCTCCAGTACGCTCCGCATCAGGGCCTGCTGGCCTGGGTCCGGGACCTCAACGCCCTCTACCGGCAACAGCCCGCCCTCCATGAGATGGATACCGACCCGGACGGTTTCCGCTGGATAGACTGCAATGACGTCGAGCACAGCGTCGTCAGCCTGGTGAGAAAAGGCACCGGGGAAGGTAACATGGTCGCGGTGGTCTGCAACTTCACGCCCGAAACCCTGTTCAACTACCGCATCGGACTTCCGCTCCCTGGAACGTGGCGCCAGGCGCTCAACAGCGACGCCATGATCTACCACGGCAGCGGGCAGGCCAACCCGGAATACCTGGAAACGGAGCCGTTCCCGATGCACGGCCACCCGCAGTCGGTCTCTATCACCTTCCCGCCGCTCGGCGTGGTCTACTTCACCCGGCCGGCCTGAGCAAGGCCAGCGGGACCTCGCGGAAGATGTCCGCCAGCGCTATCGAGCCGCCCTCCACATTGACATGGCTTGTCCCTATCACGTTCATCCATGCCTGCGGTGCTTCCGGCGGCAGCAGGACGCGCCCGTCCAGCCACGTCTCCGCCAGCGGCCGGTAGCCGGCGGCCAGTCCCAGCTTCTGGAAGAACCTCGGTACGATGACGACAGCCCAGTCTTCCCCATGCCGCCGGGCGAAGGCGCAGACATCTTTCTTGTTCGCACCATCAGTCGCCAGGGGTAGATACGCTCCCTCCTCGAACAGCCGCCGGTGCTCGCGCCTGAACTTCAGGCCCTGTTTCGTGACGTACATCTTGATGCGCCCGTCTTTCCAGGACCCCAGCAGGTCGTAGACCGGCGGCGGCTCCCGCTCGAGTTCATCCATCAGGCGCAGCCGCCGGCTGAAATCGACCGGGCGCCGGTTGTCCGGGTCAACCAGGCTGAAGTCCCAGAGTTCCTGCCCCCGGTAAAAGTCCGGAACGCCGGGCGACGTGATCTTCAGCAGCAGTTGCGCCAGGGAATTCAGCGCCCCGCAGAAGGAAATGCTGTCCAGGAATGAGCGGAAGTCCGCCATGAATTCATCGTTCCCGCCGGGAACGCAGACCTTGTCTATGAATCCCATCAACGCTTCCTCGTACGGCTTGTTCTGATCGACCCAGTTCGTCTGTTCCTTGGCTTCCCGTACCGCCTTGAGTATGTAGTCCTTCAACCGCTGCGGGAGCCCCGCTTCCTCCGCCGGGTCGAGCGGCCAGATGCCGACCATGGACTGGTAAAACAATATCTCCGTGTTGGCTTCCGGCGCCGCCTTGTCCCCCGCCATGGTCTTCTTGCCCTCGTTCCAGGCCCGCCATCGCTGGAGATGGGCGTTCCATTCGCCGGGTACTTCGGAGAGTACGGAGAGGCGAGCGCGCACGTCCTCGCTGCGCTTGGTATCGTGGGTGGTCGTCGCGTTGAGCGTGAACGGCATCCGCACCAGCCGGTTCTGGTTCCAGCCATGGAATTCCTTCATCGTCAGGCCGGGGCTGTCCGGTTCCCCGCCGACCTCGTTCAGAGAGACCAGGCTGGTGTAGCCGTACAGGGCGGTGTCCTCGTACCCCTTGGCCATGATGGAACCCGTCATCTGCTGCCATCGCCAGACAAAGTCCTGCCAGGTGAACTGCTCTTTCTCATCGAACCCCGGCGGATAGTCCAGCCGCAGCACCCGCTCCAGGAAATCGAGCGCCGCTTCCGGCGCTTCTCCCCTTTCCCGGGCCAGATGGAAGGCTTCGCCCAGGTAACGCTTGTCCCGTTCTCGTACCGGAACTCCGGTAACATAAGTTCGGTAGACCGGCAGGCTGGCGGTCAGGACCCGCAGCGTCTGCTCGGCGTCCTCCAAGTTCACAAACCCCTGGAGCCGGGCCAGCCATCTCGCCAGCGCCTTGATTTCCGCCGGGAACAGGTCCCGCATCACCTGGAGCTTCTTCTGGTAGACGAATTCTGCAAAGGTAGCCGGCATCCCCGTGACCGCCAACCAGGCCTGCTTGATGCTTTCCTTCCCCGCCGGATCGATGAACAAGGCGTCCATCGCCCCGGCGAACTCGTACCCCGTCGTCCCGCTGACCGGCCAGCTCTCCGGGAGCGTTTCGTCCCCGGAGAGTATCTTCTCCACCAGTATGTAGAATTGCCGCTCCCCGGCCGCCTCGCTGAGCTTCTCCTGCAGCAGTTTCAGGTACCTTCCCGGCCGGTACAGTCCGTCGATGTGGTCCAGCCGGACCCCGGTGACCTTGCCGGCGGCTGTCAGTTCCAGCAGAAACCGATGCAGTTCATCGAACGCCGGCGGGTATTCTTCCCGGATCCCCACCATCTCCCCGATGTCGAAGAACCGCCGGTACTTCAGTTCCCGGCTGTCCAGCCCGTGATGGCTCAGCCAGTCCGTATCGAAGTACAGCGCATAAGCCGAATCTTCACCCTTTTCCTGCACGTCCCGCCACCAGGGGTTCTCGTCGCTGGCAGCCATGTGGTTCGGCACGAAGTCGACCAGCAGTCCCATGCCCCGCTCCCTGAGCATCCCGGTCAACCGGTCGAAGTCTTCCCCCGCCCCGATTTCCGGATCGAGCCGCGTTGGGTCGGTCACATCATAACCGTGCGTGCTCCCTTTTTGTGCCTGCAGGATGGGAGACGCATACACGTCCGATATTCCCAAACGCCGCAGATAATCGACCAGCCCCGTCACGTCCCGGAAACCGAAGTCCCGGTTAAGCTGAAACCGGTAGGTCGCCGCAGGAACTCGCATGTCCCCCACCTCACTTCACCCTTATTTTGAGCTGCTGCCCCAGTTCCTTGAAGAGGCCCGTCCACTCTGTCATCGCCCGGTCTCCCGCTGCCGCTTTGGCGACTGCTTCTTTATAGCGCGTTTGTACCATATTCCAGTACAGGTTCTGTGCCCGCCACAGGTTGATCGGGAAGGGCAGGTCACGGATGAGCCGCGCGGATTCGATGAGCCGCCGCAGCCGGCCGGCATCGTGGGGGTTCTCATAGAAGGCTGACATCTGCCGGTCCAGGTTCTCCTCGAACTCGAAACCAAGCCCCTCGCTGTCCAGGTCCACCCGCCATTCTCTGGCCGTTCCGATGAGGTCCCGGACCTCCTCCGCATCGAGACGGGCGCTGTTCAACGCCCGGTGCAGGTCCATGTTCACGATGAGCTCGGCGGCGGCGCTGAATGCCCTCGGTACCGGCCCTCCCAGCTCCGCCAGGAACCGCATCGGCGGATAACTGGCCTCGTAAAGCTGCCGGTAGGTGGATTCGATGTCCGTTATCGTCGATTCCAGGATGTACCCCAGCACCTTCCGCTGCTGGTCCTTGAAAAGTGACTTCAAGGAGTACGACGACCCGCCGAAGCGCTTGTCCAGCAGCCGTACCAGCTCGGTGAAATCTCCGATTGAACAGGCGTCGGTCATCTCTTCCACCATCTCCCGGTAGGCTTCATCGCTCCGGTGCTCCGCCACGCCCGCGTTGATGACGTGGTCCCCGAAGTGGTAAACCCCGAAGTCCTTGACCGCGGTCTCCTTGGTGATCTCCGACATGACCCGGCACTGCCCCATGATGAGCCGTGTCTTCCCGCATTCGGTGGACCGGTAGTCCTGGTTAACGATATCGTAGCAGTAGATGCTCGCCGGATCGGTGTAGGACTCGAACAGGGAATCGATGGCGTAGTGCGCCACCACCTTGTTGAGGTCCACTATCGCCGGCCGGACGTACCTTTCATATATCTCCCGCCCATTCCCTTCTCCCGGGACGTTGCTCTTAGCCCGTTCCAGTATCTGGAGAAACTGCTGCTCGATCCCGTCCCCGAACAGCTCCTGTGCCAGTTGTACCACCCTTCCGGCATACTCGATGACCTGCACCGTCTCGATGCCGGAGATGTCCTCGAAGAACCAGCCGCAGCTTGTATACATGAGCATGGCGTGCCGCTGGAGTTCAAGCAGCTTCAGGACCTCGGTCTGCTCTCCCTCGTTCAGCGGGCGTAACGCCTGCTCCGCGAGGTATGCGTCGATGTTTTCCTGAGACCGGTTGAGGATAACATCGATATACCGGTCCCGGGCCCTCCATGGGTCTTTCAGGTACCGGCGGGCCTGCTCTTCGTACGGTCCGGCCAGGCTGTCCCGGAGGAAGTCCAGCGATTCTCGCAGCGGCGTCCGCCATGCCTGGTTCCAGCCGGAATGCCGTCCGGTGCTGTCCCCGCAGTCGCTCCACCAGCGGTCGATGCCGTGCATGCAGCTCCAGGACGTTTTTTCGTTGATCTCCACCTCGTACGCCGGCGGGAGTTTTTCCAGGAACTCTCCGTAATTCGTGATTTTCGCCAGCTTGTTGCGCCTGATGTAGTCCAGCGCGTACGCCAGCGCCATGTCCCCGAATTTGTGGTGGTGCCCGTACGTCTCGCCGTCCGTGGCGATGTGCACGAGCTGCGCCTCCGTCCGCTTGTCGGAAAAAGCGCCGGTTAACCGCTTTGCAAACGTTTCCCCGCTGTTGAGCATGTCTCCGAAAGCCACTTCCCGGGATATCGGCCCGTCATAGAAGAATATTGCGATGTTCCGGCCGGACGGCAGATTGGCGCGGTAAGCCCGCGTCGGGTCGATGGAAGCCATCGGATGTTCCTGCCATTTGGTCGTCCCGATCTTCCGGGAGCGTTTCACCTGGTGCGGGGCCAGCACGGTGAATGCTATCCCGAGTTCTGCCATGATTTCCAGCGTTTCGATGTCCACGGCGGTCTCCGGCAGCCACATGCCTTCCGGCCGCCGTCCGTACCGGTGCTCGAAGTCCCGCATGCCCCAGAACACCTGCGTGTAGCGGTCCCGGTGGTTCGCCAGCGGCATGATCATGTGGTTGTACGCCTGCGCCATCGCCGAGCCGTGCCCGGAGAAATTCGCCATGCTCCGGCGGTCCGCATCCAGCACGGCATGGTAGACCACCGGGGAAGCCTTCTTCATCCAGGAGAGGAGCGTCGGCCCGAAGTCATAGCTGATGCAGGTGTAGTTGTTGTCGATGTTCGTGATGTAGCCCTCGTTGTCGAGGATGCGGGACACACTGTTCGGTTCGTAGCACTCGGCGGAGATGCGCTCGTTCCAGTCATGGAACGGAAAGGCTTCGTCCTGGAGTTCGATGTGCTCCAGCCAGGCGTTCTCCCGCGGCGGCTGGTAAAAATGACCGTGGATGCAGATGTAGCGGTCCAATTAACCCTCCTTACGGAACATGATGAATGATCTCCCCGGCAGCGCCAGCCCGAGCTCGGAACCGGAATGGAGCTCCGGCCCGACCCCGCTGCTCGTGCCGCCCCACCTCTCGGCGGCGGAATCCAGCAGGACCTTCCAGCGGCCTTCCGGGACCAAGGGCAGAGCTGCGGCCTCTGAATTTATGTTAAATAAAACGACGATGTCGTCCCGCCCATGCCTTCGGCGAACGGTCAGCGTCTTCGTACGCTCGTCGCCCCGTACCTCTATGTCCTGCTTGCTGGGCCGCGCCAGGGCCGGTTCTTCCCTCCGGAGCCGGAGCAGTTCGCGGTAGAAATCATGGAGGATACGATGATGCCCCTCTTTCATGAGATTGAAATTGAGCTTGCCGGACAGGAACGTGCTCTCCGCCTGGGTATCCGGTACTTCTCCCTCGTGCTTGAAGCCCGCGAACTCCTCCGCCCTGCCCTTCCGCACCGCTTCGACCAGTTCCGGGTCCGTGTGACTGACAAAGTACGGGAACGGCGCCGTCTCTCCGTATTCCTCCCCCATGAAAAGAAGCGGCACATACGGGGAAAGCAGCACGAGGCCCGCCGCCAGCTTGAGCGTCGTAAAGTCCACGGAGGCGGCCAGCCGGTCCCCGAGCAGCCGGTTGCCCACCTGGTCGTGGTTCTGGCTGAACACCACGAACCGCTCCGCCGGGATGCCGGCGGAGGAAGTACCGTGCCGCTTCTTCCTGAATTTCGAGTATTCCCCGCTGTACACGTAGCCTTCCCGGTACGCTTTCTCCAGGTGCTCCATCCGGCCGTAGTCCTCGTAGTAGCCGTCCTGCTCCCCGGTGATGAGCGTACGGAGCGAATGGTGGAAATCATCGTTCCACTGGGCGTCGATGCCGTACCCGCCGAGTTCCTTCACCGTGATCAGCCGGGCGTTGTCCGCGGAACTCTCCCCGATGAGGTAGATACGCCTTCCGAGCTGTTCCCGCAGGTTATGCACCTCGTCCGCCAACTGCTCGAAGAACGTGTACGAGGAATTATCCACGATGGCGTGCAGGGCGTCCAGCCGCAGCGCGTCGATGTGGAACTCGGTAAACCAGTAAAGCGCGTTATCGATGAAAAAACGCCGGACCTCGTCGCTGTACGGCCCGTCGAAGTTGAGCGCCGCGCCCCACGGCGTCTTATATCGCTCCGTGAAATAGGGCCCGAACTCCGGCAGCCGGTTTCCTTCCGGCCCCAGGTGGTTATACACGACGTCCAGCACCGCCGCCAGTCCTTTCTGGTGACACGCATCCACAAGCCGCTTCAAACCCTCCGGTCCGCCGTACGAGTCCTGCGGGGCATACAGCAGAACGCCGTCGTAACCCCAGTTGCGAGAACCGGGGAACTGCGCTACCGGCATCAACTCTACCGCCATCACGCCCAGGTCCTTCAGCCTGTCCAGGTGCGCTATGACCCCCTCGAAAGTCCCTTCGCGGGTGAAAGTACCGGTGTGAAGTTCGTACAGGACGTAGTCGCTCAGGGAAATGCCGCGCCAGCCGCCGTCCGTCCAGGGGAATTGAGGCTCCACCACCTCGGAAGGCCCGTGAACGCCCTCCGGCTGATAGCGTGAGGCCGGGTCCGGGTGTTCCCCAACCTCGTCCAAACGGTAGAGGTACCGCGCGCCGGGCCGTACGTCCGGCAGCAGTCCGTTGAAGTACCCTCGCTCGTCTTTCTCCAGGGCGACCGTGCATTCTTCCGGCGCGGTGATCACAACCTCGACGTTATCGTAAAGAGGGGCCCAGACCCGGAACCCCGTCCCTTTTCCCGGCACATAGACCGCCCCTGGTATAGTACGCTCCATGGAAAACCCCCCTGACGGACCGGTACTATACAAGGTACCACGCGCATCCCGGAGACGGTAGGGGCAGACGCTTTCCTTTCTCAACAGACCGTCCCGCCAACTTGAAAATTCGCCTGTGAAGGGCTACAATGACAATCACGTCTTGTATAACTCCGCAGCGAGCGTATGTGATGGTTCACGAAGACAAATGGCAAAGCTTCGTTGAACATTCCAGAGACGGTATCGTCCTTGTCAATGAGACCGGCATCATCGAGGAATGGAACTATAGCGAAGAACTGATCACCGGAATATCACGCTCGGAAGCGCTGGGCAGTTACCTGTGGGTAATCCAGCACCGCCTCCTGCCCCCTGAAAAGAAACCCCTTTACGACGAATCCGCCTCAAGGGCATTCTTCCAACGGCTGCTGGCATCGGACGCTTACATCGACGACGATGTAGAAGACCAGATTCAGCGCCCTGACGGCGAGACCCGTTTCATCCAGAGTACGCTCTTCGCCATCGATACCCCCCAGGGGAAAATGGCCGCCGCTATTCAGCGGGACGTCACCGATCTCCACCTGATGGAAAAGTCCCTGCGGGAAAGCGAGGAGATGTTCCGGCAATACTTCGAACTCGGTCTGGTGGGTATGGCCATCGAATCCCCCTCAGGCGAGTGGATTGAAGTCAACAAGAGATTTTGTGATATCCTCGGCTACACCTGCGATGAATTCAAAACAAAAAAATGGAGAGACCTGGTCCATCCCGGCGATCAAAAAAAAGACCTGGAAAACTTCAGGCAGCTCCAGCAGGGCCGGATAGATCGATACTCCCTGGAAAAACGCCATATTCACAAAAACGGCGCTACCGTCTACTGTCTCGTCTCCATCGGCTGCTCGAGAAAACCCGACGGCAGCATAGCTTATCTTTATGTCCTCGCAGTAGATATCACCAGCCTCAGGCAGACCGAACAGCAGTTGCGGGATTCCGAATCCCGTTACCACGCTCTGTTCGATCAGGCGGCGGACACCATCGTCCTGATCGATGTCGCCACAGGAGATGTAGCCCAGTTCAACACCGCCGCCCATGAAAACCTCGGCTATACCCGTGAGGAATTCGCCCGTCTCAGGATTTCCGATATCGACGTCCACGAGTCTGAAGAAAACGTAACAAGGACCATCAGGGAAATCGCGCAAGAAGGCGCCCGTACCTTCGAGACGCAGCAGCGGACCAAATCAGGGGAGATCAGGGATGTCCAGATCAATGCACGGCTTATCGAACTCGGGGGAAGACAATACCTTCAGAGCATCTGGCGTGATGTCACGGAACTCAAACAGGTCGACCGCCTGAAGGACGAATTCATCGGCATGGTGTCCCATGAGATAAAGACCCCCCTGACCGTCATCATCGGCGCCCTGTCCACCGCCACCATGAAAGGACTCCCGGGAGACCAGGCCGAGGAAATGATCCGTGACGCCGTCGAGTACTCCGATATCCTCGCTGATATCGTCGATAACCTCCTCGAACTTTCCCGGTCCCAGTCCCGGCGCCTCATGCTCCAGAAAGAACCGGCGGACATCCGCAAGATCGCCCAAAGCGTCGTTAATTCCCTGAAAAAGAAATCCCCTGTCCACGACCTCGTACTGGATATTCCGCCGGACCTGCCCATCCCCTCTATCGACCGGGTCCGGGCGGAACGGGTCCTTCATAACCTGGTGGAGAACGCCATCAAGTACTCCCCCCGGGGCGGCGATGTCGTGTTAAAGGCTTCACTGAAAAACGGCGAGATACTGGTCAGCGTCAGCGACCAGGGCATCGGCATTTCCCGGGAAGACCGGGAAAAACTGTTCCGCAAGTTCGAGCGCCTCAACATCCGGACCGGAGACATCAAGGGAATAGGCCTCGGCCTCAACGTCTGCCGGATACTCGTGGAAGCCCACGGCGGCCGTATCTGGGTGGAATCCGAACTCGGCCGAGGTTCTACATTCTATTTCACCCTGCCACTTGAACCTGTCTGATAAAAGTCCATTCCGGTACTTCCAGCTTTTTGTCAATACGAGCCGTGCGAAGCAATCCGGTATCCGGGCTGCCCGGCGTCTGAAGGCCCTCGCAGGACACCCTCACGGTTTGGTTGGCGACGCCATTCCTTATGTCACGTTGCCGGTTAGTAAGTAACCCCATATACTGTTAGTATGGAGAACTGGCATTCGCTCGAAGCACGAGACGTTCTTTCCAGACTTGATACTTCCCATGACGGCCTGAAAACGGACGAGGCTGCAGCGCGGCTGAAAACTACCGGCCCTAACGAACTCGAACGCAAGAAACGCGCGCCCGCCATCGTCATGTTTTTCCGGCAGTTCCTCAGCCCGCTGGTGTATGTCCTGCTCGCCGCCGCTATCGTCGAATTTGTCCTTGGCAAATACGTTGACGCCTCGGTGATCCTGGCTGTCCTGCTCCTCATGGCCACCATCGGCTTCATCCAGGAAGGCAAAGCCGAGAAGGCCATGGAAGCCCTCCAGCAGCTCGCGGCGCCCAAATCAAGGGTCAGGCGTGGCAGCAGGGTCGCCGGTATTCAATCCAAAGAAGTCGTCCCGGGCGATGTCCTCGTCCTGGAGACCGGAGATAAGGTCGCGGCCGATTCCCGCCTCATCGAGGTCGCTAACCTCAAGGTCAACGAAGCCTCCCTGACCGGCGAATCCATGGCCGTGGACAAGCACACCTCCGCGGTGCCGCCGGACGCCTCCCTGGCGGACCGCAAGAACATGGTCTTCATGGGTACTATCGTGACCAACGGCCGGGCCGCCGCGGTCGTCGTCGGTACCGGCATGGCCACGGAGATGGGCAAGATCACCCAGGCCCTGCAGGATGTGAAGCCGGAAAAGACCCCGCTCCAGAAAAGCATCGATACCCTCGGGCGCTATATCATCTTCCTTGTCCTGGCTACCTGTGCCTTGCTGGTCGGAATAGGGTTCTGGCAGGGCCTGGACTGGCTGGACATCTTCCTCGTCACCGTAGCCGTGGCCGTCGCCGCCATCCCGGAAGGCCTGCCCGCCGTGGTGACCGTGGTACTCGCCGCGGGTATGAGATACATGGCCCATCGGAACGCCCTGGTTCGCCGCCTGGTCGCGGTGGAAACCCTCGGGTCTGCCACCGTTATCTGCTCGGACAAGACCGGCACCCTCACCATGAACGAGATGACCGTGCGTAAGATCTACGCAGATAGCAGGATGCTGGAAGTCACCGGCGAGGGCTACCAGGTCAAGGGCGAATTCCTCCAGGACGGCGCCCCGGTAAATCCCGCGGAAGATGATACCCTCAGGCTCCTTCTCGAGGCTGGCACCCTCTGCAATGACGCCCTCCTCTCCTACGACGATGAATACTCCATCGTCGGCGACCCCACGGAAGGAGCCCTCGTCGTGGCCGCGGTGAAAGCCGGCATGAGCCAGGAAAAGCTCCAGGAGATGTACCCCCGCCTGGATGAAATTCCCTTTCAGAGCGAGCACCGCTACATGGCCACCCTCAATGAGTACCATACCGGCCGGCGCGTATTCGTCAAGGGCGCTATCGAAAAGCTCCTCGAATTAAGCGGCAGCCACCTCAGGAACAGACGGCCGGAACCCCTCCGCGACAGCGATGTCGCCAGCCTCCAGGAAACGGCCGATGGCATGGCCAGAAACGCGCTTCGGGTCATGGCCCTCGCCTACGCCGAATTCCCCGGTGAACTGGCGGAACTGGGTGAAGCTGATATCAGAGGCAAGCTGGTCATTATCGGACTCGCCGGCATGATCGACCCGCCCCGCAAAGAAGCCATCGAGGCCGTCAAGAACGCCCGCAGCGCCGGTATCAAGGTCGTCATGATTACCGGGGACAACAAGCTGACCGCCGAGGCCATCGGACGCGAACTCGACCTTCCCCCCGGCGAGGCCCTGACCGGCGCCGATATCGGCAGGATGAGCGAACAGGAACTCTCGGATCGCGTGGAAGGCATTTCCGTCATCGCCCGCGTTGAGCCGGTTTTCAAGTTGAAGATCGTCAACGCCCTCAAGGCCAAAGGTCACGTGGTGGCCATGACCGGCGACGGCGTTAACGATGCTCCCGCCCTGAAGACCGCCGATATCGGCGTCGCCATGGGCATAACGGGTACCGATGTCGCCAAGGAAGCCGCGGACATGGTGCTCGTGGATGATAACTTCGCCTCGGTCGTCTCCGCGGTGGAAGAAGGCCGGGCTATTTTCAACCGCCTGCGCAACGTGGTCCTGTTCCTGCTCGCCACCGGCATTGGCGAACTGTTCACCCTGGTACTGGGCATCGTTTTCACCCAGATGGCGCCCCTGATTGCCCTCCAGATACTCTGGGTTAACCTCGTCACCGGCACGATGATGGCCGTGCCGCTCGGCCTGGAACCGAGGACCGGTGACGAACTCAAGAACCCGCCGCGCAATCCCAGGGTCGGCCTGCTGTTCCCCGGCATGATATACCGTATCGGATTTCTATCGCTTGCCCTCGGTATCGGCGCGGTGATCCTGTTCGCCCTCACGGAGCCGATTTACGGAGTGGAAGAAGCCCGGACGATTACCTTCTGCAGCGTGGTCATCTTCGAGTGGCTGGTCGCCTTCAACGCCCGCTCTGATGAACGCACCATCCTCCAGCTCGGCATCTTCCGCAACCGCTGGATTCTGATGTTCGTCGTCGCCGCCATACTCCTCCAGATGGCGGTCATCTACGTCCCCTTCCTCCAGACAGCCTTCAACACCGTACCCCTCATGCCCGCGGAATGGGGCATCGCCCTCATACCCGGCGTTGCCATCTTCATCCTGGAGACCATCCGCAAGAACCTCTGGCCCAGGCTCTTCAGCCGCGGCAAATGGCAGCCCGGCAAAACGAGCGCGCCTTGAAGACCAATTCATGTAACAGTTGGGTGCTTTCTTTGCGGTCACTTTTACGCTAGAATAACCATATCTCTTCGTTCGTTTTTCTAGACTGACTTCAGGCTTGCTGGCAGGTAAAGGAGGAACGCCATATGAACGTCCTCATCGTCTCAGCCAATCAATTCAACTTCTCCCCTTCCGGCCCTGCGTACATCGCCGGGGCAGCCCGGGACGCTGGTCACAAGGTTGAAGTGTTCGACTGCCTCTTCGCCGGAGACATCCAATCGGAACTCGCCGCTTGCCTGGACCGGTTCCGGCCGGACGTCGTCGGGATATCGATCCGTACGGTCACGGGGCTGTACCTTGCCGGCGCCGGCGAGTTCAATATGCAGCCCTTCGATTCCCGCGTCCTCGTCCGCAACATCGTCGATTGCATCAAAGCGCACAGTTCCGCTCACATCGTCCCCGGCGGTCCCGGCTTCAACTACTACGGTCCGGACTGGCTGGACTACCTGGGCCTGGACTACGGACTCCGCGGCGAGGCGGACTTCTCCTTCCCCGAATACCTGCGCCGGCTGGAGACCGGGGAAGATGTCCGCACCATACCCGGCTGCGTGTACCGCGACGGCGGCGGCTTTGTGAAACAGCCTCGTGAACGCATAATGGACCTCGATAAAACCTCGTTCCCCGCCTACGACCTCTTCGACCTCCCTCGCTACATTGAGAAAAAGATCGCTGCGGGGATTTCCACACGGCGCGGCTGCGGGTTCCACTGCTATTACTGCCCATACAGTTCGCTTGAAGGCGCCCGCTACCGGCTGAAGTCCGCAAGCCGCGTTGTCGATGAGATGGAACACATCCTGCGCATCAACAGAAGTCTGACCATTGAGTTCTGTGATAACTGCTTTAATTTCCCACTCAAGCCCACGGTTGCCGTCTGTGAAGAGATCATCCGGCGGAGTAGCAATATCCGGTGGAGCACTATCGACCTCAAGCCCCTCGGTGTCACTCGCGAGTTCCTGGATTTACTTAAAACATCAGGCTGCGCGTCAATCTCGCTTTCAGCTGATTCAGCGTCGGACAAACTGTTGCTATCCTTGCATCGCGGCTACACCGGCCGACAGGTCGAGGAAAGCCTTTCACGCCTTGCCGAAAGCGGCATCCCCTTCGGCGTGAGCCTCCTGATGGGCGGGCCCGGTGAGACGCCTGAAACCATCGAAGAGACGTTGGCTGTTATCGACCGTTACCCCGTCCCCAGATTGTCTGTTACCATCGGTATCAACCTCTGGACGCACCACCAGCCGATGGTCAAACAGATGCTGGAAACCGGAGAATTATCATCTAACATCAACCTCTTCGACGAAGCCCACTACATCTCCCCGGAACTGCCCCGGGAATTCATGCTCGACCTCATCAAAGACCTCAATACCAGGCAAAACTGCTCCGTTTTCGTATTTAAACCTTACGCTGGATATAAGTGGCCGAGGGAGTACCGGATAACTCAATGAAGCTGTTTTCGCTTGACCGAAGCTGATTGTCTCAGGTCTGGTTCCTCTTACTTGTTCGCGAACGCTGTAAACCCCCATAACCCCTTTTCCGGCACTGCCGCATTAGCTGGCCCTTCACTAATCCATCGCCTAACTTGCAAGAGCCTGCCCCGTACTTGATACGGGGGAGGCGCGGTGGGTTTCGGTAAAAAAGTGACAAAACACCCTTGACGGCATAAGCACAAACGTTCTATACTTGAGTTCCGCAGTGAACTGCATGAGGAAAGAGCGAGAAGAACTCGGCCATCGTCCCCTCACCACGTTAGCCGCCAAAGACTAGCTCAGCACGATTGATCGCCTCTCTCTCGTAAAGAAAGGCAGGGAGAGCCTTGGAGAAGCCCGGTAAGCGAAGAGACGCCGGCTGTCTCAACCCCGGGTAGCGCGGGCGTCCCTGCCCGCGGGTGGAATGTGTCAGGTAAAGATTGGCTCTTGCTCGATCATGGAAGATCGGAAGTGCGTCGTGTAGGGAAAGAGTGTAGGATAGGGGGGAG
>CAZQQL010000015.1:20084-22993 GCA_964595455.1 uncultured Dehalococcoidaceae bacterium
GCTCTTGCTCGATCATGGATCCCGGATCAAGTCCGGGATGCAAAATGGGAGTGTTTTCTGTGAAGCGCGATTGCGGATTCGCCACCAAAGACCGCACCAGCAAAATGTGTCGTCTCTCGTTGAAAAAGAGAGACCGAGAGAGATTTGGCTCCCCTCAGCCTCCAGAACCATTCGAGCCTAAAATGCCAAAACAGGCTCCGGAACGAACCGAGACCAAAACCAGAAATCAGCCTCCCAATCGAATCGGGCTTGAAAACCCGCTTCGTTCCGTCCCCCACGAAACAAATCGAGCCCAAAACCCTCTTACCGGCGCTCCCTCCAGGCTCAGAAAATGCGATGATTGCAATACAGTTTTCCGAAAACGAATCGGGACGAGGAGGCGGGGCATTGACCAGCCCCGCCCTTATCCCCGCGGCGCTACTTCGTCGGGTCCTTCAGCTTCCCCGGCCCGAACGACGAATAGTCCAGGTCATAGAACTGCTTGCAGGCCGCAAAGTACCCTATGTGGCTGCCCCCCATCACGATCTTGGCTATCGCCACGTCCCGGTAGTACTTCTCGTAGTGGTTCTCCCGCACGTACCCGTACGACCCCATCAGCTCCATGCCCTTCAGTATCATCGCCGGGGCGGCCCGGGTGATATACGCGTGCACGGCGTGCCCCTTGGCTATCATACTGTTGGTGTTCCACAGCCCGTAGATGTCCATGTTATCGTATTCGTGCGCCAGTTCCAGGTAGGCGGCCCGTCCCACGGTGATCAGCGAGGCGAACTCCCCGAGTATCATCGCTGCGGAAAGGTGCTGCGCCACCGGCTTGCCCCCGGCCACACGCTGGGTCGTGTAGTCCAGCAGCACGTCGAACGCCCCCTGCAGTATCCCCACCGTGTGCCCGGTATTGAGCGGCATCGGCGCGGAGACGCTCGTCTCGAAGATGTCCCACGCCACCGGTCCGGCCAGACCCCATTCCTTCGGCACCCGCACGTCGTCGAAGAATGTCGACGTGTTCCGGTCCGCCTGCATGCCGCACTTCACTTCGAACTTCCCGTGCGTCACGCCCGGCCATGGCTCCGGCACGTAAATGAGCGCGAAGGCATCCCTTCCCAGCTTCGGGTCCATGTTGCAGATGACGCAGTTGAGGTCCGCCACGCCCGCGTTCGAAGCCCAGAACTTGGCGCCGTTGATGACCCACTCGTCCCCGACCAGTTTCGCCCGCACGCCCACCGTCTTGCCCTCGTTGGTCATGTTCTCGATGTCGCAGGCGGACTCGGCCTCGCTCATGTTGAAGCAGGCGGCCTTGAGCTCGTTCCCGGTGAACGCCGGCGCGAACTCGTCGAGCACCGCCTTGCCCCAGGCCTTCGCTTCCGGCGTTGGCGCCATCAGGTAGGCGAGCGTCGCCGGGGTCCAGCCCCAGTCCGTCACCGCGCTGTGCATGGAGATGCCGTAATCGCCCCTCGCCATCTGCTCCTGCTTGAGCGCCCCCGTCACGATGGAAAGGACCTCGTTCCCGCCGTATTCCTTCGGAATCATGTTCTTCTGGCAGCCCAGGTCCACCTGGAGCTTCTTCAAAATAGGGGTGATGAGTTCCTCGTGCGTAACATCATCGTCGATTTTGTCCCGCACCGGCATGATTTCCTTGTCGACGAAGTCCGCGAACAGCTTCTGCATCATCCGCTGCTCTTCATTGACGAAGCACTCCGGGTACTGCAGTTTGTACCACTGGCTGGTCTGGTCCAACATATCTTTCCTCCTGATTGTGTGAGGCTGATGCCCCGGTTAGTAGATTTCCGGGCCGGCCAGGATGTGGAAGTCGGCCACCCTGGTGCGCCAGTCCGCCAGGAATTCCTGGAACTTCACAGACGGCGCGTCGTTCTTCTGGAAATCCTCCAGGCTCTTCAGGTGGAGGATGCCGACGTACCGGTACGGTATCTGTCCGGAGGCCGAGCCGGCTATCTTCACCAGCTCGAACTTCTCCACCGAGGGCAGGCTCTCCAGCAGCGGTCCTTTCCTGTTCGTGACATAGTCCTGGTACTCTTCTTCGGTTACGTTTTCGGCCAGGTTGTAGAGGATGATTTCCTTTGGCATTGGGAACCTCCTTTCATCACATGCGCCGTAAAATCGATACATAAGTCTATTGCCGCCCATGGCGTTTGTCAATGCAAAGATTTGAATGGTCTTATAGAAAGGAGACAGGAAGGAGGTGCCGCGAGGTACGGGTTTAGCTGCCCGTGGAACGGTAGTGGCGTACCCCGTATCCCCAGATCAATAGGGAAACAGCCAGGAAGACAACCCCGATGGCGGGGGCGGTCCAGTGGAACCAGACCGGGCTGCCGAGAACGTCCGGCTTGCCCAGGATGGCAAGGGTTGGGAAGTAGTTGACGCAGGCCAGCGGCACGATAAAGATGAAGAACCGCCCGAACCAGCGGTTGTAAATGGAGATGGGCCACTGGGTAGCCTCAATGCCGCCGTACGTGAACGAGTTCATGATCTCCAGGCTCTGCGTCGACCAGAAACACATCGCCGCCTGCATGATGAGCAGGCCCCCGAAAATAGCCACGCCTCCCCCGAAGGCAAATACGGCCAGGCCGGCCCTGGCCGGGTCCCAGTCCACCCCGGCGCTCATGGAACCCCAGATGAAGATCAGGATGCCCTGGAGAACACGCCCCACTCTGGCCACCTGCAGTTCCTGGCCCAGCACCTGGAAGGCGGTCGCGCGGGGCCGGAGCAGCGTCCGGTCGAAGTCGCCGCTGATGACCTGCAGGGAAAGCCGGTCGAACCCGCGCCCGATGCCCTCGGCAAAGCCGAATGATGCGGTGATGATCCCGTAGTAAATCGCTACCTCGCCCAGTTCCCACCCTTTGAGCGTACCGAACCGGCTGAAAAGCACTGATATGGAAAGGAACTCCACGATGGAA
>CAZQQL010000015.1:23003-40047 GCA_964595455.1 uncultured Dehalococcoidaceae bacterium
GGAGATAGAGCTTGAATGTGTTCAGCATCCTACCCGCCCTGTACCTCCAGCTTTCGCGCTGCCATGTTGAACAGCTGCATCCCCATGTATATGAAGACCGCCGTCCACCCGAGCTGCAGCAGCCACCAGACCCACGCTCCGGAGACCGGGATGAGACCGAGGTAGATGTTCATGGGAATGTCCACGAGCCCGCTGAACGGCAGGAACCGCAGGGCCGTCTGCGCCCAGTCCGGGAAATACGCCAGCGGAACGAGCACGCCGGAAAGGATCATGATGACCGCCGGGAACAGCCGCACCATGCCCTCCCCGGTGATGGTCCACAGGGTGGTGATCACCGCCATGTTGGTAATGGCGCAGCCAAGCAGCAAAGCACACACCAGCGATGCCAGCCAGGCGACCGCCGCCGCTGGAGAAGCCGGGAGGTCCAGCCCGTAATTACCCGGCAGGATGACCGCAAGTACAAAGACGGGTATGCCGGTCAGGAGCGTGGGCACCACTCTCTGCGAGATGAGCCGGCTGTACCATGCGAAGTACATGTTCAGCGGGCGGCAAAGCTCGTAAGCGATGGCCCCGGACCGTATCTGGTAGATGATCTCCGTTTCATAGACCCACGGAAGCATCCGGAATGTGACCTGCGTGAGCCACGTATAGGTGACCGCCTGCTCTAGGGTCAGCGGCTGGACGGCGGTACTGGAGGCATAAAAGGCATGGTAGACCATCACCCGCACTGCGCCGAAGAAGTAGTTGGTGAAGAACGCGGCAAAGGCCGCCGCCCGGTACTGCAGCTGGACGGCGAACCTCAGTTTGAAGATGGAAAGGTAAGCCCTCACAGCTCGAACCCGCGGTACATCCGCGCCACGATGTCTTCGATGGGCGGGTTCTCGATGACGAAGTCCCGCACGTGGTTCTCCCGCGAAATGACCTCGATGAGCTGCGTGGCCGTCGTCTCCCGCGGGTCGAAGCGGTACTCGGAGTGCATACTGTCATGACGCAGCAGGTGCGCGACAGGATATTCGACGGTGCAGGGTTCCCTGAAGTAGTCGATCTTCAGGATGCGCTCCGGGGTGATGGCGTTGCGGAGCTGCCCGATGCTCCCGTCGAACAGTATCGTCCCCTTGCCGATGACCATCAGCCGCGAGCAGAGGGCCTCGATATCGTCCATGTCATGGGTGGTGAGGATGACCGTCACGTTCCGCTCCCGGTTCATGCGCCGGATGAAGTCCCGTACGGCCAGCTTGGACACGGCGTCCAGCCCGATGGTCGGTTCGTCGAGGAAGAGGATAGGCGGTTGATGCAGGAGCGAGGCCGCCAGTTCACACCGCATCTTCTCACCCAGGCTCAACTGCCGGACCGGCTTGCCGAGCAGTTCCTGCAGACCCAGCACCTCGACGAGCTCGTCCTTCATGCGGATGTAGGCTTCATGCGGGATGCGGTAGATGTCCTTGAGCAAGTCGAAGGAATCGATGACCGGCACGTCCCACCAGAGCTGCGTCCGCTGTCCGAACACCACCCCTATCCGGGCGACGTGTTCCTTCCGCTGCTTCCAGGGGACCCGGCCCATGACGGTACAGACGCCGGAGTCCGGCACGAGGATGCCGCTCATGATCTTGACTGTCGTGGACTTGCCGGCGCCGTTCGGGCCGATGTACCCGACGAGCTCGCCGGGTTCCAGCCGGAACGAGACGCCTTTCAGGGCACGGACAGTCTCGTACTCACGCTTGACGACGCTTTTGGCCAGGCTGAGGAAGCCTCCCCGGCGGCGGTTCACTATGAAGGTCTTGACCAGGTCCTCGACGATGATCTGGGGCATGGGGTAACTCCATTACCTGAATATGCTGATTAGCATATCAGCATACCACGGCCGGGAGCGGGAAGTCAAGGGTGACAATCAGTGAGATCGAGGAGAGGTCTGTTTTTCGACAGGCTCAGAGCTTGCCCCGTACTTGATACGGGGACGAGCGGAATCACCCGCGTCAGTATCCTGATCAGGTTGAATAACGCCGAGCTTGACCAGGCGGACCCGGGCAGCCTCTTGAGACACCTCGAACGTTCCTGATACGCGCTCGATGAGTTCATCCGTTCCGGCCTGACCAGCTTCGCTGATGAGCTTCCGTACCAGCGAGGCCGGCATGAGGAAAGCCCCGGCAGTGTAGGCGGCCTGCCACTCCATCCAGTCCGAGACCGGGGCGTCGAGGATGAAGTCACGCCGGGAGATGAGGGAACGCTTCGAGATGAGATCGAGGAAGGCGGCGGGCCTGTCATCGGCGGGCTGCCCGTGCAGCTTTTGCCGGAACTTCGCCATGCGGTGTCGCTCACGCGAGATCCTGTCCGCAAGGTCGTCAGAAGGACACCGGGGCGCTCCGTCCCAGAGGAAGCCGTGGAACCGTACGTGGCCGAACTCATGAGCGAGCGTGGTGCGCAGCCGGGTATGGCGGGCAACATCCAGGGAAAGCTCCCGGGCGATCCGGACAGCGGGCTTGCGATCCGGGAAGAAGTCCGTGGCGCCTTCCACGTCCTCCCCTTCCGCGGTGAGGTCGGCGTAGAGGTCGAGGTCCGAGACAGACTGCTCGACGAGGACGGCGAGGTCGTCGGTCGATAAGGGCGGTTCGAAGCCGCCGCGTTTCTTCCTCATGAACGCCGAGACAATCCGCTCGCACTCGTTATCCAGTTCGGCGGGTTCATAGAAGGGCCGCCATCCGAACCGGCCGGTGGAGTCCGCGACCCACTTCATCCTTCGCCGTCACCCTTACCACGGCGGTAGCTCCGCGCGAAGGCCTCGAAGGCTTCACGGACCCGGCCGGGATTGCCGGGATCATCGTCACGGTAGCTGGGCGGGATCTGGTGAGCGAGGAAGTAGAAGTACTCTTCCGGGACCTCCAGGACAGCGGCGAAGCGGGTGATGAGGTGGTCGCTGGGCGGGTTACGGCGGTCGCGCTCGATGTCATTGAGGTACTGGGGAGAGATAGGGTTGCCGTCTTCCTTCAGCACCATCGAGGCAAGCTGCTTCTGGCTGAGCTGCCGGGCCCTGCGGGCTTCCGAGATAGCCTGTCCGAACGTCATAGCGGCGCCTCCCACGGGAGTAATACGCTAATCAGCATATCTGCTTTCTGAGGCGATGTCAACCTTTTCCTGGCGCTCATCCTTCGAAAGGCCCCGGATGAGCGGTCCGGCTCCCCGGCGAGGTCTCTGCGCGATTCGTTATTCGAAATTGAAGAATCCTTTTTTTCGAATGCTTTTCTGAGCCTGCGCAGGCTCGGGACTCGTTTTCAGTATTATGGTAACTCAGCTTCATTCGATTTTTCGTTTTTTCAGTTGTTTTACAGAACGACTGCGAACCGGGACCGGCCGTGTTTTCCTTTTCTTTTATCGTCATGGCAAGATGATTATAGAACGTTTGTACTTATCCGTCAAGGGCGTTTTGTCACTTTTTTGAACAAACAACCGAATTCAAGTTAGTGCAGGAGCTGCGTGGTGACCTGCCCTTCAGAGGCAATGAAGCTGGTAACGCGGTTGCAGGAGGTTGCCCCGCCGGAGGACCGGACTACTTTATTCAGGATACTGGCGGAACGGTGAGGTAAACAATATTTTGATCTTAAGGCAAAGGAACTCCCCCAAAGATCCCTTGTGCACCATCGTGGTACCGTAACCTCTTGACAAGTCATCATTACCTCCCTTATAATTACGGTACTACATTGGTACCACGTGAGAGGAGAGTAGTCAATGACAGACTTGCAGCAAAAGAAATACGTAGCCTCCCTTACAAACTCCGGTAGAGCTGGTTGGAGCATTATTTTCAGGCACCCAGTACTAGTTGACCCAACAACAGGGGAACCGCCTTTACGAATAAAGCGGGGTCTCGGAACACAAGATGAAGTCCGCGCCATTTCTATGGCCAATGATCTGAACACAATATTATCTGATCCGAGTTATTGGAATCTTTCCGCTCGTTCAACCGCTACGCCTAAATTTAATCCAAGGGTTGTGGACATTTTTTTTAGTCCAATGGCACCTACTGAGCTTAGTTATGCAGCCCATAGGGAAAAAGTGATTAAGTTGCCAACTGTAGAGAATGGCTACAAACAAATTCTAGTCATGGGGACAACAGGAGCTGGCAAGACGACCTTAGTTAGGCAAATTCTTGGAACCGATCCTGACACAGAACGATTTCCATCAATCGGAGCTGGCAGGTGTACCACTGCAGAGACTGAAATTGTCCTTTCTGAAGGTCCGTTTAGGGCGGTGGTTACTTTTTCTTCGATGGACGAAATAAGGGAAGCTGTAGATGAATGCATATCTTCGGCAATAATTGCCGCTTATCGAAAATCAAGTGATGCGGAAATAATGCGTAAGATGCTAACACATGTTGACTTACGTTTTAGGTTCAATTATGTGCTAGGCAATGGAGGTATAGACGAGGAGGAGGAGGACGATGATGAGTTGGACTCACTCGATACAGAAAATGGTCTGGGATCTGAAATGGACTTACTCCCTACCAACGAAGTGTTAAGACAATTGCTCACGCAAGTGAAAATGATAGCCAATAGATATTCAGACACGCTAACTAGAGATTTGGTTAAATCGGAAACAGATCAGATGGTCGCAGATGAACTCTTTGAAGAAGAATTAGATACTTTACTTAAAGGCGATCTAGAGTATCAGGAAATTGGTACAAAAATCATGGCGGAGATTAAGAGGAGATTCGAACTACTTGATGAGAATTGTCTAGAATACTCTCGTCAAGATTGGCCCATCTCATGGCGCTGGCAAAATGAGGATAGATCCTCGTTTCTTAAGGAAGTAAGGCGCTTTTCGAGCAATTATGCTCCATGGTTCGGAACTCTATTAACGCCCCTTGTAAACGGGATTCGAGTGTCCGGACCCTTCATCCCCCATTGGCTTGATGAAAGACCCAATCTCGTTCTCATTGATGGAGAGGGATTAAGCCATTCTGCAGAGTCTTCTTCGACAATTCCCTCGGCACTAATAGAGAGATTTGATGCGGTTGATGCCATCATCTTAGTGGATAACGCTCAACAACCAATGCTCGCTGCTCCAATAGCCTGTTTACGTGCTATCCTCTCTTCAGGGAATATAGACAAGTTGCTTATTGCATTCACTCATTTTGATGAAGTTAAAGCCCCAAATCTAAGAACAAGTAAGGATCGTCAAAATCAAGTTCTTAGTATTGCTGAAAACGCTATCAGGTATATAAGCAATCAGCTTGGCCCACAAGCTGAGAGGGACCTTCGTCGCCGGATTGAATCCGCCTGTTTTTATTTAGATGGAATTAACGAAAACATCGATATTAACACAAAAACGGGGAAAAAGACAGCAACAGCTTTGCGAGCGTTGATTGAGTCAATTCGTTCGATAGGCACACACATTGTGATTGGGGAAGCGAGTCCTGTGTTTGATAGGCTGAATTTAGCAATGGCGATAAGAGATGCGACTCAGACCTTCCACGAGGATTGGCGAGGCTTACTTGGATTGTCTATTACACCACGAACGAGTAAAGTACACTGGGCAAAGGTCAAGGCTTTGAATCGTAGAATCGCCGAAGGGTGGGCCGAAGAATATGGTTCTCTTACACCTGTGGGGGATCTCTGGGGTGATCTGCGTGAACAAATATACGTGCTTATTAAAAGACCGGTAGATTGGAGAGGTCCTTCAGTGAACGATGAAGAAGCTCAGAAAATTCTAGACCGTTTCGCGAATCAAGTCAGTGGAAAACTAGTAGTGATGGTAAGACGCCGTATTCGGTTAGAAATGATACAAAAGTGGCAAGAAGCATCCAAGTATTCTGGTTCAGGTTCGACCTTTGATCGCGCACGCACAATATCGAACGACATCTATATGGTTGCTGCTCCAATTCCCAGTATAACGCCGACGGCTGATAAAAATGCTTTTTATAGAGAAGTCATTCAAGTTGTTGAAGAAGCCGCGGCGGAATGCAATGTTATAATGCTATAGATTCACATTTATCGAAAATTTTCGACGCTTGATAACCCTCGATACACAAAAAAGCCCCCGGAGAGACCGGGGGCTTATCACCGTCTAGGTTGTCTGCGGTACCAGGTCAGTCCCGGAGTACTGGTGCGTCATGAACAGTTCCAGGCAGTAGAACGGCTTGTTGACCTTGGCGTAGTTGAGCGGGCAGTGGTAGACCCCGGGAGGCGCCACCACTACCGTCGGTTTGTTGATAATGTGCTTTTCCTTCTCTTCCCCGAAGGAGAACTCGATCTCAGCGTCGAATTCATTCATGTCCATCGGGTTCGAGCCGAAGAAGTAGAAGAACTCCGTGAAGTTGTGCTTGTGGGTGGGGGCGTGGAACATGTACGGTTTCCTGACCACCGTCAGTCCCATCGAAACCCTGGCGCCCGCCGGGATGATGTGTTCCGGCACCGCCGAGAGCGAGATGCCCTCGCCGCCCCACTTGTTGTCCTTGATGACGTCCCGGATGAAATAGCGGTTGTAGTTCGGCTCCGGCACGCGGATCTCCTTCAGGTCCTCGCCCAGGTCCACGCCGGAGTATCCGGTGGTCATGAAGAGCTCCAGGCAGTAAATTGGCTTGCCGATCCTGGCGTAGTTCAGCGGGCAATGGTACACGCCCGGCGCGGCAACGACGATGGTCGGGCGATTGATGGTGTGCTTCTCCCGCTCCGGCCCGAACGTGTATTCCACGTCCGCATCGAAGTCATGCATGTCCATCGGGTTCGACCCGAAGAACATGAAATACTCCGTGAAGAGGTGCTTGTGGCTCGGTTCATGGAACATGTACGGCTTCCGGACGGCGGTTATCGCCGGGAGCGCCCGGGCGTCGTGGGGGATGATGTCTTCGTGGCCCTGCCCGGCTGACATCGTCTGCCCGCCCCACTCCTTCTTCATGCTGTCGCGGATGACATCTGTAAGGAAATACTTCTCGTACTTGAGCGCCTTGGCTTTTCTCGGCATGTTTCCTCCTTTTCATATTCCGGTCCGGTGGAGCTATATCTCAGTTATTTTCTTCTTTTCTTTTGCTTGTGTCAAAGTACCCCGGCCGGTTTAACCGGCCCGGCGCTCCGGTTTACTCCGCTTCCAACGGCTTTAAACGGGCGTTCCTGACGCTCTCGGTGGTCTCTTTGCCGGTAACGGGATGCTTGAAGTGGAACGGCAGGATATACCCCTTGGCATAGCGGCGATCGGTGAGGTCCATGGGAACATCCGGTTTGGGGCCGGGCATGTCCCTGAACGCAGCCAGGTTGGTTGGGGGCGGCATCATGTCATCGGTGATGCGGACGGCGTACGGCACCACCCACTTGATGGAGAGGATCTTCCAGGTCCCGCCTTCCTTGATATAACCCATCTCGTAGACGCCGCTGATGAAGGTCCGGGTGATGTCCGGGATGAAACAGCCGCCGAACGCGTACCATCGGCCCCTGGCATGCTGGCCGTCCGGTCCCAAGGTGATGAGCCCGGCGATGGGCATAAGCTGGTGCCGGAACTCGGGGGGCTGTTCACCTCGGGCGGCAGCGGCGAAGTATCTCCTCACGCCTTCCTTGCCGAGGTACTTACCCTCGATCCAGTCGAGCACGACGTCCGGGCTGTCCGAGAAACAATCGATGATCTCGTTCCCCAGCATATACTCCACGTAATAGTTGTAAGCCCTCTGGAGCCTTTCGATGGCCTGGATATCCTTCAGTTCGGCGATTTCTGAGGCTTGGGCTTTCACCGTTTCCTCGAGTGCCGCAAGGCGTTTTTCCAAATCCTGGACAGTCATGACAATCCTCCTTCACCAATGAATACACCCATTATCTTCCGCAGAGTGTCTTCATTCAAGGCCGGGCGGCAAGCAGGCAAAGAAAAACCCCCGGAATTCTCCGGGGGTTGCTTGATACCTGGTTTGAAAACCGCTGGTTACAGGTTAATCCCTGATCCGCGGTTTTCCCGTCCGGTTCTGACTGGGCTTCTTCCTCGTTGGGCAGGTCTTGTCCCGGGACAGGGGGCGCGCTTCGACGACGACCACCGGCCGTTCCCGCATGACTTTTCCTTCCAGGCCGGCGATGGCCGCCGCTCCGGCTTCCTTGGAAGCCATCTGTACGAACCCGTATCCTCTCGGCTGGCCGGAGCCGATGTAGCCGTCATTCATGATAACGACGGACACTACTTCACCAAACCCGGAGAATTCCCGGCGCAGTTCATCCTCGGTCGTTTCCAGCGATAAGTTACCAACATAGATATTCATGGTATTTCCTCGCAACCGGTCTAGATGAAGGTGCTTTTACCAAACCGGTGTAGGGATACCTCTAAAATAACGGGCACCGGATACAGGGCAGCGCTTAGAATCGACGCCGGTTGCCGCCGCCGCTGCCGCCGGAACGGCCGCCGCCACGGTTACCGCCGTAACCACCGCCGCCGCTGCGGTAGCCGCCGGACCGGTTGCCGTACGAACCGCCGCCGCCACGGTTATCTTCCCGGGGACGGGCTTCGTTCACGACGATGTTGCGGTTCTTGAGGCTTTTCCCATTCAGGGCCGCGATGGCAGCAACTCCTTCCGACTTCGTCGGCATTTCCACGAAAGCGAAACCCCTCGGCCTGCCGCTGTCCCGGTCGAACGGAATGGACACGGTGTCCACTTTTCCGTACACGCCGAACTCGGACGTCAGTTCATCTTCGGTGATATCGTATGCCAGGTTGCCCACGTAAATTTTCATGCTGTTCTCCTTCTTGCCGGGGGTATACTAATCTCGCTCTTCTTGCGAGGGTCAAGGTTTTGGGGGTACGAATCGGGGAGCATCCGGACCGGAAACCGGCCCGGATGCTGTTAGGTCAATGCTATTTACCTGCGGGGACTGACTTTACGGAAGCAATCGCTGCAGTAGACCGGTTTATCGCCGCGGGGTTGGAACGGCACTTCGGTATTCTTGCCGCACTCGGAACAGACCGCCGGGTACATCTGGCGGGGAGCTCCGTAGCTGTTGCCGCCGCTGGATCCGTTACGTTCCGTTTTGCGGGAACGGCGGCATTCCGGGCAGCGTTTGGGATCGTTAGTGTAACCCTTGGAGCGATAATACTCCTGGTCTTCTGCGCTGAACGTGAACGTGGCGCCGCAATCGGCACACTGGATGGACTTGTCCTGAAAACTCACTTGGATGACCTCCTCTCTTCTGGAACAGTTGTAGTTTGGGTCATCCAACGCTTACGAGGATTCTGTGTGGACAGCTTCTGAGAAGCTCTAATAACCAAAACTTGAACTTACTTACAGTATACCATATATTGGCTTACCGGCAATAGAAGTCAGGCGTTAAAATTCGTCTTACCATCCTGCTGCTGTCAGCGTTCAAAAAATCAGCTTGTCACTGGAAGAAAACTCCGTGACAAGCTGATTTTTCACGAGGTTGAAAGTCTGCGGAAACCGCTCTACTGCTATTTCCCCAAATTGCCGTAAGTACCGCCGGTAACGATTGAGAAATGGAAAACCGGCTGATCCACTCGATGGAGAATCAGAGGGCAATGCTTGACTTCTGCCGGAGCGTACATCATCGTGCTGCGGGTCAACATGTATTTCTTGTCGCCCATCCACATTTCAATTTCAGCATTGAGATTATAAGGGTCCTCTGGATTACCGCCGAAGAAGGCGATAATCTCATGGTCTTCGTGAACGTGGGCTTCCGGAGCGTGGCGGGCAGGCTTGCAGTACCAGGAGACGTTCATTTGAAATGCTCCCGGGCACACGTTTTTGTCCATCCACAATACCCGGGTGGCAAATGTTTTATACTTTTCCACGAATTCCGGTCTCATGGCCGGGGCTTTGAGCTCCGATACCACATATTTGCTGTAATCGGCTTCCGGTTCGTGGGTCTCGTTTAACTCTGTACTATTCCATTGACCGGCTTTAATCACAGAGAAATGGAAGATGGGTTTGTCAACCCGGGGTACGGTCAACGGGCAGTGCTTTAAGCCGGGCGGGATCCAAACCATGGTGGTTTTATTGATGGTGAACTTCTGATCGCCCAGGTACAATTCCACCTCTCCGTGAAGGTTGTAGGGATCTTCAGGGTCGCAGCCGAAGAAGCCCAGGATTTCCCCAACGTCATGGGTATGCGGTTTCGGGCCTCCCAGGATAGGCTTCCTGTACCATGCGCACCCCATCTGGAAGGCGGATCCCGGCACTACCTTATCATCCAGCCATAAAATCCTCGTGGCTCTTTCATTGTATCTTTTGAGGTCTTCCGCAGAAAAAGGGGATTTACTCAGGTCCTGGATGACGTATTTGTCGAATTCCGATGTGCTCAATTTCTTCTCCTTGGTGTAGTGTCCATTTGGAAACCAAATGTCTATCAATGTTAATACAGCATCGATTTGGTTGTCCAATTGCGGGAGCCGTTGATAGCGCAGCAACCAAGCAAAAAAAGGAGATGAGCATCCGGTATTGGGTTTTACCAGGAAAAGATTGATTGATGTCAGTCACGGGGAAAGAAAGCCGTCAGGGTGTTGTTAAGAGGACAAAGAAAACCCATGGCCGATATGACACGTGCCATTGACCGGCGTTACGGGATCATCTCCCCTGCCAGGCTGCCATACACAACCGGTTTAAAGCTGCCTCAATCTCGGGTCCAGCTTATCGCGCAGCCAGTCGCCGAGGAAGTTACCGGAAAGAACGACCAGTCCGATGGCGATGCCCGGGAACGTGGAGATCCACCAGGCGGTATCAAACAGGTTCCTGCCGTCATTGACCATATTGCCCCAGGACGGCGCCGGCGGCGGGATACCGACCCCGAGGAAGCTCAAGGAAGCTTCCGTGATAATCAGCAGGCCTACCTGCAGGGTCATGATGATAATCAGGGGATTGACGATATTGGGAAAGATGTGCCGGAACATTATTTTAATGGTCGAAGTACCGATGATACGGGCCTGCTCGACGAACTCTTCCTGGCGCAGTCTCAAGGTTTCCCCACGTATCAGACGGGCATAAGGTGCCCAGCCGAGCAGGGAAATGGCAATGACCACGGTGGCAAAGGAAGGCCCCATGCTGACGGACAGGAGCATGGCTACCAGTATCGCGGGGAAGGCCATGCTGATATCGGTTATCCTCATCAGGAAGGCTTCGGTACGGCCTCCCAGGTAGCCGCCGAGTATGCCCAGCGCCGTTCCGATTGCGCTGGTGACCGCTATCACCAATAAGGATACGCTGAGCGATATCCGGGCGCCGAAAATCAGGCGGCTCAGGATGTCGCGGCCCATCTTGTCCGTTCCCAGGATATGTTCCGTGCTGCCGCCTTCAGCCCAGAAGGGCGGCTCCAATCTGTCCACCAATGAAATCCGGACGGGATCGTACGGTGAAAGACGAATTTCAGGGAAGCCGAGCCAGGAAAGGTCGGCAAAAATAGCCATGAGAATCATGAGTGACAATATGATCAAGGGGATGATGAGGGATAATTTCTTTAGCACTCGTACCCTGAGAGAGAGACCGCTGGCGACCCGAGGAGACGTGATCCCGGCGGCTGAATCTTTTGCTACCATCTGCACCCCTTTTTACGTCCTCTGGTACCTTATCCGTGGGTCGATATACGCGTAGACGATATCCACCAGCAAATTTATCCCGAGCACGATGACCGCGACCATGATAGTGATAGCCTGCACGAGGGGGAAATCGCGCGCCAGTACCCCTTCCACCAGGATCCAGCCTATACCCGGCCAGTTAAACACCGTTTCGATGATGACGGCCCCGGTTATCAAACCGGCAAAGAGCATGCCGGCTACTGTCAGGGGGGCAATCAGGGCATTTCTCAGGGCATGTTTCCAGATGACGATCCTCTCCGGGACGCCTTTGATCCTGGCCAGCTTGACATACTCGCTGTCAAGCACATCCATCATGCTGGAACGCACCAGGCGCATCATTCCCGGCAGGAGGAAGAAACCCAGGGTGAGGACCGGCAGGACATAATGGTCGATGCCGCCCATGCCGGAGGTGGGCAAAACCTGCCATTTTACGGAGAAGAAAAAGACCGCCACGATGGCCACCCAGAAACCGGGCAACGCCTGCCCCAGGATTGCAATGAACTTCACTCCGTTATCTATTAGACCGTCACGCCGGGTAGCCCCCAGGATCCCCAGGACGAGCGCTCCCAGCATGGCTATCGCCCAGGCGGGGAGGGTCAGCTTGATGGAGTTAGGCAGCGCGGCGGCAATCATGCCGGTGACCGGCTTTTTCTTGAACAGCGAATCGCCCAGGTCGCCTTTAATAACGTCTGTAACAAAAATCCAGAATTGCTCGGGGATTGATTTATCGAGACCCAGATTGACCCGGATCCGCTGGATGTCTTCTTCCGTAGAGGTAGCCGTTGCCAGCATCAGGGCCGGGTCTCCGGAAACCCGGACCATGGTAAAGATCAGCACGGCGATACCTACCAGGGCTATCAGCGATTGAAGTAATCGTACTACTATAAAACGGCCCATTTACATTTCCTGTCGGCGCCGTAACGGATTACATTTACTTGCACCATGTGTTTTCTTATAAGCAAAGCGCCTCGATTCCCGCCATTAACTTATGCCCGAATGCTATTTACGGCGCAACTACTCCGGAACAGGGGCCCCAGAAGGGATGCAAACCTCCCGCAGCCCCCGTTCCGGCTCATGAAACACTACTATTTTCTTTTAAAACTACTCTAACTTATTCCGCGTGCGTGACCGCGAACAGGGCGTTCGTCCAGAAAATGTGCGCCCTCTTGGTAAAGTCTCCGAGTTCCGGACTCACCACCCAATACGTGGGTACCTGCCACAGACCGGTCACGATGCCCATTTCGTGCCCTTTTATCATGAATTCGGTCCAGAGCTGCTCCTGCCGTTCTATGTCCGTTTCCGCAAGTACGGCGTTATAGAGTTCGTCCATTTCCGGGTCGTTGCAGGTTGTATGCACCCCTATTGATGTGAACATGTTGGAGGAGTGGTAGACATTCTGGAACACGGTGGGATTTATCCAGGGCCAGATCTGCCCCACGCATTCAGCATCCGGGCTGTCGGCCCGGGAGAACATCAGGTCAAAGAACTTGCCCGTTTCGACGACCTGCACCTCCACATCCAGTCCTACCTGTTCCCAGTAACCCTGGCAGATCAGCATCTCCTCCGACCACGCCTCTGTGGTGTAGACACTGATAGTCGGAGTGGCGAAGGCATCCGGGTATCCGGCCTCCTCCAATAGCTGCAATGCCAGTTGTTTGTCGTAGGGATCCGCCGCCAGGGACGGGTCCCAGCCCCAGGTAATCTCAGTCATGAACCAGAAGCAACCGGGGCGTCCCAGGCCGTGGAAGTATGTATCGATTACTTCCTGCCGATTGATGGCGTAGGACATGGCCTTACGTACCCGTATGTCCTTGGTCGGTCCATCGGTCATCCAGGTGCCCTGGTGAGCGTAGATGGATATCGTAGGCAGCCCGATTTCCTGCAACCGGAAACCGAGGTCTCTCAGCTCTACGGTCCTGTCCATGGTCACCTGGATAAGGTCGGTTTCAGCCCGCTTCATCATGGCGACGCGGGTCGCTTCTTCCGGCACCTGGGTTATCAGCAATTTCTCGAAGTACGGCGCCCCATCCCAGTAGTCTTCATACGCAGCGAATTCCATGGTGGTTTCGGGAACCAGTTTTACATATTTCCATGGCCCGGATCCGATCGGTTTGTTGGTAAATGCTTCGAATCCGACCTCTTCGATATACTTACTGGGCAAGATCGGCAGCGCGGCCCAGGAAGCTGCCAGTGTAAGTTCCGGGGTCTTGGTCTTGTGAACGTAGGTGTATTCATCAGGTGTGGACATGGAATCGTAGTTTTCCCGGATGCGAGGAGCCCATGGGTTCGTCGATTCCGGGTCCATGAAACGCTCGATGCTGTAAGCGAAATCAGCGGAAGTGACGGGGTCACCGTTATGCCACTTCGTTCCCTTGCGTACGTTGAAGGTCCACGTCATGCCGTCTTCGCTGATGATCCAGCTCTCCGCCGCTTCACCCACCAACTCTCCATCGGCGCTCCAGTTGATGACATTGTCAAAGATGCAGGCGCCCCAGGTAGCGGTATTGTTATTCGGATCGAATGTCTCTTCCCCGAAGTCAGTCTGGGCAACACGCAACGTACCATATGGTTTGGCCGCGGTCTGGGTCGGTTGCTGGGTCTGGGTGGTCTGCTGGGAAGGTTGGGTCGTCTTGGTGGTCTGTTGGGTCTGTGTAGACTGCTGGGTTTGGGTAGTCTGTTGGGTCTGGGTAGTCTGCTGGGTTGTCGTTTCCTCGCCGCAACTGCTGAGCACCAGACCGATGACAAGTAGTGGAATGATCAGGAAAAGGCCTAGCTTCTTCATTGTTCCCTCCTTAAACGTGAGCATGGAATACCTGGTCAAGTCTAGGAGTGGCGCCGGTTCCTATTGCCTGCTTTATTTCAAACCCTTCAAATTTGATGAGGTTTGGGTGTAGTCGCTACAGACCTCCATGCATGAGTAAAAAAACAACACCAGGGGGATGGTAAAATTAGCGTATATGTTATTTCACTACTTAACGAGCGTCTTGTCAAGAGAAAAAACCCTGAAATGAACGTAAAAACAAAAAAATTTAGTCAGGCATGATGTATTTTGGAATAACTGATAAACGAAAAAGCCCCCGGATTTCTCCGGGGGCTATGGTCTTCTTTGGTAGCGGGGGCAGGATTTGAACCTGCGACCTCCGGGTTATGAGCCCGACGAGCTACCACTGCTCTACCCCGCGTCAAGGCACATCTTTAAGTATATACCCCTTCTCCAGGGGTGTCAACCGCTTACTGGGCCTTCGCGGCCTTGGCGGCTTCGCGTTTGCGATAGCCTTCCAGGTAGCGGCGGGCAAAGCGGTCGCGGCCGAGTACGAGATCAGCGGCGAGCACGGTCGGCATGATAACGCGGGCATCCGCGATCAGGGCCGTACCGCCGGCATTGATGACCATGGCCAGCCAGGCAGCGTTCAGGAGCGGGCGGTCCGCCATGCCGAAGGAGATGTTGCTGGCGCCCATCGTCATGTTCAGGCCGAGTTCGGTGCGGATGCGGTACAGCGCTTCGAGGACGTCCCGGCCGGACTTGGCTTCCGCGCCGATGGAGTAGGTCATCACGTCGATGATGATGTCTTCCTTGGGAATGCCGATCTTGTCAGCGGCTTCGACGATTTTGTAAGCCACGGCCACGCGTTTGTCCGCGGTCTTGGGGATGCCCTCGTCGTCCTGGGCCAGGCCGATAACGGCCGCGCCGTATTCCTTCACAAGGGGCAGAACGCGCTCCAGGGAGTGTGTTTCGCCGCTCACGGAATTGAGGAGGGGCTTGCCCTTGTAGACCTTGAGGCCGGCTTTGAGGGCTTCGAAGTTGGGGCTGTCAATGCAGAGAGGGGTATCGACGTAGGACTGGATCATTTTGATCGCTTCCGGGAGGAGCTTGGTATCATCGACGCCGGGGGCGTTGACATTGCAGTCCAGGATCTGGGCGCCGGCTTCCGTCTGCTCTTTGGCTTCTTTTTCCAGCATGGAAAGATCGCCTTCCTTGAGCATGGCGGTCAGCTTCTTGCGGCCGGTGGGATTGATGCGTTCCCCGATGATGACGGTGGGCTTGTCATAGGAAATGACGACTTCTCTGGTGGGAGTGGATACTTTGGTCTCCATTGCTGCATACTCCTAACTAAGAAATATTACTGCTTGTATGTTCACCGGACCTCCACATCGTGTATGGCAGGCAACTGAGAAATCCGGATTACCTTCGAACCACCGGTTTCGAGCGTATTGGTAAACCCCTATGATTATAACACCGACATCCGGTGATGGATACGTTAATTATACCTAATTAACGGTACGTTCCGTATTCCCTGGCGGCTTCCATCATGGCGTGGAGACTGGCGACCGGCCCGTTGTTCATGCCGGCGCTGCCGGTCAGGATATACCCGCCGCCGGGAGCGCAGTCCTCGATGAGCTGTTTGCAGCTCGCCTTGACCTGCTCCGGCGTGCCGGTAACGAGTATCGAAGCCGGGACATTACCGGCGATGGTGCAGGTATCGCCGATGGTCTGCTTGGCCTTCTTCATGTCCATGACCTCGAAGTACCAGATAACGCCGGTCTTCGGGAGGTCGCCGATGAGGTCAAGCCGCGGCTCGTAACTCCCCTCCGCAAAGGGCATGGGGACAAGGCCTTCCTCGATCATGCCGAGGAGCACCTGTTTCAGGGTGGGCCAGTAGAACTTCTCGAACTGTTTGGGGGACATGAAGCCTTTTTCGCCCTTGTGGAGCGGCATCGAGACGATGGGGCAGAGAGAGGCATCGGCGCTGCGTATGGCCCCTTTGACGATGATGGGCACGAGCCGTTCCACGGCCTCGAGTATCTTCTGCGGGCGGCGGAACATGTCTTCGACGATGCCCTTGGTGCCGCGCAGGACGTCCGAGAGGTTATCAAACGGCGCGCCGGCCATACCGCCGCCGAAGGCGGGATAGCCTTCTTCCAGCAGGGTGCGCCCGCAGCGGCCTACCGCTTCGCCCCACTTGCGGATCTCCGTCCCGGCGTCGAGCAGCGCCTGGAGCGATTCCTGGACTTCCGGACGTGAAGCGGACATGACAAAGCCGAGCGGGTTGGTCAGGACGGGGTTGAAACCGGCCAGGTACTGGAAGCCCGTAAAAGCGCCAGCGGTTCGAGGCAGGAACGTGCGCAGCCAGTAATCAGTCGGGTTCTGCATGAAGTCGTCGTACTCGTCCGCCTCCATGTAGACGCCTTCCACGTACTGGTACATGGGAGCGTTCTCCGGCAGGCCGCGGCCCGGCCACTTGTGCAATTTATGGCCGATGATGTCGATGACGCGGCCGGGATAGACGAGGCCGGGACCGGAAGCGGTATCCGGCTTCAGTTCCCGGTTAAAGCGCAGCCAGGCGTCGGCGAGCTTATCGTAGTCATACATGCACTCCCCGAGGCTGTAGCCGGCCCAGGAAGCCGGGAGGTACCCGGCGGGGAGGTTGACCGGCACGCGGTCCGGTTCTTCATGTTTGATAGTCTTCACAAATCGGGTAACGCGTTCCCGGTAGGCCTGGCGGGC
>CAZQQL010000016.1:0-39324 GCA_964595455.1 uncultured Dehalococcoidaceae bacterium
AAGCGTTTCTACGCTCTTTCATCAAGCGAATCGAAATTAACGGCGACAAGGTGAAAGTGATTCACAAGCTGCCCTTGCCATCAGGGAAGGATCGAATAGCAGTACTACCTATTGATACCTTTGGTGGAGCCGGGGGGATTCGAACCCCCTACCTTTTGACTGCCAGTCAAACGTTCTCCCAAGTGAACTACGGCCCCGTGCGGACATTTATACTCTATCATAGAGTGTAGAACTCTGGCAAGAATCTCGCCTCTCCTACACCCGGAAAATGATAGCTGTTGTTTATTTCACCCCGGCTTCCGTTTATGATATGTTTATTCCACGGGTGCTATCCTCTTAGTAGATTAATCAAGTTGTTCCCCAGCTTGATAATGGCCCGGAAGGAAAAGACCCGGTTCGTCAGCCGGGTCTTTTCTTTTGTCTGGCAAATAGTCTCACTTCATTGCCTGTCTCATCAGGATGCCTTACACTATGTGTAGGCCCCTTCGGCCGGTGCGCCGGCACTACTACTACTGAATTTGGAGGTCCGTTATGCAATGGAAAACCCCGCCTGAGATGGAAATCGATGCCAAAAAGAAGTACACCGCGGTGATGGAAACAGAAAAAGGCGATCTCGTCCTGGAACTCTTCGCCAAGGATGCCCCTAAAACCGTCAATAACTTCGTCTTCCTGGCACGCCAGGGCTACTATGACGGCACCACGTTCCACCGCGTCATCCCCGGTTTTATGGTACAGGGCGGCGATCCGTCAGGGACCGGCGCGGGTGGTCCGGGCTACAGTTTTTCAGATGAATTCTCTTCCCGCAAACACCAGGTAGGGACATTGTCCATGGCCAACCGCGGTCCGAACACCAACGGCTCCCAGTTTTTCATAACCTATGTAGCCACACCTCACCTCGACAATCACCACACGGTCTTCGGGAAACTCATCGAAGGCAAGGATGTACTGGATAGCATCTCCCCGCGCGACCCCTCCACCGCCAGGCAACCGGGAGACAAGATACTCAAGGTAACGATCAAAGAAGAATAACAGGCCCAAAAAGGTGCTTCATACGTTCAGGCCGATCGCCCGCAGGATACCTTTCAAGCCGAAATACCCGAGGTATACCACGGTCATGGACTTGATGATTTTGCCGGCCAATACGATGAGCAAGTATTTTTTCCAGCCCATGCGGAGAGCCCCGGCTGCCATGGCCGCAGGGTAAAAAAACGGGTTAACGACGGATGCAACAATAAACAATGTCAGCGGGCCGCGGCGTTCCATTATCCCCAGCATCTTCTCATATGCGGCCTGCATCCGCCCGCTCTTGGCGGTGGAACTGCTGAGCACTCTACCGGCTCCCTGTCCGGTCATGTAGATGGTTATCGCGCCGATAAGTTCACCCAGGGCTGCGGAAAGTCCCAGCAGGGCTACCTGCCAGACGGTCTGCATAGCGCTGCCCAGCGCGAAGACCACCGCCAGCATCGGAACAGGAACGATAATGGTGGCCCCGCCGAGAATACTGATAAAAAATGCCCCCAGGTAGCCGTAGTGTTTGAGGTTTTCTACTTCATCCTGGTAAAAAATGATACCCAGGGTCATCAGGATAGTAAGAACTATACCAAGGACCCCCAGGATATACGCCCATGTTTTAGCGCGTTTTCTCCTGGCTGTTTCCTTGGGGGAGGGACTTTCAGGTCCGGCGGTTCGGGAGTCTTGCTGGCTATCGTTCCCCATAAATGTGACTATATTATACATTGAGAGTTAAGTCCAGTCTACTTAGCCTGGAAATCGAGCATACGTGACACATCGGTGATTTGTTCGCTGCTAAAACAAGAAGAGTCCCGATTGATGACCGGGACTCTTCTGTAACTCTTGCCTCGCGGGTTAGACTGCCGCTTCCACCGGCTGGCTGATCTGGAACGTCAAGCCTTTGCCTTCTTCGTTCAAGTCTATCTTAACCACATCTCCAGGCTTCAGTTCACCCCTCAGCACCATGCTGGAAAGCGGGTTCTCGATATACCTTTCGATGACCCTTCTCAATGGCCGCGCGCCGTAGACCGGGTCGTACCCTTCACGGGCTACCCATGACTTGGCTTCATCCGTCAGTTCCATGCCGAACTCCCGCTCACCCAGCCTTTCCTCAAGCTCATTCACCATGAGGTCCACAACCTCCCGCAACTGCTCTTCGGTCAGCTCATGGAAGACGATAACCTCATCCAGCCGGTTAAGGAATTCCGGACGGAACAATCTTTTAACCTCAGCCATGACCTTGTCCTTCATCAGTTCGTAGGTCCGCGTCGTATCTGCATCGGCCTTCTTGGCGAGGAAGCCCATCTGTCCGTCCCGCCGTATCTGCTCGACGCCAGCGTTACTCGTCATGATGATGACCGTGTTCTTGAAATCGATGGTCCGGCCCTGCCCGTCCGTCAAACGCCCGTCATCCATGATCTGGAGGAGCGTGTTGAACACTTCAGGGTGCGCCTTTTCGATTTCATCGAGCAGGATGACGCGGAACGGTCGGCGTCTCACCGCCTCGGTCAACTGGCCGCCTTCCTCGTAGCCGACGTATCCGGGCGGCGCCCCGATGAGCCGGGAGACCGTATGGCGTTCCTGGTACTCGGACATATCCAGCCTGACCATGGCGTTCTCGTCATCGAAGAGGAACCATGCCAGCGTCTTGACCAGCTCAGTCTTGCCCACGCCGGTCGGCCCGAGAAACATGAAGCTGCCGATGGGCCGGTTAGGGTCTTTCAGTCCCGCCCGGCTCCGGCGTATCGCCTCGGATACCGCCCCCACCGCTTCTTCCTGGTTGATCAGGCGTTCGTGAATGCGGTCTTCCATGTGGACGAGTTTCTCCGCTTCGCCTTCCAACATCTGCGAGACCGGGATGCCGGTCCAGTTGGAAATCAAGCTGGCTATCTGCTCGCCGGTGACCTCGCTGCTGATCTTTTCACGCTTCAGCCATTCGCTCTTAACTTCGTTGTACTCGTGCTGTACCCTGGCCCGCTCCTGCTTCAGTTTAGCAGCCTGTTCGTAGTCCTGCCGCTGGGAAGCAGCTTCCTCTTCGTTGGTCAACTGGTTCATACGCTGCTCCAGGTTCTTGACCTCCGGCGGCGCCAGTTCACTATCAATGCGGGACTTACTGGCCGCCTCATCGATGAGGTCGATGGCTTTGTCCGGCAACTTCCGGTCGGTGATATACCGCCGGCTCAGCTTGGTAGCCGCTTCCAGTGCTTCATCGGTAATCTTTATCTTGTGGTGCGCCTCGTATTTCGGGCGCAGGCCGCGCAGGATCTCCAGTGTTTCATCCAGGGAAGGTTCATCGACATAGACCGGCTGGAAGCGCCGTTCCAGCGCCTTGTCCTTCTCGATGTACTTTCGGTATTCATCTATCGTCGTCGCGCCGACGCACTGCAATTCACCGCGGGAAAGAGCCGGTTTGAGCATGTTGCTGGCGTCGATGGAACCCTCGGCAGCGCCGGCCCCGACCACGGTATGGATTTCATCGATGAACAGGATAACTTCACCCTTGGCGGCACGGACCTCGTCCATGACCGCCTTGAGCCGCTCTTCGAACTCTCCGCGGAACTTGCTGCCGGCCACGAGGGCTCCCATGTCGAGCGCGATCACCCGCCGGCCTTTCAGCCGGTCCGGGGCGTCATCCGCGGCTATCTTCAGCGCCAGCCCTTCCGCAATGGCCGTCTTGCCGACGCCGGCGTCCCCGACGATGACCGGGTTGTTCTTTGTCCGCCGGGTCAATATCTGCATGACGCGCTTTATCTCTTCTTCACGCCCGATGACCGGGTCTATCTTGTCCTGCCGCGCCATTTCCGTGAGGTCGCGGCCGTATTTCTGCAGGGAGCGGTACTTGCTCTCCGCCTGCTGGTCTTCTACGCGGTGGCTGCCACGGAACTTCTGGAGGGCCGCATAGAATTTTTCCTTGGTCACGCCCTGCCCGAAGAGTATCCTAGCTGAATCGCCTTTTTCATCGTCAAGTATGGCGATGAGCAGGTGCTCGGTGCTGATGAAATCGTCCTTCAGCCGCTGGGCTTCCTGGTCCGCCGTCTGCATCATCTGCGCCACACGCGGCGTAGCGTATATCTGCCCGGTCTGGTACTCGACCTTGGGTGCTTTTTCCAAGACTTCGTCAACCTGGTCCCGGGCGGCTTCTATATCCACGCCCATTTCCTTGAGGATTTGGCCTACCAGACCTTCGCGCTGTGTCAATAATGCCATGAATATGTGCTCGACGTCCCACTGGCTGTGCTTGAACTGCATCGCCATCTGCTGGGACGATTGTATCGCCTGTTGTGCCTGTTCGGTAAAACGCTCCTGTTTCATATCTCTCTATCCCTCCAGTCCTCGAGTTCCTTCCGCGCCTCTTCCAGTTCTCTTTGCATGTCCTCCATTCTTTCCACCATTCTCAGTATGACCTCGACGCCGGGGAGGTTGATGCCCATGTCATCCACGAGGGCTTTGACCCTCTGCAGTAAAGCGATGTCCCGGTCGGAATAAAGGCGTATGTTGCCCCGGGAACGATGCGGCGTCACAATACCTACTTTTTCATAATAGCGCAGCGTATGCGTCTGCATATCCAGCATGCGGGCGGCGATACTGATAACGTAACGCGGTTCCATGTCCATGTTTTCTTTGCTCATACTACCTCACCCCTCGTCATGACTGCCTGAGTTGATTCAACTGTCTAAATAGCTCTTTCTCTTTTTCCGTCAGGTTTTCCGGCAGCAGAACATTCACTTTCGCCATGAGGTCGCCGCGGGTGGCCTTACCGAGGTGAGGCATGCCCTGGCCGTTCAGGCGGAAGACCTTGCCGTTCTGGGTTTCCGGAGGTATGCGGAGCGCCAGCCTGCCTTTGAGACCGGGCACCTGGACTTCTCCGCCCAGTATCGCCGTCGTTAACGGCACCGGTATATTGACATGGAGGTTATCTCCATGCCGTTCCAACTGTGCGTGAGGCAATACCGTCACTTTAAGGAAGAGGTCTCCAGCCTGCCCGCCGCTGAAATTCGGTTGGCCCTGGCCGGCCACACGCACCCGTGAACCCGTTTGGACCCCGGCCGGTATCTTCACTTCCAGCCGTTTCACACCCGCTACGAACCCTGCCCCGCGGCAGACCGAACAAGCCACGTTCTGGATTTCTCCGGTCCCCTTGCACGTCGAGCACGGTTCCTGGGCCTGCAGGCTGATCGTACGGGCCGTGCCGGCTGCTGCTTCTTCCAGCGTCACTTCCACTTCAGTTTCCAGGTCCTGGCCGCGCTGTGGCTGGGCCCTTCTTGAATAACCTGCCCGGCGACCGCCGAACAGTTCGTCGAAGATACTGTCCATGCCGCCGATGTCACCGCCGAAATGGAAGGTCTCACCGCCGGGTGTACCATACTGCCGGTACTGCGCCTGCTGGCGTTGTGCTTCCTCGAACTGGTCGGCATACTGCCATTTATCACCGTATTTATCGTACTTCTGGCGCTTCTCAGGGTCAGAAAGGACTTCATAGGCCTGGTTGACTTCTTTAAATTTAGCCTCAGCCGTAGAATCCCCGGGATTTACATCCGGATGATGTTTACGGGCCAGACGCCGGTAAGCCTGCTTGATTTCCTTTTCCGTCGCGCCCTTCTTCAGCCCCAGTATCTCGTAATAGTCTTTAGAAGCCATTCTGTTGTTCCACCTTTGCCCAATAACAGTATAACCAGCCTAAGCAAATGTGTCAAATCAATTTGAATAAACTTAATAATATACTATTAAGTATTTACTGATTCGGCTTGATTGTCTGTGAGTTTAGTCTCATCCATATGGGGCTGATATTCATACGTGCAATATCCTGGTAAATTTGCGCCTTTTGGTTGTTGACAAGCCGTCTCATGTACGTATAATGTTGTGATGAGGTGCTGATATGCCGGACTGTCCAAATTGCGGAAGATCCACTATGCGTACCAAGGACTGGGCCTGCCAGTGGTGCGGTTACCCCTTGATTTCCAAGGCTTACAAAGCACTGGATAAGACCTACAGGGAACTGCAGGAAGAGCAAAAAGCCCAATGGAAATCGTCCGAACCTGAATTCGAGTCTTATGAAGACATAGAACAGGACGAGCCGGAGGGAATAGAGGCTTCCGAAGCATATGCTGTCCCGCAATCCGGGAGACAAAACGCGCCTGAAACCCCGCCAGAACCGGAACCAGAACTGGAGCCGGAGCCGGAATCCGAGCCTATCATAACACCGCCGCCGGCGCCTTATCTCGAACCGTCGCACGAACTCGAGCCGGGACCTACGCCTGAAGAAGCTCCTATTGTAGCCCCGGAGCCGGAGACCATCATAACGCCCCCGCCTGCCGCAGAAGCTCCCCCGGTGTCAGCGCCGGAGCCTGCTCCGGCTGCAGCGCCCGCGCCCCCTGCCGATGTCCCTACGCCTACGCTCTCGAACATCAAGAACGGTACGCAATTGACCGTCGACCAGTTGAACGAACTGTTCAGTCAGGACCATAAAGCCGCCGGTGCTGCGTTCCAGGGTAAGACCATCATCGTATACGGCCAGGTTTCCAAGGTCTTCGTGCGTGATCATATCGACGTCCGCTACATCATCCTTGAAAGCCTGAAGCAGAAAGGTTCCTGGAGCGTCCGCTGCGTCTTCGATAAGTCCGCCGTACCACAGCTTATCCGGCTCGATGAAGGCCGTGAGGTGTCCGTACGAGGGCTCTACGACGGCTTCAGCAAGAACCTCATCCTTAAGGACTGTCAACTGGTCTAGACATTGCGTTTGGTGTAACCACGAGCAGCGACGAGACCGGATTCCCTTATGATGTTGGCTCTTACTCCGGGTGACTGCTGTTATGCAGGCAGACCTTTGATGATGTCCAGCAGCTTGTGGAGTATCCGGGCTGTTGCCCCCCAGATGATGTGCCCATTGTAATCATACGAATATGAGGGGATGGTCCCGCCCTCGAGTTCTTCCGTATCCAGTGTGAGACATGCCTCGTCCAGCAGGTAATCCAGCGGTACAGTGAGGACGCTTTCCACTTCCCATTCGTTCAGGGTGAACACGTACGGCCATGGTATGAATCCCACGAACGGAGTGACCATATAGTTGGACGTCGTGGTAACTTCATCATCCATTTCACCGAGGATCTCAACGTCCTCGGGCCGCAATCCGATCTCCTCGTTGCTCTCCCGCAGGGCGGTCTCCAGGAAACTGTCATCCGTCAAATCCCTGGCCCCTCCCGGGAACGAATACTGCCCTTTGTGCGTCGATACCAGTCCAGTCCGCTTGATGAAGACGATATGGTCTTTCCGGCAGCTCTTATACAGCGGTATCAGCACGGCCGCCGGTATGCGGTCGCGGTGTTCCAAAGTGATTTTGGTCCTGACGGCGAGGGCTTTCTTCAATTTATCTTTCATCACTTTGTATATTACGGTGTGAAGAAGGCCGTTGACAAGACAGCCGGACAGGACGGGAAACCGGAACAAACCGAATCTCCTATAGTATAATTACATTGAGCCCCCGGAAGGAGATATCTCATGGATTTTTCACTCAGCGAACAGGAAAAAATGCTGCAGGCCATGGCCCGGGATTTTGCGCAGAAAGAAGTGGCGCCGCGCGCGGCGGAGATCGACCGGAACAACGAGGTACCGCTGGATCTGGCGGCCCGCTTCGCAGACCTCGGGTTCAGAGGCCTCCCCTATCCGGCTCAGTACGGCGGCCAGGGAACCGGCTATCTTGGGTTCCTCCTGGTACTGGAACAGATCTGTGAAGCTTCCGTCTCCGCGGGCGCGGTCATGGCGGTCAATAACGTACCCCAGGAAGGCATCTACCGCTTCGGGACGGAAGAACAGAAGAAGCGACTGCTTACCCCGCTGGCTGGCGGCAGGGAACTCGGCGGTATCGGGTTTACCGAGCCGGATACCGGCTCAGACCCGAGGATGATAAAAACCGTCTGCAGGCAGCAGGGCGATGGGTATCTGGTTACCGGACAAAAGATGTTCATGTCCCTGGCGCCGGTGCTCCGCAAGGTGCTGCTCTTCGCTGCCCGGTCTGACGGCGAAGGCCTCAATTGCTTCATCGCCGAACCATCTTCACCGGGTTTTACCGTACAGGAAGTCCTGGAGACGATCGGTATCCGCGGCATGGGAGCTTCCATCGTTAACATCGACGATCTCTATGTCCCCCGGGAAAACCTCCTCGGTGAAGAGGGCAAGGGGTTCGCCATCCTGCTGGAGGCCATCAGCGTCGAGCGAATGTGCGTAGCCATGCAGGCCGTCGCCGTGGCCCAGGCCGCCCTGGGTGCTTCCGTGCAGTATGCCAAACAGAGGATCGCGCAGGGGAGACCCATCGCCAAAATGCAGGCCATCCAGCAGATGCTTGCGGAAATGGCCGGGAAGATAGAAGCCGCCCGCTGGCTCGTCTACCGCGTGGGGTTCCTCCGGGACCGTGGCCAGAGCATCCAGTATGAGTCGTCCATGGCCAAGGTGGTCGCTTCCTCGACAGCCGTCGAGGTCACCCGCATGGCCATGCAGGTGCACGGTTCTTTCGGGACGATGAAATCAATGCCGGTGGAACGTTTCTACCGGGACGCCAAGATGACGGAGGTTTATGTCGGCAGTTCCGAGGTCCACCGTTCGATCGTCGCGGCTAATCTGGTACGCTGAATCCAGCTTGCCGTATCGGGAACGGGCTGATTTTCTTTTCCCGCATGAATACGGCGTACACCGCCATACCGCACAGGCAGACTATCGCTGAAAGCATGATCGCCGGGAAATAACTTCCCGTTACATCGTATATCCATCCGCCCGTAAAGGGCCCGAGAATCCCGGCCACTCCATAGCCGAGCGATATCAGCGGATAGATGTAGCCTACCTGGCCGACCCCGTACTTGTGCGACACGTCAGAGGCATATATCACAAAGTTGGCGCCGAAGAAAAGCCCGATGACGAGACAGAGAACGATAAAACTGATGGGACCGGGAAGAGCTACCGGCAATAGCAGCATCAGTATGGACAGCACCGAGAGCGCGGTGACTACGGAGAGCATGCCGCCGATACGGTCGAAGATATATCCCCAGATGATCCGGCCGGATGCATTGCCGATGGACACGATGACGATGGCGATACCTATCACCCCGGCATCCGCCCCGTAAGATAGGGCCAGTGGCTTGAGATTGCCGATCAGCATCATCCCTGAAAAAGACCCGGCAAAGAAGACAAACAACAGCACCCGGAACCTGCGGTCATTGATAAGAGACTTCAACAGCAGCGGGTTTTCTTTCTTTTCCATCCCCCGGTTGGGAGCCTGGGATATAAGCAGGGCGCAACTCAGGAACAGGACACCGTAGATGATACCGACAAAACGGAATATGGTCAGTACTTCCATCCCGTGGTTCAGGAAAGGCTGGGCAGCCTGGGACAGCAGTATGGCCCCACTCCCGAAACCAGCTACCGCCAGACCGGTCGCCAACCCACGGTGAGAAGGGTACCACTTTACCAGATTTGACAGTACCGTAATATACGCAAACCCCATACCGGCGCCGGAAAGAACGCTGATGCCGAGAACGGTCAGCCAAAAATTACCGCCGGAAAAAGATGCAACCAGGTAACCCGCGGAGAACAATACCGCCCCGATGGAAACCGTAGTTTTTATTCCCAGGCGCTGCCCAATTCTGCCGGAAAAAATGCTCGAAATTGAGAAACACGCGATGATAAGACCGAAAATGAGCTGCGTCTGGGCGGTGGTGAAACCGTGCTCGCGGGATAATGGCGGCACGAAGATGCTCCAGGCATAAACCGACCCAGCGCAACACATCACCAGGAAGGAAGCAATGAGATTGACGGCATGACGCCGGGTTGGAACCGGTTGAGGGGTAGTGGCGATACAGGCCGGTGAGCTGCTGGGAAGAGTTGTCTGCATGGAAGAAGACCTCGTGCGACGCAATGAGTATTACACTATTTAGTATAACGCATATTGCGTAATATTTCAAGCTGTTGGAGATGTTACGTTAATGGTTTGCGCATTTAGAGAACAAGTTATATTCGCCACCGCACCAGAAGTACCCTGAAAACGCAGATTTATGGCCGGTCCGGTTTGAATGTATGGGACTAAAAAAAAAGAGGAAGACCGGTCATACCGGAGGGTCTGGCATGAACGGTCTTCAGTTGAGTAGCCGGGTTCAAGAAGTTTCTTTAACAGGAATCCGGGACCAGTTTTGTCACCATATTTCCACTACCAGTTTCATTATACGATAATTCCGTTCCATTTTCCAGCTTGATCTAAGCAATTACTGACGACGCCCACCAGAATATAGCACGGTCAAAAAAGCCGGCCGTCCGGGCGGCTTTACTAGGCGCCGATGGTTTACGCACTGCCAGTACTTAGTATTCGTTACCGGATGTCCTGCCATAGTCCTTGCTGTCGCTGGCGGTCCAGAAAAAGAACGGCCGGTCGATACGCTTGAAGATAAGTGGAAGATGCTTCATGTGCGCGGGAACGAATATCAGGCAACTGTAATCGATGAAATATTTTTCATCTTCGAGCCATAGTTCGAGTTCGCCGCCGAGGTCGCGAGGGTTTTTAACATCGGTCCCGAGGAAGCCGAGCGTCTCCCCGAAGTCGTGTGTATGGGCGATCTCGGTCTGCATTCCACCGTCCCCGTGAATCTCCTGCATGAGGTGGACGTCCGTGTAAAACCCGCCCGGGAGTACCTGGTTGTCCAGGTGGAACATGTAGGTGCTGTCAAAATAGTTGCCCTTGGCCCTTTGTTCCTGGATGGTTTTGGGAGTTCCCATTTTTGCCAGGCGTTCCAGGTACGGCCTGGTGGGTTCCCGCAGGATGAATTTTTCATACTTGTTCGTCATGCTCTTCTCCTTACTCTATAGTTCTTGAAGAGAAGAGGCGGCGGTGGAACCCAAGTCCGGCGCCGCCGCCTCTATTTATTCAGTTATCCTTACCTGTACGGTTACACGCGTTAGTCGTGCGGTTCAATCCAGGTGTTCCAGTAATCCCAGCCGACGGGTCCGGCAGCCAGGGGAAGAGCCATGTCCTTGACCCAGTTCTGGCGTACAGCGATTGCTTCTGCGTCCCAGAGCGGGATGAAAGAGCAGTTGTCGAAGAGCCACTGGACGATTTCACGGGCCTTGGCGGTTTCTTCCTCACCCAGAGGCAGGTTGAAGTATTCCTGGCAGAGAGCTTCGAGTTCAGCAGTACGATAGAGGCTGTCCCAGTAGATGCCGTCCGACCAGTTCGGGGCAGCGGGAGTGCGGAAGTAGCGGTTCACATCGATGCCGTAAAGCTCGGTGAAAGCCATCGGGGATTCGAGAAGGCCTTCCGGCCAACCGTTGGTCTCGTGGTCGATCCATTCGTTGATGCTGACGGTCTGGATTTCCGCATCTATGCCAACAACGGCGAGGTCGGCCTGGATAAGCGGAAGTTCGTCACCGGCAAGGTTCGTGCCGCAGATAAGTTTGGTTTTGAATCCGTTTCCGTAACCGGCTTCCTCAAGAAGTTCCTGGGCCTTTTCCACATCATAGACACGGCCCTGGAAATTGGGATCGAAGGCAGACTGAGAACCGCCGGCCAACTGGTACCAGGCATTGTAGTAACCCTGGCCTACGGTCTGGGCAAGTTTTTCCTTGTTGATAGCATACTCAGCCGCCATGCGGACCTTGACGTTGGCAAAAGGTGAATTAGGATTGGTTACGGAAGGGACCAGGGCGATGGAAAGGCCGCCGGGCCGTGAAGTGACGGCGAAGCCCCTTTCCTTAAGCTGGTTGGCGGTGCGCCCGCCGCCGGCGACGGAACCGAGGATGTCAGCTTCACCGTTTTCGAAAGCAAGGCGAGCGGTGGTGCCGTCAACGATGATCATGAAGGTCACCGCATCAAGGTAGGGCTTCTTGCCCCAGTAGTTATCGTTGCGGACGAAGGTCAGATGATCGTTTTCGACGTATTCCTTGAACTTGAAGGGGCCGGCGCCGACCGGGTTGAAGTCCACGAATTCTTCCGTGTTGGATTCCACGTAATCTTTCGGGATCATCATGCCGAGTGTGCCGCGAAGGTTGGTGAACCAGGTGTTATCGAATTTCTTGGTGACGATCTCAATCTGATAATCGCCGGTTTTGGACACCGACGCCATGTTGGCGGTGCCGAGGCCGCCGGAAGCCATGCGCTGCTGGAGGTTCCACAGAGCGACATCAGCGTTGAAGTCACTGCCGTCATGAAACTTGACGCCCTGGCGTAGATTCAGGGTAACGGTCAGCATATCATCGGACCACTCCCAGGATTCCGCGAGGAGCGGAGTAGCCGCGCCGGTGGCATCCGCCATGATAAGGGCTTCGGTAACGGCAGCCATGTAAAGCTGCGAGCCGCCCATTTTGTCCGGGTTGCCGAGGGAACCGGTAGGTGCCTGGTCGACGATATAGCGGAGGGTGCCGCCGGATACCGGACCTCCGGCAGAGGTCGTCGTTGTACTGGTTGTTGTCGCCGTTGTGGTTGCAGTCGTCGTGACTGAAGTAGACGTGCTTGTCGTGGCCGTCGTGGTCGTAGCGGTAGGCTGCGTGGTGGTTTCATCGCCGCCGCAGCCGGTCACGATCAAGACCATGGAAATGATGATTGTAAAAATCAACAGTCCTGCTTTGCGCATTAATTTCTCCTTCTTTATTTTACCGGGTTTTCTTATATCAATAGATTGACACGCCTTTTTGTAATCTAATCTAATCACCTCCTTTATGATGGCGGAGTTACAATTGTGGAAACCTCCGGTCAACCATGAACCCGTACTGCAGAAACTGAAGGAGAACTATGGATTGACCGGCGGCAGTCAATATGCTGGTTATAGCGTCCCTCTTAGTCTCGGATCGAGCGCATCCCGCAGACCATCGCCAACCATATTGAAGGCAAAGACCAGCAGCATGATAGCGACACCGGGCACCAGAGAAAGCAGCGGGGCCTCGAGAAGGTATTTGTACCCATTATTCACCATGCCTCCCCATGTGGCCGTCGGCTGGCTGATACCCAGACCGAGGAAGCTCAAACCGGCTTCAGCCAGGATGGCCGCCCCGAGCATCATCGTCATCATGACGATGACGGGCGCCAGGCAGTTGGGCAGGATATGACGGAACATGATCCTCATATTACTGCAGCCGATCAGTCTGCCCGCCATGACATAGTCATTCTGCTTTACCGATATGACCTGCCCGCAGACCATACGGGCATACGCTGCCATCATGCCGATGCCGAGCGCAAGAATAAGGTTAAAAATTCCATTACCGAGCACGGCGGACATCAATATCATGAGCATGATCATGGGGAACGCCATGAAAGCATCGATAAACCTCATGATGGCCGAGTTCACCAAACCTCCGGAATAACCGGCGATGAGACCGAGCGTGATCCCCAGGCCGGCAGCGATAACGACCGAACCTATACCGATCACCATGGATGTGCGCGCGCCGTAGATCATGCGGCTGAGGTAATCACGCCCGATGGTGTCGGTCCCGAGGGGATGTTCCCAGGAGGGCATCTCCAGGAGGTCACCGGCGTAAGTCTGGTTAGGATTATAGGGAGCCAATAAGGGCGCAAATATCGCAGCAACGGCATTGATGAGGATGATGATGAGGCCGATAATGACGATTTTACGCCCCACGAAGACCTTGATGAAATGCCGGAATGCGTTGATACGCGGCGGTGCTTCTGAAAACTTCAGACCGGCGTCGATTGCGTTATTATCCATTTTCCCCCCACTTCCCTTATGAGTATGTGACCCGCGGATCGAGCCAGCCGTAAGAGATATCGACCACCAGGTTGGAAAGCACAATCATCACTGCGCTGATGAGAACGATAGCCTGGACAACCGCAAAATCAAGGCTGAATACAGAATCGACCATCAATCTGCCCATACCGGAGATATTGAAGACCTGCTCGATGATAACCGAGCCGCCAAGCAGCGTTGGAATGCCCATCCCGACCAGCGTGGCAAGCGGAATAAACCCGTTCTTCATGACATGCTTCATGATGACCGTGCGTTCCGTGAGGCCTTTGGACCAGGCGGTGCGGACATAGTCCTGCCGGACGACCTCCAGCATGACGGACCGCGTCTGACGGGCCATACCGCCCAGGGGATAAATAGCCAGACAGATTACCGGCATAATGCTCATCTTGATGCTTCTGACGAAATCCGTTGCCGGCCAGACAAAACCATGCGTTGGCAGCCAGCCAAGCTGCAGCGAGAACAGGTATATCATCAGGATGGCCAGCCAGAATGTCGGTACGGTAATGCCGATATTGGCCAGGAACGTGACGAAGAAGTCAATGACTTTGCCCCGCCTGATGGCGCAGAGCATACCGGCCCCGACACCGAGGATATTGCCGATAACGAAGGAGATAACGCCGAGATAGAGTGTCACCGGTAGCGTATTACCTATCAATGTGCCCACGGATTTCCTATAGGTCAACGAAAATCCGAGGTCCCCCGTGACGGAATCCTTTATCCAGTTCGCGTATTGAACGAAGACGGGCCTGTCCAGGCCGAATTCGTGACGGAGGCCTTCGATCTGTTCAGCGGAGTATGAGTACAACTCATTCTGGTTGAGGTAGAAGAGTATGGGGTCTCCCGGCATCAATCTCATCACGAGAAAGACAAGCGCCGTGACGATGATAACGATTAAAACCGCTTGTAACAGTCGTCTTAAGATATATGCACCCATGGTATCTCCAATGTTCCCCGGGGGCCATAGTCAATTCAAGCTATTCCGGAGCTCCGGTCTTGGCGGTTTCCGGGTCTTTGCCCGCGGCGATGAAGTGGGCCGGTTCGCCGGTCGGCCAGAAATGTCCGAAGAGGAACGGCCGCTGCAGCTCTCTGACATAAATGGGACAATGCACGACCCCGGCGGGGAACTTGACCAGGCAGGATTCTGTGATCGTATACTTCTCCCAGCTTTCTTCAAAGGCAATCTCTACCGTCGCGCCGAGATTTTTCATGTCCCTGGGATTTGAAGAAACGAAATAAAGCGTTTCTTCCGCCGTGTGGTAATGCGGCCCTTCCATGAACATGCCGGTCCTCATGATGTAGTAAACGGCAAAATTTGGGCGGGCGCCGTCAATATCATCGTAGAATTCGAAATGGGGCACCATGTACGGGCTGTTCTGTGGCGCGAAGGGGCGGTGTTCGGTACGTAATTGCTGCGTTAAGAGGTGGCCGTACTTTCCGGGAAACTCAATTGTTTTCTTCTTCTGTTCGGTCATGGTCCTATTTACCCTCCTGCTTTTTCGCCGGGCCTTCCCACTTCGGGGTCAGGGTAAAGCTGAACAGCCAGGTGGTGTCAGCCGGTTTCCGGATGAGCTTGTGCTGGACCGGGGTGTTCCCGGGTATGTAGACCATCGTGGCTTTATCCAGGCGGTGGGCTTCTTTCTCCGCGCCGAGGACTATCTCCAGTTCGCCGTCCGTCTTCTCGAGTTCCGTCGGTTTACCGCCGACCAGCATCTCGACACGGTCCGCCGGTGACTTTTCGGGAAGATCGCCGGGTACCGTATTCTCGCTGACGGGGGCTACTCGGAAGGTGTAGTCATACCCGCGCGAGTCCTTCCCATTCAGTTCGAAGACCTGGAATTCACCGGCTTGCAGGATATCAGGTTTGAGGAAGCAATCAGCATACTTTCTTTTCGTCATAATCTCCTCGCTTTTTTTCTTATAGTCCTGACATGGGACAACCATGCTGGCTTAACGGGAATGTGCTTTGCGGGGCGGAGGCATCCAAGCCTGATTGCAGTGATTGAGTTTTCTACCATATGGAAAGCAAGTCCAAATGAAATCTTACATGGTTATTTTTAATGTGTCAAATTACGTTCTACCTAAAGAACTAATCAAGACAGGAGTGCGAGCCTGGCAATCGAGGCTGTAATTTCATTCGGGGTTTGACACACCGCATCCGGTTCCGGATCATGGAACTCACCGGGGTTTCCGTAGCCGTAGGTCACCGCTATCGTCTTCAGGCCGTTGGTTTTACCGGCCATGATGTCCCGCGCCCGGTCCCCTATCATGACCGTTTCTCCCGGGACAAGCGAATGCCATTCCAGGACATGTTTGATGAGTTCGGCTTTATCATCGAAGCTGCCATCCAGTCCAGCCCCGTAGATACCGCTGAAACCATGGTCAGGAAGGAAGTGGGCGGCTATCTTTTCGGCATATACCGTGGCCTTGCTCGTGACGATGAACAGCAGCGTGTCTGCTTTGTGTAAACTATCCAGCATCTCCGGCACACCCGGGTAAACCATGTTTTCCAGGATACCTGTCGTGGCATATCTTTCCCGGAACAGAACCACCGCCCGTTCGATAAGCGCCGGATCAGACTGGCCAAGCAGTTCAGCGAGGCCGGCCCTCAGCGGAGGACCTATGAGGCTTTCGCTGATAGATTCGGCAGGTACGGTCCGGCCCATTCGTTCAAAGGCATAGACGATACAGCGTTTTATCCCTTCTGCGGGGTCTGTCAGCGTACCGTCCAGGTCAAAGAAGACATTCTTGATCAAATTCGGTCTCCCGGTGAATTTTACGTATTACCCTATTATTACAGGAAAATACTTTGCGAATCCATCAAACGGGCAGGCCCTAATTCCTTATCTCGCAACCTGATTAGAAATTCTCCGTGAAACCTTGTATACTAGGTGTGGCCGCGGGGCGGCGCAACCTGCCGTCTTCCCGCGATATGGCCGGCAACATTCCCCTTCCAGAACAGGAGTCAGACCGGGCGGGACAATGAGAAGAGTACCGATTCTCCGGACAGCGCATTTCATCGTCTGAATCCCGTATATCCTATTTTCCTTTCAGCCCGGAAGTAAATAGACAGAGAGATAGGTGATGCCCTCATGGAAAACTCCGTCCTACCACCACTACGCGTTCTCGACCTTACCGAAGGCGGCTGTATGCTGGGCGGGCGTCTCCTCGGCGATGCCGGGGCGGACGTTATCAAGATAGAAAAGCCCGGCGGCTCAGACCCGTGCATATCCCGTATCTGGCCCTACTACCAGGATTCGGGAAACCCGGAACAGAGTCTGTTCTGGTTCACATATAACGCCAATAAACGCGGCATTACGCTCGATATAGAGAAACCGGAAGGCCAAAAAATCCTCAAACAACTGGTCTCCAAAGCCGATATCCTGATGGAAACCTCCGCTCCGGGCTATATGAAGAAGCTCGGGCTCGGTTATGAGGACCTGTGCAAGATAAAGCCGGACCTTATCTACTGCGCCATCACACCGTTCGGGCAGGAAGGCCCCAAGGCTGATTACCCCGCCAGCGCACTGACGGTGTGGGCCAGCAGCGGGTACCTCAATGCCTGCGGAGACCCTGACCGGGCGCCGGTGTGGATCAGCATGCCGCAGACATTCCTCTTCGGCGGCTGTGAGGGCGCCATCGGCAGCCTGATGGCCTACTACTACCGCATGATGACCGGGGAAGGGCAATTCGTAGATGTCTCGATGCAGGAACCGGCCATCTCCCCCAACATGAACATCCTGCCCATGTGGGACTGCAACGGTTTGGAATTCAAGCGGGTCGGCTCAGCGTCTTATGTGGCCGGCACCGGCGTGAAACAACAGATCTATTTCAAATGCCTCGATGGCTACGTCATGATCCTCGCCATCGGCGGCAACCAGCCGTACGTCGGCTCTTCACAACAACTGGTCAAGTGGATGGACTCGGAAGGCAAGTGCCCCCGCTGGCTCAAGGACCTTGACTGGTGGATTGATTTCAACGCCTCCAAGCTCAACCAGGACCTGGCGGATGACGTCGGCGCCGCCATCGAAGCGTTCACCATGACGAAAACAAAGGAAGAGCTTTATAATCGGGGCGCCTTCGAATACACCATCCTGATCGCCCCGGTCTCCACCACCAAGGACATCACCGAGGACATCCAGCTTGCCGCTCGTGATTTCTGGGTCGAGATACCTCATCCGGAACTTGGGAGAAACATCCCCTACTGCGGGCCGTTCATCAAGCTGAGTGAGACACCGATCAAGTACCGCCGCCGCGCGCCGTTGATCGGCGAACATAACAAGGAAATCCTGGGTGGAGAGTTGGGCATAACCGATGCTGAACTGGCATCACTTCATAGCAAAGGCGTAATCTAGGAACGGAGCTGAAAATGGAAAACAAGAAACTGTTCGAAGGCCTGAAAATTGCCGAGTTCGCCTGGGTGGTCGTCGGGCCTTCTACGTCACGATATTTCGCGGAACACGGCGCCACTGTGGTCAAGATAGAGTCCCACAAGCGGCTGGACACCAACCGGGTCAACAGCCCCTTCGCCAATAACACGCCGACGCCGGACAGCAGCATGTTCTACGGGCGTCATAACCCCAACAAGTACAGCGTCAGCATCGATATGAACTCTCCGGGCGGCAAGGAACTGGCCTGGAAGCTCATCAAGTGGGCGGACATCGTGACCGAGTCCTTCGCTCCCGGCATGGTGGAGAGATGGGGCATCAGCTACGAGGATGTCAAAAAGGTACGCCCTGATATCATCTACTTCAGCTCGAGCATGCAGGGCCGGGGCGGCCCCCACTCCAATTACGCCGGCTACGGCCAGAACGCCTGCAACTTCAGCGGCTACACGGAACTCAGCGGCTGGCCGGACCGCAAGCCGTGCGCTCCTTACGGCGCCTATACCGATTATGTATGCTGCCGTTTCGCGGCGTTTGCTCTGACGGCAGCCCTCATCCACCGTAAACTGACCGGCCAGGGGCAGTATGTCGAACAATCCCAGTTCGAGTCCTCCGTCCACTTCCTCATGCAGGCAGTCATGGATTACCAGGTCAACGGCAACATCCAGACGAGGATGGGCAACCGCACGCCTATCGCTGCGCCGCACGGGGTTTACCAGTGCCAGGGAGACGACTGCTGGGTGGCCATCAGCGCTATGAACGATGAAGAATGGCGGCAGCTGTGTAAAGCCATTGACGACCCGGTGCTCGTCAGGCAGCCGAAATTCGCTACCCGTAAAGCCCGTAAGAATAACGAAGATGAACTGGACGCTGCTATCACCACCTGGACGCTTAAGCATACCCGGGAAGAAGTTGAAAAGATACTCCTCAACGCCGGAGTTCCCGCCCACATCGTTGCAAAACCATCAGACGTGTATCGGGATCCGCAGTTAACGGCGCGTAATTATTGGACCCCGCTCAACCATGAGGTCATGGGCGTACAGAAATTCGAGCCGCAGTCCGGCTTCATCTTCTCCAAGACGCCGCGTGTCGTAGACCGGCCGTCGCCGCTCCTTGGTGAGCACAACGAGTATGTCTTCAAGGAACTGCTCGGCATGAGCGATGATGAGATTGCCGACCACATCATCGACGGCTCCATCACCACCTACATGGAAGGACCGATGGTGACCACGTTCTAACGGCGATCGATTACCTCGAGTGTTTCAGGCGGGTACCGGATTAACGGTACCCGCTTTTTCATTACCTGCGCGACACCAAACCGTTCGCTGTCCGGGACCGCTCCTTAGTTAATAATCTGAGCTTTCGCGTAAATCCTGTCAATTTCGATATACCTTATAAATGTACAAAATATCACCGAATAACACATTTTCTTGTTTCCGGTTGACATCCGTGCGCAGCCGTATTAAACTTGCCGTGAGGAAGAACTCTGATGGCTTATACAAGCATACGCCATGTCACGGTACCGGGACTGAGGGTACACCTCAGGCGCGGCAATCCCAATATGCTCTGGCTCAATGGTAAAGACCTTGTCATGCTGAATGACACCGCCGCGGATTTCATCGAATCCTTCATCGAGGTAATGCACCGCCATGAACATGACCTCGACCCCAGGCGCTTCAAGAAGGAGATAGCTGAACGGATGAGGCAGCATTACCCGGACGCTCCGGAAAAGGTTCTGATCAGGGACTTCGATAACCTGTACAAGACCCTGCTGGACATCAGCAGCGGGGCCTGTCCCATCCATGATCTCAATCTCGCTACAAAAGAGACCGGCCCGGCCTCCTGGACGGCGCCGCCGAGAATGGACCTGGCATTAACGTACGTCTGTAATAATAACTGTTCTTTTTGTTACACCGGCGGTTCGAAGCAGGTGACCGAACTGGGTAAAGAAGACTGGCTGCGTGTTATCCAGAAGCTCTGGGACAACGGCGTGCCGCAGATAGTCTTCACCGGCGGCGAACCCACCCTCCGGGAAGACCTCGTTGAGCTTATCGAACATTCGAAGGAGTTTGTGACCGGCCTCGTTACCAATGGGCGCACCCTGGCCGGTCTGGCCAAAAGACTGGATGACGCGGAACTGGACTACGTCCAGGTCAGCCTGGAATCCCACGTTCCCGGCGTCCACGACAAGATGGTCGGATGCCAGGGCGCCTGGCAGGAAACGATGAACGGTATCAGGACTGCCCTGGATATTGGTATGCCCCTCATCACCAATACCACGTTGACCAGGGACAACCTGAAACTGTTTCCGGACATGGTCCGGTTCGGCGCCCAAACGGGGCTGAAGATGATGGCCTGCAACACACTGATCTGCAGCGGTAAAGTGACCTGCATCGATAAACAAAAGCAGGTTTCAATCGACGCCCTGAAAGATGTCCTCGTCGAGGCCGCCGACCTCGCCCGGACACTGGACATCAAGATGGAATGGTATTCCCCCACCTGCTACAAGCAGTTCAACCCTGTTAAATTCGGGTTCGGGGCCAAGTGTTGCTCCGCCGCCCAGTACAATATGACCGTGGAGCCGGACGGCTCGGTCATCCCCTGCCAGTCCTGGTTCCGGGACAAACTCGGCAACCTGATGACCTCCGGATGGAAGGAGATCTGGGAACACCCGGTGGCCCGGGGTTTCCGGGAAAAAGCCTATCTCAAAGGGAGAACGGAATGCGAAGCATGCGAATATCTGCCGCAATGCTGGGGCGGCTGTCCGCTGGAATTCTTGCCCTCGTCTGCCTCATCTGCATCGGAATAAGTCCCGCCTCTGTGCTGGCGGACGATACCGGTACCTACAGCATCAGCGACTACATCGTTACCCTGGAACCGCAGAGCAACGGCCAGGTGAAACTGACCGTGGAACAGGAATGGGAAGTCCTTTCCGGCAGCATTCCCTGGGTGACCGTCGGCCTGCCGAACAACAGCTATTCCATCGTGGACTACAGCGGCGATGTCCGAACCGCAGCGGCCGCCAATTCCGGCGGCTGGTCGGGGGTCCGGCTGGACCTGGACAAAGGTTACGGCGCCGGCGAGCGGTTCAATGTCCGCTTCACCGTGATGCAGCGCAACCTCATCGAGCGCCTGCCGGATGACGGTATCTGGCGCATCGATTACACCCCCGGCTGGTACGACCGCGCCGCTATCGGCCACATGGAAATACGGCTGGTATCCCCGGTCGATTACCAGTCATATACCCAGTTGAGCCCTTCTCCCTCGATAAGCGGCAACACCCTGACCTGGGAACGCTCCAATCTCTCCACCGGGCAGAAATTCAACATCCGGACCGAGTCCATGGACGGCTCGTTCCTCAATGAAAACGCCGAGGTCATTACTCCCGGCGGGTTCAATTACACTATTGTGATCGCGGTCCTGGTGGTAGCAGCCATCCTGCTCCTCATGTTGTGGATTGCCAGGAAGGCGCGCCGGGACCTGGAAACCCGACGAGTGCAAGCCATCGAACTGGAAATGGCGGAGAACGAGACGAAGAAAGCCGAGATAGAACAGGGCTTCGAGGAGTACGTCGAGGAAAAGGGACTGGAACCGGACGATGAAGGCCGGTACTTCGATAAAAAACGCGGCGACTACGTGACGCCCGCTATCTGGGCCGCCCTCATCTCCCACCAATTTTACCGGCCGTACGTCAATCCTGGTATCAACCGGGGCGGTACCGGGAATTCCGGGTGCGTTTCCTGCGCCTGTGTCTCGTGCGCCTGTGCCTGTGCGTGCGCCTGCGCCGGAGGCGGCGCGGCCGGCTGTTCCCGCAAGACCGTTCACGATTGCCTCAAGTGCCGGGAAGACGAAGCACATGAGGATATCCAGATCTTTATAGAAAAAGCTGCTGAACCTCAAAAGGACTGAACAACGACTTATAGATCGCCGTCACCTTTCGACCTCAGATACTGATTACTCTCTAACTTTTTATCATCTCGTGCTATACTGTCAACTAAAACCCCGGCAGGAGCACCGCATGAGCACCGTCCGCATTTACAGCCGCAAGCAGGACCAGGAAATCGAAGCAGAGAAAATCATGAAATCCGACGACGAGTGGAAAAAGCAGCTTACCCCGGACCAGTACCGCATCACCACCCGGAAAGGAACCGAGCGCCCCGGTACCCGTCCCTACTCGTATATCCACGAACCCGGCGTCTTCCGCTGCGTCCGCTGCGGGAACGACCTCTTCGATATAACAACTAAGTACGATTCCGGTACCGGATGGCCGTCTTTCTACGCGCCCATTTCCTCCCTCAACGTGACCACCGAGGACGATATCAGCCTCGGCATGGCGCGTACGGAAGTCCTCTGCGCCCTGTGCGGCTCCCACCTCGGCCACGTCTTCGATGACGGCCCCAGGCCCACCGGTAAACGCTACTGCATGAACGGCTTCGCCCTGGAATTCGTGCCTGAAAACAACCTGTAGACATCATCATTCCTCGGGAATCCCAGAGCCAGTTTTCTGTAACAAGCACGATAGGTCGTCCCTCGTTCAGAAAGAGGGATCGAGGGAGATTTTCTTCCACTAAAGTTAAAACTCTGCTATCTTTTTCCGCCCTCCGGCGTTATACCCGTTGTAAGTAATCCCGTAGCCCGTTACCATAGATACGGGTATGGAGGTCGGAACATGAGATCGTTATTCATAAAACTGGCGGGCATCGTCCTGCTTCTTGTCATGGTGGTTGGGGCGTTGCCTTCCTGCGGCAAACCTTCGGACACCGCGGACAGCTATGTCGCCGTCGTGCCGGAGGTCCTGCACAGCGGCCGCACCGAGGCCATCTCCCTCGCCCTGTTCGCCGGGGACAACCTCGTCAAGAACACCGTCGAGGTCAAGCTGCTCCAAAATGATAAAGAAATCGCCTCCGCCAAGCAGACCATCGACGGCAAAGGCACGCTGAAACTTGATATCCCCGATGTCGAAGACGGAGTCTACGCTATCCAGGTCAAGGGTGAGAAATTCACCGATACCGCCGAGGTGCGTATAGAGAAGAGCTTTGTCGTCTTCGTGGAAACCGACAAGCCCATGTACAAGCCTGGACAGACCATCAACGTACGTGTTTTGACGCTCGATCCCGAGTTGAAACCCGATTCCGAGGAAGTCACCGTAGATATCCTCGACGCCAAGGGCATCAAAATCTTCCGCGAGGTCGTCACCACTGACGATTACGGCTTTGCCGGCGTCGACCTTCCCATTTCCAATGAACCCAATCTCGGCGTCTGGAAGATACTGGCCGTCACGGAAAAAGCCTCCAGCCAGCTCGATGTGCGCGTCGAAGAATATGTCCTGCCCAAGTACGAAGTCGCCGTCGACCTCCCCAGAGAATGGTTCCTCGTCTCCGAAAAGATCACCGGCAAGGTGGACGCCACGTACAGCTTCGGGAAGCCGGTGGAAGGTGAAATGACCGTTACCGCCACCAAGTACATCGGTGAATGGCGGGAATTCGCCACGCTGACGAAGGACATCGACGGCTCCGCCGAATTCGAGATCCCGGCAGTCGGTTACGGTGTCGGCACCCCGGCCGGGGGCGGCAATGCCAATGTCCAACTGGACGTCACTGTGACCGAAAAGTCCACCGGTTACGTGGAAAAGACATCAATGCTGCTCACGGTTTCCCAGTCCGCGCTGAATATCCGGCTGATTCCTGAAGGCGAGGTCTTCAAACCCGGTCTGGCATTCCGCACCCTGCTTCTTACCGAATCGCCGGACAACTCCCCCGTGGATACCAGCGTCACCGTCGATATTTCGTATCTCGATGATGAGTTCTCGGAAATCGACAAGGACTCCCATGTGGTCACCACGTCCAACGGCCTGGCCACGCTCGAACTCACCCCTCCCGATGACGCGGTCGCCATGACCATCAGCACCTACAATGACGACGCCTACGCCGCCCGGACCATCAGGGCCGCCTACTCCCCTTCCGGCAGCTTCATCCATATCCAGCAGACAAGTGAGGGAACGCCGGACGTAGGGGACAAGGTAACGTTCCGCGTTTACGCCACAGATACCGCGGTCAATTTCTACTACGAAGTCATTTCCCGCGGCATGGTCGTTTTCTCCGATTACACCACCAGCCGCGATATCACCATAACCACCACACCGCTCATGGCGCCCGTTTCCCGCCTACTCGTCTATCGCATCCTGCCCAATTCGGAAGTCGCCGCTGACTACCTGCCCTTCCAGGTCAACCCGGTCTATCCGCAGCAGGTCAGCGTACAGTTCAGCGATGATGAAGTGAAACCGGCGGACGAAGTTGACATCGATATCCAGACCCAGGGCAGGGCCAGGGTCGGCCTGGCCGCCGTGGACAAGTCCGTCTTCATCCTGGCGGAGAACCGCCTCAACCTTCAGCAGGTCTTTGCCGAACTGGAGCGGCTCTACATGGAACCGCAGACGGAGATACATGAGGTCTCCTTCTATCCAACCTACACCACCCCCGGCGCTGAGGAAATCTTCGACAGCGCCGGCGTTATGGTCATGACCAATAAGAAGGTCCCGCAGGGAACCACCTACGAACAGCAGGGCAGGAACAAGGGAGGCTTCTGGCTGCAGGGCGGCGGACCGGAGATGGCGGAAGACGGAGATATGATGCCCGCCGTACAGACAGCGGTCCCGGCGCCTGCCTTCGGTCACTCCCCTGCTGAGGTTCCCGGCAGTTCCGCCTCGCTTGCCGAGGTCCAGCATATCCGCCAGTTCTTCCCGGAAACCTGGATCTGGGCTGATACCGAGACCGACAGCAGCGGCAAGACCACCATGGAATTCACCGTGCCGGACACCATCACCACCTGGATGCTGCGCGCCGTGGCGGTATCACCGGAATTCGGCCTCGGTATGGCGGAGGATTCCCTCGTCGTGTTCCAGCCGTTCTTCCTGACGGCTGACCTGCCCTACTCCGCTATCCGCGGCGAGGAATTCCCGGTCAGCATCGCCGTGTACAACTACCTGGACGAAACCCAGAGCGTACAGGTTGACCTCAAGGAATCGGACTGGTTCGAGCTGCTCGATGAAAGCAGCAAGACCATCGAGATAGGCCCCAACGATATCGGCGGCGCGACCTTCACGATCCGGCCCGTCGAACTCGGCATCAACAATATCGAGGTCTCCGCCCGCAGTTCCGAGGCGGCGGACGCCATGATCAAGACCATCATCATCGAGCCGGAAGGAGTCGCTCGTGAACTCGTACAGAACATCACGCTGGCCGGCGGCATCACACAGAGCCTTGATACCTACATACCCGACGGTATCGTGCCGGATTCCGGCCGGGCTTACATCGCCGTGACATCCAGTTTCCTGACCCAGACCATCGACGGCCTGGACGCCCTTCTCCAGATGCCGTTCGGCTGCGGAGAGCAGAACATGATGATGTTCGCCCCGGATGTCTTCATCATGAAGTACCTCCAGGGCAGCGGCCAGGTCAAACCGGAAATAATGGCCAAAGCGGAGCTGCTGATGGTCACCGGCTATCAGCGCCAATTGACCTACATGAGAAATGATGGCTCGTTCTCCGCCTTCGGCCAGAGCGATGACTCGGGTAGTCTCTTCTTGACCGCGTTCGTCCTCAAGAGTTTCTCACAGGCCAAAGGACTCATTTATATCGATGATACCGTTCTCAATAACGCCGCGGACTGGATATTAGACCACCAGAATGCGGACGGCAGCTTCGATCCGGTCGGGTTCGTCCATCACCAGGAAATGCTCGGCGGTGTACAGGGTAAAGACGCCCTGACCGCCTATGTCGCCATTGCCCTCCTGGAAGCCAGGGAAACGAACGGCGCCATGAAAGCCATCCGGTACCTGGAAAACAACCTCAGTTCCATCAGCGGCGCTTACGGGTCGGCGATCACTGCTTACGCCCTGGAACTGGCGCAGAGTCCCAAAGCCGGAGAGGCTTATGACCGGCTGATGGCGCTGGCAAAGAATGACGAAAACGGCCTCTACTGGGGTGATGAATCCATCATCAAGCCGGAACCGGCCGGAGGCATGGAAGGCCGCTTCATGCCGGAGCCTAACCGCAGCGCTGAGATCGAAACCACAGCCTACGCAGCTTTGGCGCTCGTCAAGCACGGCGACGCTTTCAATGCTTCCCAGGCGGCCCGCTGGCTCGTTTCCAAGCGGAATGCTTACGGCGGCTACGGTTCCACTCAGGATACCGTCGTCGCGCTCCAGGCGCTTACCGAGTTCGCCACCGGGACCCGGTCGGACGTCGATCTCACCGTGAAGATATCCGGCGACAGTTTCGAGAAAGTACTCAAGATCGACAGCAATAACTACGATGTCCTCCAGGTTGTTGAAGTACCGGTTGATGCTGAATTCGATATCACCATGGAAGGCAAGGGCGAGGCCATCGCCCAGGTCGTCCGCCGTTTTAACCTGCCAGAGGCCAACACTCCCGAAGAAAAGATCCTCACTATCGATGTAGACTACGACACCACGCAGGTAGAAGTGAACGACCTGGTGACCGTCTCTGTTTCAGTCTCGTTCAATCCTCCCGAGATAATGAACATTTCGGAAGCCGGGATGACCGTTATCGATATCTCGATTCCCACTGGTTTCCAGGCGGTTGCCGATACGCTCGAAGACATCGTCTCGCGGATGGACAACGTCAAGCGGTACGAGGTGGCGGGGCGCAAGGTTATCTTCTATATCGAGAACCTGAAACCGGGCGACACCATCGACTTCGAGTTCCAGGTCCAGGCCCTGTACCCGGTCAAGGCCAAAGGCGTGACCTCATCAGCGTATGCATACTACCAGCCGGACATCAAGGCTGAAACCCTGGGCGAAGACGTCACTGTTAATCCCTAGCGAACAAGCACAGCCGGAGACATGAAAGTCTCCGGCTGTCGTTTCCGGACCATGAGTACTTGACAACAGTGGGCGCTTGCCCTAGTCTGAGAATATGTCGACTATGATACCTTCGTCGTTCCCGGCAAGTGTTTGACCTTACTCAACCAAGGGATACCTTTCCTTTACCTGCCCAGACCATTTTTGTAAAAAGAACCCACCCAACAGAAAAGGCTTTTCCGGGTCTACCTCCCCTCTTGATGGCTGAACTAACTGCCGGGAGAAAATAATGGCGGATGTAAAAGATGGTACCAAGCAGAAATCGCCGGCAGGGCGAGACTCCGGAAGTTTCATCGATGATGCCCTGGAAGGCAGCCTGCTCTCCGCCATATCTCACGACCTCCGTACACCGCTGACCAGCATCAAGGGATATGCTTCGATGGTGCTGGACTACGAAGAAAAAATGAGTCCGGAAGCCCGCCGCGACTCAATGCTCGCTATCATCAATGCCAGTGACTGCCTGGTCGACGTGATCGATCAGGTAATCGATATCTCCAGACTTCGTGCGGGCACAACAGAACTTCAAAGAACCGGCGTCAACCTCCGGAACCTGCTTTCGATGGCCGTGGTTAGTGCTGAGGCCAGGATGCCGGAATATGAAATTATTACGGTTTTAAAAAAGCTCCCTCCGCAGTTACTGATCGATGAACGGCGTGTCCGCCAGGTCATCGATAACCTCCTCCGTAACGCCATGCGGTCCGCACTGCCCGGCGGCAAGATCAAACTCACTGCCATGACGGATGAAGGAGAGGTCATTATTTGTGTAACGGGTGAAGATCCCCAGCTTCCGCCGGGACAGGATCCCTGTCTGGGCCAGGACTCTCAGAGAAAAAAGCGGGACGGCGAGGACATACGAGGAGTAGGTCTCAGCATCCTGATGTCACGGACCGTTGTGGAACTGCACGGCGGCAGGCTCTGGATGGAAAGAAGCGATTCCAAAAACAGGTTCTGTTTCACCCTCCCTAACATCAAGTAGCCATTGCCGTTGCGGGGCAGCCGGTGTACCATGTTACTAATAAGCGGCGGAGGCACGACATGGAACTGAAACAGGTTGAAGGTGAAAATCGCGGCGATGTTATCCTGTATGCTCTGAGCACCTGCGGCTGGTGCCGTAAGACCAAGCAACTACTGCAAGACATGGGCATCGCCTACCGGTATGTCGATGTCGATCTGCTGCCGGTCAGGGAGCAACAGGACATCATGGCCGTCATCTCCGAGAAGAACCCGTCCGGTAATTTCCCGACGATCATCATCGATAATGACAGGTGCATCATCGGTTTCCGTGAAGCCGAGATAAAAGAGGCCCTGAACAAGTGAACGCGGACCGGACCGTAACGGACGAGGAAGTCCGATCCCTGACCCACCAGCTGGTCCAGGATGCCGAATCGGGCGGTTACCACATCAACCCGGACATGGACCTCACACTCGACCTGGTCCGGGGCATCATGGTCAATGAGCGGCGGTACGGCTATGGTTCCTGCCCCTGCCGTCTGGCTTCCGCAGACCGGGAAGACGACCTGGACATCGTCTGCCCCTGTAATTATCGTGACGCCGATGTGGAGGAATACGGTGCGTGTTACTGCGGGCTGTATGTCTCGCAGGCAGTAATGGATGGGCAGAAGAGCATCGAATCCATCCCCGAACGCCGTCCTCCCAAAGCCGAGCGCGATGCCTTGCAAGCCGAAAAAGAAATCCCGAAAGCCGGCCCCGCCGGAGACCTGCCGTACCCCGTCTGGAGGTGCCAGGTCTGCGGCTACCTCTGCGCGCGGGACGGTCCGCCGGGTATCTGTCCCATCTGTAAAGCCAGGAAAGAGCGTTTCGAGCGGTTCATGTAGAACCCAGAAACCGGTCGGCGTAGTGCTCGATGTCGAACTTTCTCCGCAGCCCGTTCGCGTTCATATACCGGACCGAGCCGAATACCGGCCGTGTTTTCCATGGCCGGTCGTGTTCGCCGAAACACCAGGCGATCCCGGCGTAGCTGTTGGGGTCGCGGCCGTCCAATTCGTACTTGTTGTTGAAATACAGGGCGTACCGGAAGGCGTCCTCCGGAGACTCTGTCCACTCCAGCAGTCTCTTGCCCCAGTACATCCGCATATATCCATGCATCTTGCCCTTAAGCGTCATTTCACGCTGGGCGGCGTTCCAGTAACGGTCTCCGGTACGGGCTTCTTCCAGTTCCTGCAGTGAATAAATATGCTCGCGGGGGTCTAGCGTGTGCTCCCGGAGTGTTTTCAGCGACCACGCCGGCAGACCCATAAAGCTGTCATAAGCGGGGTTATAGTTAACGAAATTGATAGCCAGTTCCCGCCGGACGATAAGCTCTTCAAGGAAGGCGTCGGCGCCCTCGCCGCCGTACCGATTGACCTCGAGAGCGGCCGCCAGCGGCGATATCTGCCCGAAGTGCAGGTACGGACTGAGGTCAGACTGGACTTCCGAATCGGGATCGTTGCGCATCCCGGCGTAGTGGTCCATCTTGTTGTCGACGAAGTTCTGCAGCCGGCTCATGGCCCCGGACGTCCCTCCCCGAAAGCCGGTCACCGGCTGGACGGACTCATCGATGTCCATGGTTCCAAGCACGTTGTCGATGTCGGTTATGTCGATGCCGTCCAGCTTCATCCCGGCGGCATCGATCCTGGCTGCCTGTTCTTCCACCGGCACGAGATAGGCCGGGAGTTGCGGGACCAGCTTCCTCCGCAGGGTGGCCGCGGAATATTCTTTATGATTGGAAGCTGTTTCGACCGGGACCACGGCGTCCGTTTCCACCTGGACGACCGCACAGTCAGCCTGCTCGGCGACCCGGCGTCGCCATTCTTCCTGGAAACGGAGATAGCCGCGGTCGCAGACCAGGGCGAAGGCTTCCTTCGATAGCTTTACCACTCCATCCTCCGGGCTTTCGTGACGGGCAACAAAGGCGATACCGCGGTCGAGGAGGGCCTGCCGGGTTTCAAGCAGCCCTTCCAGCATGAACCGGTAGTGGCGCAGGTTGGCTTCCGGATACCCGTCCGTCAGCCCGAAGTACACTACCAGGGGTTCTTTCCGTTCATTGGCGAGGCTGACGGCATATTCCAGGGCGTGGTTACAGGCCACCCTCTGGGAAGCCTGCATCCAGTAAAGGATGTACGCTCCGGAGCGGCGATCTTTATTGTTCAGCCTGGTGATACGTTCCGGCTCGACCATGTCTACATTGTAGCGCTGTTCATGCAAAAAGAAAGGCCGCACCGTTAGTGCGGCCTTTGTCATCCGGTAAGCTGGTTTAACGACGCGGACCCATCGCCGCGGAAACCTCGATGATCTGACCGGTGAGTTTTTTAGAGATGTCCGAAACGAGGAACGCCACGACGTTGCCGATGTCTTCCGGCGTCGTGGTCAGGCCCGCTTCGGCCAGCTTGTCCACCATGGCAGCCATGGAAGGGTCACCGCCGCCGGTAACGTGGAACTTGGTCGCGCCCGGTCCGGGGGCGATGATGTTGATGTTGATGCCCTTGTGCCCTACTTCTCCGGAGAGCGTCCGGCTGAACAGCGTCGTGGCGGCCTTGGCGGCGCAGTAGGACGCCGCGTTGGCGAGGCCGGTGGGCTGGTTGGCGGCGTGCGTGGAGAAGTTGACGATCTTCCCGTACTTGTTCTCGAGCATATGCTGCAGGACGGCCTGGGTAAAGTTCATAGTCCCGCGGACGTTGATGTTGAAATCGATGTCCCACTGGTCTGAGTTGGTCTCGACGAAGGGCCGCAGGCCGCTGGAACGGCCGGCACAGTTGACGAGGATATCGATGCGCCCGTACTCTTCGAGCGTCTTTTTTACGGCAGCGTCGACATCCGACCGTTTTGTTATATCCACTTTAATGGCGATAGCCTTACGTCCGAGTTTCCGCACCTCGGCGGCGGTCTGTTCGGCGCCTTCGATATCGATATCGCAGCACGCGACATCGCAGCCTTCCCCGGCCAGTACCAGGGCGATGCCTTTGCCGAAGCCTATCTGGCTCCCGGCGCCGGTAACGATGGCTTTCTTTCCGGTCAGTTTCAGGTCCATGGATCACCTCCGGTTACGTACGATTTTCGCCCGAATGATACCACGCACGACAGGCTAAGTCAAAATCATTGACCTAGTGCCAGTCCTTTGATTTGGGCATCTTCTCGATGGCGTTGAAGGCTTCCACGTGCCGGATGACCAGGTTGCAGGTGCCTTCCCGCCGCGTCAGGTTTCCCTTGACGATGAGGAACGGGGAGCGGAAGGTGTGCTCGAACTTTTCATAGGTCTTGCCGAAGACCATGCAGGGAATGTGCCCGAACTCGTCCTCCAGGGTAATGAAGACCACTTTGCCGCGCGGCCGCTGCCGCCGGATGACCATGCCCGCCGCTTTGACCGCGGCGTTGTCCCGCAGGGAGTTGATGTCCCGGCTGGTGACGAAGCCCTTGCTGAAGCGCGGCCGCAGGTGCTGCATGATGTGCCCTTCCGGGTAGAGGCTGAGGATGCTGTACTCCTCCCTCATGCGCTCCCAATCGCTGGGTGACTGCAGGGGCACGATGTCCTGCGTCACCGGCAGCGGCAGGGGGAGCTGGGTATTGATGGGACGGTAGCGCAGGCCGATCTCCCACTTGACGGTGCGGCGGTTCGGCTGGAGGCTGTCAAAGGCTCCCGCCCCGGCGAGATTGAGGGCCACTTCCTCCAGGACGCCGGTGCGCTCCAGGAAGTCCCCGATGCTGGTGAAGGGGCCGTTCTTCCGGGCTTTCGTGATGGCTTCCGCGGCGGCGGGGCCGAGGCCTTCCACGTGGAGAAACCCGAGGCGCAGGGCGCCATTGGGGGCGTCATTGCTATTGTCATGGTGAGGAAGCGCAGCAGCCGGAGAATCCGCATGCTCTTTACCGACCGGAGAGGGAACGGATTGCTTCGGTCCGCCTGAGGCGGACACTCGCAATGACAGACCGGCGAGAGCCGGGAGGGATGCTTGTCCTGCCGGTACGGATGAGCAATCACCGGAGGGAACGGGGCCTTCCCGGCAGATAGTCTCAGGGAAGAATGGAAGGCCGGGAAAGTCGGAGTTATTCATGGTATTCCCCCTCACCTTAATCCTCTCCCTCGGAGGGGAGAGGAAACGGGAAAGGGAGGAAACGGATTGCTTCGCCCCGACGAGGTCGGGGACTCGCAATGACAAATCAGTAGCGTGCTGATTTGAACCCGCTCGTCCTTCGACAGGCTCTGGATGAGCGGGTCTTGGTACATGCATCGGTCCCGGTTCCTCGGCTATCACGCATTTGTCCCGGCTGAGGTTGATGTCCGGGCTGAGCACCCGCACGCCGTGGCGTTTGGCGTCTTCCTTGAGGGTTTCGAGGTTGTAGAAGCCCATCGGCTGCTGGTTGAAGATGGCCACGAAGAACTCCAGCGGGTAGTAGTACTTGAGCCAGGAAGCCTGGTAGGCCGTCACCCCGAAGGCGAAGGCGTGCGATTCCGGGAACATGTACTGGCCGGTGAACTTTTCAAATATCCTGTTGGCCGTTTCCTCCTCCACGCCGCGCTCGGCGGCGCCGGCCAGGAACCGCCGGCGGTAGTTTTCCAGCAGTTCCGTGTTGTGCTTGCGCCCGAAGGCGCGGCGCAGGCGGTCCGCCTCGCTGGGAGGGAACCCGGCGATGTCGATGGCAAGCTGGTTGACCTGGTCCTGGAAAAGGATGATGCCGAGCGTCCGTTCCAGCGCCCGCTTTTCCAGCGGATGGTCGTACTCGATCGGCTTGTAGCCGTTGCGCCGTCCCAGGTACTCGTACACGCCGTTGTTGACGCCCACGCCGGGACGGACGGCGGCCACCTCGTGGGCCATGTCCAGCAGGTTGCGCGGCTGGAGGCGGGTAATGGTCTGCATCTGGGCGGCGGACTCCACCTGGAAGATGCCTATCGTATCGCCGGAGCAAAGCATATCATAGACCTTGTTATCCTCGAAATCGATACGGGACATATCGACGCGTTTCCCGGTGCGCTGCGCAATCAACTCAATGGCTTCCTGCATCTGGGAGAGCGCGCCGAGGGCGAGGAAGTCGATCTTGACGAAACCGGCGTCGTCGATGCTGTCCTTGTCCCACTGGCAGACGTAGCGGCCGTCGATGGCGCCGCGCTGGATGGGAACGATCTCCGTAAGGGGCGTCGATGACAATATCATGCCGCCGGGGTGCTGGCCCATGTACTTGGGGAAGCCGTCCAGTTCCGCGGCCAGTTCCACGAGGTCGCGCCAGACGGGCACATCTATCTTGTCCTTGAAATTGGGCATCCGCTCCATCTTGGCGCGGAGCTTGCGGGCGCTGCCCCAGTCCGACTGTTTGGCAAGTTGGTCTATCTCCGCTTCCGGGAGCCCGAGGGCCTTGCCGAGATCACGGACGGCGCCTTTTATCTGGTAAGTGGAAATGGTCCCGGCCAGGGCGGCGTGCTCCCAGCCCCACTTGCCGTGGGTACGCAGGATAAGCTCTTCCCTGATACTGCGCGGGAAGTCCAGGTCGATGTCCGGCGGGCCGGACATGACGTCATCCGGGAGGAAACGCTCCAGCGAGAGGCTGTACTGGAGGGGGTCGATATGGGACAGCCCGATGAGGTAGCCGGCGAGCAGCGCCACGGAGGAACCGCGGCCGCGTCCCGGCGGGTTCTCCTCGACGGTGAGGGAGGGATCGCTGAGGCCGAGGTCGATCATCACGTCCCGGCCGAGCTTGATGACCTCGTGGTACATGAGGAGGAAACCGGCCAGGTTGAACTTCTTGATGAGGCGGAACTCTTCTTCCAGGCGGCGGCGGACGGGCGCGGAGACCGAGCCGTAGCGGCGGATGGCGGCCTCGTAGCAGATCGTTTCCAGGTAGGTCTGCGGGGTGTAACCCGCCGGTACCTTGAAATCCGGAAAAGAGTAAAGCTGGTCGCCGGTGAGGTCGAACGTACATCTTTCGGCGATCTCGACGGTGTTGGCCAGCGCTGCCGGGTAGTCGCGGAACAGGTACGCCAGTTCTTCGACCGAGCGCAGGTAGTATTCCGAGTTGGCGCGGCGCTCGCGGTGGCTCTCCTCCAGGCTGGTGCAGTGTTTGACGGCCACGAGGCAGTCCTGGAGCTTGTGGCGGGCGCGGTCATGGTAGTGGACGTTGCCGGTAGCGACGATGCGTGCCCCGGCGGTCTTTGCCAGCGAGGCCAGGCGGCGGTTGCGTTCCGTGTCCCCGTAGACGAGGTTCTGCTGGAGTTCCACGTAGTAGTTCTCCGGCCCGAACCAGTCCAGGTACCGGCGGATGAGGCGTTCCGCGTCATCGTAGCGGGCGGCGTCCACGAGGCGGGCCAGTTCCCCGTTGCGGCAGCCGGAAAGGCAGATGAGGCCTTCGCTATGCTCGGGCAGGAGTTCCTGGGGGAGCTCCGGCTCGTTGCGTTCCCCGGCGGCGTGGGCGGCGGTGATGAGCCGGCAGAGGTTGCCGTAGCCTTTGCGGTCCTTCGCCAGCAGGGTCAGGTGGAAGGGATCGGGTCCAGGTTGAGTACTTGGTTCTGTATCATTGTTCCCCCTCACCTTAATCCTCTCCCGCGGGGGGGAGAGGAAACTGGAAAAGGGGGCTGCAATTCCCTGATTTTCTTCTTGACTCATGGCGCCGATGGTCACTTCCGCGCCGATGACGCCGTGCAGTTCCAGGGATTTGGCGAGCTGGGCGAAGTTCATGGCGCCGCAGAGGTTGTCATGGTCGGTGACGGCGAGGGCGCGGTAGCCGAGGTCGCGGGCGCGGACCATGAGTTCTTCCAGCGACGAAGCGCCGTCGTGGAAGGAGTAGTAGCTATGGCAATGAAGTTCTGCGTAATTCATGATGATAAAGTCAAAAGGCAAAAGTCAAAGGTCAAAAGTAGCAACCTCACCTCCTACCCTTCCTTCGGCTTCGCTCAGGACAGGCTCTCTCCGTATTACAGAGAGGAGGCAATCGACCGTACTAACCTCCAAACAGTTTTTCCGCCTTTCTCATGCGTTCGACCACCGGTACCCCGAAGGGACAACGCGCCTCACATTCCGCGCAGCCGATGCAGTCCGAAGCGTGGGCTGAAAGGCCCTCATAATGAGCGCGAACGGTGGCCGGGACCTCTTCCTGCATCTCCGCCAGATCGTACAATTTGTTCACCATGGCGATATTGATAGTAGATGGACACGGCGCGCAATGTCCGCAGTAGGTACACCGGCCTGAGTAGGCGTGGCGGGGCGCGTTCGCCAGGACAGCGGCATAGTTCTTTTCTTCTTCCGCGGCGGTCTCGTAGACGACGGCGGCGTCTACTTCCGCCGGGGTATGATACCCCACCATGACGGCGGCCACGGCCGGGCGTGTCAGCGCGTAGTGGAGGCACTGTACCGGGGTCAGGGCAACCCCGAACGGCGAACGCTCGGCGTTGAACAGCCTGCCGCCGCAATACCCTTTCATGACGTTGATGCCGACGCCTTCCCGCTCGCACGTCCGGTACAGATCTTCACGTTCCGGCGCGATGCCGCTCAGGTCGTCGCTGAACTGCGGGTTGAAAAGCTGGTTGATGTCTTCGCTGGCGGGCAGCATGTCAAAGGCGGGGTTGATGCTGAACAGTATCATTTCAATCTCACCGCTCAGGGCGGCCAGTTTGCCGACAATGGGGTTGTGGGTGCTGAGGCCGATATGGCGGATGGTCCCATCCTGTTTCAGCCCTTTGACGTAGTCTATGAAGGGGCCGTCCATGATCTGCCAGAACTCGGCGACTTCATCGACGAAGTGAATCATGCCGAGGTCCATATAGTCCGTCCGGAAGCGGCGCAGCAGGTCATCGAACGCTTCCTTCACTTTTTCCAGTTCCCGGGTGCGGGCGTACTGCCCGTTCTGCCAGGTGGCTCCAAGATGCTCCTGGACAAGCCATTTCTCGCGGCGCCCGGCGATGGCGGCGCCGAGGTTGGTGCGCACGTTCGGTTCAGGCATCCAGCAGTCCAGGATGTTGATGCCGTACGATTCACAGCGCTCGACGACGGCCCTGACCTCGGCGGCGTTGTGCTGTTCCAGCCATTCTGCGCCAAGTCCGATCTCGCTGACGGATAACCCGGTTTTGCCAAGCTGGCGGTAGTTCATGTTTATCTTACTGCCCTCTTTTCATATTTACCTGGACGGTGGGTTGCGCGTTGTACCAAGTTTACGGGGCTTTCACCCTCACCTTAATCCTCTCCCATCGAGGGAGAAGAGATGTCCTGCTTCTATACAGGAGAACTGGTGGGTACGGCTCGACTGGCGTCTTCACCGGACCCACCCTACGCGGACTCACTACGAGACTACTATCTTTTCTTTGTGGTGGGTAAAAAAGGTAAAGGGTTTTGCCCACCCTACGGGACTACTTTTCTTTATGGTGGGCAAGAAAGGTCGAAGGGATTTGCCCACCCTACGAGACTCACCTGGCGACCTCTACTCTCCGCCTTTACGGGACCTTCACCCTCACCTTAATCCTCTCCCGTCGAGGGAGAGGAGATGTCCTGCTTCTATACAGGAGAACTGGTGGGTACGGCTCGACTGGCGTCTTCACCGGACCCACCCTACGGGTCTTAATCTTCTCCCACCAGGGGAGAAGAGACGGGGAAGGGAAACCGAGGGCACGGAGGCCCGCGCTACCCGGATGTAAGAAGCAAGAAGGTGACACCCTCATTGTTTCACCGTTCCGCCCGCTGGTGCTCGGCGTCGAGGACGGTGCGGCAGGCAGGGACCATCTTGAAGAACTCTTCCGTGGTACCGCAGGAGTAATCATCGCACCAGCCGCAGTTTTTGACGCCTTTGGTCATGCCGCACTTGCGGACGGCGCACATACTGAGGTGGCCGATGGTCTTGACCGTGTCCGGCAGGCAGCCGTCACAGTTGATGTCCTCGGCCTTGAAGGGATGGTTGTAGTCCCGGCTCCATTTGGCGGCGACTTCCCGGCGCAGGTTGTCGTCGTTGTTGAGGGTGGCCTTGTAGGCATCGCAGTCCGTGCAGATGAGTCCGCAGTAGGCAATCATTGGTTCCATGGCAGTCTCCTTTTTTATTTTATTGGCGGGGTTCATCCGCCTATGGTTACTACCGGCCACCGGACAGGGAACGGATCCTTCGTTCGCCGGGGGCGAACTTCAGGATGACAACCTTAGTTGTTGCGCTGCATCCGGCTACCCTGCGAGGTCCTGTCAGGGAAATCCGTCCAGAACCAGAATTAAGTATCATTATGCTTACCTCTTGCCTGATCAAAGCTGGATTCCCGATCAGGTCGGGAATGACACTACTAAATGGTTGCAATATTACCAGTTGCTCCACCTGCGTTCCCTCCGGGACAACGGGCAGGGACGCCCGTCCTACCCATATGTGGCGGGCAGAGAGGGATTACTTTTGACCTTTGACTTCTGACTTTTAACTTCCCCCTAGTATCCCTGCTTGTACCATTGTCCGCCGGCCATGTCCTTGTAGAGCACGAGCTTCTGGCCGGAATCGAGGCGGACGGCGTAGTAGAGGCGGCAGACGGGTTCGCGGCGCCACCATTCGTCGTCGATGCGCCAGCGGTCGTCGATCTCCGTTATCTTCTGCCGCCGGGGCATCCTGACCGCGGCGGGGAGGCCCGCTTTGTTCTCCTCGACCCGCACCGGTTCCGGGAGGTTTACCGGCCGGTAGGAGTCAGAGCGTACCGGCGTTCCGGTATTCTGGACCACGGCTCCACCTCCTTGAGGGTGTAGACCTGGGGATTACCCAGGCGCAGTTCGAGCTGGCGGATATCGTTCATGAGGTGGTCCCGGGCGCGGAGGTCCGGGAACAGGCTCCGCTGGCGTCCGGCCGGGTAGCCGAGGCGGTCGACGCGGATGCCGACCTGCTCGACCGGGCCGGGCTGGGGATAGTCCTCCAGCATGCGCTTGACCCGCCCGACGGCCGTCTTGAGGTCCATGGCCGGGTCCTTGAACTTGATGGTGCGTTCCCATTCCTCGGCGTTCCAGGTGCGCGTCCAGACGGTGAGGCTGGTAATGCCGAGGCCTGAGTTGCGGGTCCGGTCGAAGACCCTGCCAAGCATGCCGTGGCAGGCCGCCAGGATGGCCTCCAGGGAGACGGTCACGGAGAGCGTGACGTTCTCCTCGATGGTCTCCTCCATGAGGCGGGGACGGAGCGGTGTGCCGTCGATGCCGCGGGCGAGTTCCCAGATCCGCTCCCCTTCCGGTCCGAACTGGGACTGCATGGGGCCGGGCGGCAGTTCCGCCACCTGGCGCAGGGTGGTGATGCCGAACTCCCGGAGCTTGTTCCGGCTTTTGGCCGAGACCGGCAGAGCGTCACAGGGGAGATCCTTCAGAAAGTCATCGATGTCCCCGGCAACTACCCGGCGCCCGCCCGGAGGGCACCGGCGGGCAGCCAGGTAGGCCAGGAACTTGTTCCCGGCGAATCCGAGCAAAGGCTCGAAGGTATCCGGTATCACGCTGCGGACGGCTTTTTCCAGGGCGTCGTCGTCCGGGTAGAGGAGGTGGAGGCCGTCGATGCCCACGTAGGCCAGGCCGGGTTCCGCCCCTTCCACGAGGGGACTGACCGTTTCCAGCCCGTCCAGGATGCCGTTGAAGACGGTGCGGTAGTGATGGACGTCCGCATGGAGCAGGACGGCCTGCCCGTGGCGGGAGAGCGCCTGCTGGAGGGTCATGCCCGTTTCCAGGTCATCCATATCCGGGGAGTGGTCCATAACGGCCTTCTGGGAGCCGGACGCGCGGGTAATGACGACCTCGCGGCCTTCCAGGTCCCGGTTTCTCAGGACCTCGCACCGCCAGTAAAAGTGTGGTACTATAACACAGAGCAATCTCATTGCATACCTCAGACAGATATTCATTATATAGAACACTTGTTCGATTGTCAATAGTTTTCTGTCACTTTTTTCCAAACAGGTAAGTACGTAGGCCAAACCGCGGGCACGGAGGCCCGCGCTACCCCAATTTTCATTGTCATGCTGAGTCCCGACATAGTCGGGACGTGAGCATCTGATTGTCCTGTTGGAACTTTTTGGCGGCTGCCGCGAGGCGGGAACCGCCCTGCGGTATCCATCCTCATCGGACATTGCATGTCAGTTTCAAACAGGCCATCTAGTTGGTGGGTAAAATGGGGAAAAGGTGATTTTGCCCACCCTACGGTATATCTGGAAAGGGAAGCCTCGTGCAGGATGGAAGGGATTTTCTTCGGGATGTCCGGAGAGATATCCGGGGTAAACTGGAAAACGGGCGGGGATACTGATCGAATTATGCAGGGGTGGGGGGGGGGGTGGGGGCCCCCCCCCATTTTAAAAAATAGACCAAATTTTATGGCAAAAGTTTTTTGGGGTAAAGGCGAAAGGTGAAATTGCGCCCGGATT
>CAZQQL010000017.1:0-37073 GCA_964595455.1 uncultured Dehalococcoidaceae bacterium
TGCGCCGGTCCGGCGCACGCCTCCACCCCTTGTTTTTCATCCTCCGGGTATGTACCTGCACTCCCCTCGCCGGGTTGAGGTCGGAAGGAATACTCGGAACACTGGCGGTTGCCGGGGCGGATTTGCTTTGCAGATTACTCTTAAGAAATTCACCGGTCGGTAGCGCGACTGTCGGCTTGAGGATCCCCTTCCATGTCCCTTCTCCCCTTGTGGGAGAAGGTTAGGATGAGGGGTATTCTACATTGTTACCCATGTGCCGGGTTTACTTTATTACCAATGTCCCGTCCAGCCAATCTCGTAGGGCGGCTCCCGCCAGGCGGCAGCCGCCGGTAACACCGGGAAGCCGGAAATCCCGCCTCATTGCTTGTAGCTCCCGTGCGGTTAGCTTAATATGAAATAAGAAACATGAACCCAGAAAATAAACCCGGAAAAAAACCACTTAAAGTCGTCGCGGCGGTCATTGAAAAAGACGGTAATATCCTGGCCGCCCGCCGCAAGGAAGGCGGCATCAACGGCGACTGGGAATTCCCCGGCGGCCGGGTGCACAGGGGAGAGACACCGGGGCATGCGCTGGAGCGTGAACTCGCCGAGGAACTTGGCATCTGCACCCGTACTGGTCAACTTCTCTGCGAGGTCCCGTACCGGAGCGAAAGGATTTCCCTCGACCTCCTCGTCTACCGTTCGTCCCTGGAGACTGGGACGTTCACCCTGACCGACCACCGGGAAATAGCCTGGGTCTCGCCATGTGACCTGAACGAATTGATATTCTCCGAGCCGGACCGCCCTGTCGTCCGCCTGCTGGTCGCCGGAGCAAAGGAAGCAAAGTGATACATGGAAAGCGTTATCCTCAAACCCGGTAAGGACAAGGCTATCAGGAACCGCCATCACTGGATATTCTCCGGCGCCGTCCGCGCTCTGCCGGACTTCCAGGACGGCAGCCTGCTCCCCGTGACCAGCGCGGAAGGGGAACTGCTCGGCCATGCCTATTTCAACCGCAAATCGTCGATCATCGGTCGTATGGTCAGCTTCGGAGGGGAAGACCCTCGGGACTCCCTCCGCCGCCGTATCCTGGAAGCCCTGGTCCTGCGCCGCCGGTTCTTCGACCTCAAGACCACCAACGCTTACCGCGTTATCAATGCCGAGGGCGACGGCATCCCCGGCCTTATCGCCGATTTGTACAACGACGTCCTCGTCGTCCAATCGGCCACGCTCGGCATGGACAAGCTGAAGCTGTTCCTGCTCGAACTCCTCGTCTCGGAACTTGCACCTCGTACCATCTACGAGAAGTCCGACCTCCCTTCGCGCCGCGAGGAAGGTCTCGCTCCCTATGAAGGTCTCCTCTACGGCGAGCCGGCAGGGGAGGTACGGATACTGGAGGAAGAGCTGGCATTTCTGGTTGACATAATGGATTCCCAGAAGACCGGCTTCTTTCTCGACCAGCGGGGGATGCGCAAGCTGACCCGGGAGTTTGCGGGAGGACGCCGCGTCCTCAACGCCTTCGGGTATACCGGGGCGTTCTCGGTCTATGCCCTGAAAGGCGGCGCGGCGCTGGCGGATACGCTGGACATCTCGGAAAAGGCGTTGGACCTGGCCCGCCGGAACTTCGAGCTTAACGGCCTGCCGGAAACCTCAGGTCAGTTCATCGCCGCGGATGTGTTCGATTTCCTCCGCCGTCCCGGCTTTGACTACGACTTCATCATACTGGACCCGCCCGCCTTCGCAAAGAAAAAAACGGACGTGGTACCGGCCTGCCGCGGCTACAAGGACATCAACCGGCTGGCCATCCGGAATGTTCGTCCGGGCGGCCTTGTCATGACCTGCTCCTGCTCCCACTTTATCGACGAGCGCCTCTTTGGGCAGGTGGTCTTTCAGGCCGCCGCGGAGGCTGGCCGCCGCGTTCGCATCATCCAGCAGCACCGCCAGGCCGTCGACCACCCTGTCAATATCTTCCACCCGGAAACCGCCTACCTCAAAGGCCTGCTGCTGTACGTTGATTAGTCGCTGACAGTTGCCGAACCAAAGCTGGCTAAAAAAGTGACAAAACTGCCTTGCCTTTTCCCTTTCTTTGCGGTATGATATTCGTACACATGTTCTAGTAGGCAAAGGAGAGACATGAGCCAGGACTGGAAAAAACTACTGAAAGCCGATCCCACCAACTGGCTGCTGGATGAGGGAGATTCCCGCGTCAGATATCTAGCCCTCCGCGACCTCGTAGAAGCGGATGAGAAGGAACTCGCCGCTGCCAGGACCAGGGCCCACCGGGAAGGCCCTATCGCCATTATACTTGACAACATGTCACCTGAAGGCTGGTGGGTAGCGCCGGGCAATGTCTACGCTAATAAGTGCCGGGGTACTGTCTGGTCGATAATTTCGCTCGCGGAACTTGGGGCATCGATTGATGTCGATAAACGGGTAGGTATAGCCTGCAATTACCTGATGGAGCAGTCTCTGCTTAAAAGCGGCCAGTTCGAACCGAGAATGAAACCGAATAACATGGGATTGTGCCTCCAGGGAAACATGCTGCTGTCCCTGATGGATATGGGCTGTCGCGACCCGCGCCTGGAAAAAGCGTACGAGTGGACCGCCCGGAGGGTCACTGGCGAGGATGTTCCCCTCAGGGTGAATCCTGATGGACTGCCCCCCGGTGACGGCGCCGAAGGCCCGTTCCGGTACCTCAGATATTACGGTCCCCGGTTTATCTGCCGTACCAATAAAGAAATGCCCTGCGGCTGGGCCGGCGTCAAGGTGATGATGGCGTTCTCCCGTCTGCCGGTTGAAAGCAGGTCTCCCGTGATAGACCGGGCTATCGATGTTGGGATCGATTTCTTCCTGAACACCGAATTGTCACAAGCCGGTTTCCCCGGCCACCGGACCGGAGTACCGGACCCACGGTGGTGGCAGTTCCGGTTTCCCAGTTTCTGGGGCGCGGATTTGCTGCAGATCGCCGAGGCGTTCGTTGCCCTGGGGTATGGCGCCGATCCCAGGCTGGCCGGCACTCTGCATGTAATTCAGACAAAGCAGGATGAAAGTGGGAAATGGCTGCTGGAATACGTCGAAAAGTCTCACAGAATGTGGACCAGATACGGCACTGCGGGCAGACTGAACAAATGGGTGACCCTGAGGGCGATGCGGGTACTGAAAAATGCAGTTGAACAGGGATACGTCCCCGGAGAATAACAATGGACCAGGACTGGAAAAAACTGCTGAAAATCGATTCAACTGACTGGCTTCTGGAAGAAGAAGACCCCGGCGTCAGATATCTTGCCCTGCGCGACCTCGTAGAAGCGGATGTAAAAGAACTCGCCGCTGCCAGGACCAGGGCCCACCGGGAAGGCCCCATTGCGCTGATAATAAAAAAAATGGAAAAAGAAGGGTATTGGGTCCAGCCCGGAAGTCAGTATTACCCACTGTATACCGGCACGGTCTGGTCGGTCATGCTGCTGGCGCAGCTGGGCGCTTCGATGACCGTCGATGAACGCATTGCCGCCGCCTGTAAGTATGTCCTCGACTACAACCTGACGGAACATGGCCAGTTCAGCAGGAACGGCCTGCCTTCCGGGACGCTGGACTGCCTGCAGGGTGCTCTCTGCGAAGCCCTGTTCGACCTCGGCTGCACAGACCCGCGGCTTGAGAAAGCCCTGGACTACATGGCGCGCAGCGTAACCGGAGAAGGGATTGCCCCGAAGACGGACCGCAAAGCGCCGCTGCGGTATTATAACGGCAAGTGCGGGCCCAACTTTGCCTGCCTCGGTACTTCCGGCGACCCCTGTGCCTGGGGCGCGGTAAAGATTATGCTGGCCCTCGGTAAACTGCCTGCGGAACAACGGACGCCCCTCATGGACAGGGCAATCGCCATGGGTATCGATTTCCTTTTCAGCCGCGACCCTGCCAGGGCCGATTACCCGCTTGGCTATAGTCCGAAATCCACCGGCAAACCGAGTGGAAACTGGTGGAAGTTCGGTTTTCCCATGTTTTACATATCTGATATCCTTGAAAACATCGAGGTACTGGCGCGTCTCGGCTGCGGCAACGACCCGCGCCTGGCTAATGCTTTACAACTTGTTCTGGACAAGCAGGACGATCAGGGCCGCTGGCCTATGGAACACGACTACACAGGTAAGGTCTGGGTGGATTTCGGTCCCAAAAAGCAGCCCAATAAATGGGTCACCCTGAGGGCCTTACGGGTAGTGAAGATGGTCTCGGAACAGGGGTACGGTGCTGACATAACAACCGGGGAGTGATATCTCAGCTTTGCTTCTCGTTGAAAATCAACCTTATCATGAAAACCCCACTCGCGGGTCTCATTTGTTCAACGGATCTGTTTATGGCTGGGAATAACGCGTGAAGAAGGTCTCTAGTCTATCCTCTTCATCTCCCAGACGGTACCTGTCCGGTCCGGGCAATGGACCCGGTAAACCTCACGGTCGCCGGCATCCCAGGAAGGCACCCCCAGCGCCACCCTCCAGTTATAAAGCTCCAGGACATGCTTGAGAGCGTAGCAAAGCCCCTGCGGCTGCTGGTAGGGTATCGCGTAGACAAAGGTGTCGCCGACATTATGGGGGCACTGCCCGTTCTTTTCCACGCACTTCAGTTCGATTTTCCCGAGGTTGCGCGTGAACTCATGGTAATCAGCATCCGTGAAATTTGTAGTATCGATGTTGAGATTGGATTTTTTCATGCCCTTTTCTTCCATAAACCATTCCCTCATCGTGTTTTTCTTTTCGATACCTAATACTACCACTAATGCTAGCTCGGAGCATAACCAAAAGTGCTAATCTCCTTGTCGATGTCATCGAGTTTTTTATCAAGGGTCCAGATTGGAGCGCATGCAAATCTACTTCCTGCCATACATTATTCCGATTTGCCCAACCATAAAGGGGAGTTTCATCGCTCCTGGTATAAAACTTAGCTGACTCGTATTCACCAGCGTTACTTCTTGAATACCCCAGCTCTTTATCGATGCTATCAGTTCTTCTGGTGCGCCATATATTCTCTTCCACATGAAAAGATCCTGAAACACGAACAAGCCACCTTTTTTCAAGACTCTCAAGGCTTCTTTAATGACTTCTTTCTTGTCTCTGACATCTTGTACTTCATGGAACACAAGATTACTAACTACCGCATCGAATGAATTTTCGGGGAAGGGTAGTTTGGCCGCACTCGCTTTTTGAAAGGAAGTTCTCTCCAGAACACCAGAAACCCGGGCATTCTTTTCGCAGGATTCCTTTGAGTATGATCGTTGCCCACCCCAGTAGTCAATACCTACAATACGAGCCTTCGGATATTTCTTCGCGGCTTCTATGGTAATTGCTCCGTTTCCACATCCGATGTCCAACAGAGTTCCGTCTCCGTCCCAAACCAATTGGTTAATCACTAAGCCACGTATCTTCGCCTGGAGGTCACTGCCTTTGGGTGAGAATTGCAAGTACGCGTAAACGAAGTATGCGGTGATTACTAAAAAGAAGACTGTACCGATGGCAAAAAACAAAGACAGGAATGACAAACCCAAAAATATCAAGGCGAGTATAGCGGAAAAGTAGATGAATGTTTTTGATACCCAGTTACCGTATTCAATCTCGGAAATTTGCTCGCTCATAACTGAATCGTAGCTAAATACCTACAATATTTCAAGTTTGAGATCGATACATGATCAAGGGAACCATGTTTCACAAGGGTTTAGAGGGACCGGCTAAAACTATGTGTATCTATTGAATGAGTAAGATGAGACAGGATGACTGCTATCGAATGACATCCGGTAATATGGGAGCGAGTAATCTGAAATCAAATGGTGGGCGCTACTGTACGATAGGCAGAACCCGCAGTTTTACGCTTTCATTCTCGATGACTGTTGAATGGCGCCTCAGGCTGATTAAGAACCATCATTGTCTTGCTCTACTATGAGTGCTATAATACTAGAACTCAAGCAGGTACTAATTAAAGTCCAATTGATTTTACTCTACAGGTTTTACTCATGACACGCATACTTCAGGATAAGGCGACTTCAACCAAGTTACAAATACTTATCGAGATTGCGGCCGGTCAGCCGGATGTACAGCAGAAAGACATCGCCCGGAAACTGGAGATAACGCCGCAGTGGGTTTCCGAGTACATCCTAAAATTCGTCGAAGAAGGAATGGTCGTTTCTGAAGGCCGGTCCAAATATCGGGTGACCGAGCAGGGCGTCGACTGGATTCTGAAGCTCCTCAGGGAAATGCGGGAATACTTCAATATGGCGGAAAAAGTAGTGCGCAACATCACCGTCTGCGCCGCCGTCGCCGAAATCGGCCTCGTCCAGGGGCAGAAAGTCGGCCTGATCATGAAAGACGGCATGCTCTATGCGAGCGACTACAAGGGGCAGAGCGCCCAGGGAATCGCTGTTACCGACGCCTTAGAAGGTGAGGACGTCGGGGTTACCGCCATCGAAGGAATTGTGCAACTCGAGCAAGGCAAAGTTACCGTACTGAAAATACCTGGTATACAGCGGGGCGGATCCCGCAAGGTTGATTTGGTCCGGTTGAAAAAAGAAATCAGCGGAGAGACCATCATCGGGGCTATCGGGATCGAAGCCATGGTCGTTCTCAAACAGGTCCAAACTGAACCTGCTTATACTTACGGCGCCAAAGAGGCTATCGTGGAAGCCGCTCAGAGCGGACTCTCTTCGGTGGTCGTTTGCGTGGATGACGATATCCCGGACCTCCTGCAGACTTTGGGTGAAAAACACCTCGGGTATAAGCTGCTCGAACTGGAAAAACCGGACTAGTTCTCCCTGCGTTCTCTCATCTTCGTCTCTTCAACCCAAACATGTTTTCTTGACAAGTCAGCGTTTTCCTTACTACAATTAACTCTAATTGACTTAAAACAATTATTGTTTAATAATTTTGGAGCTTGACTTACTGCTCATGACGCGCCTCCTCCGTAACAAGCGTGACGCCACCCGTTTTCAGGTCCTGATTGAGATCGCATCGGCACAACCGGTTGTCCACCTGAAGCCCATCGCTGACAAGCTCGGGGTCTCAGTGCAAGCGGTTTCTTCTCACATTCATTCGATGAGGGACATCGGATGGCTGTCTCCCGGTACTGAAGGAAATCCCAGGGTTACCAGAGAAGGCGTCATCTGGCTCATGGAGAACATCAGGGAGATGAAGGCCTACCTTAGCAGGATCGAGACATTGGCCCGTAATACTTCCGTTTCAGCAGCCATCGCCGGAGTTGATCTCTCCGCCGGCCAGACCGTAGGACTGCGCATGGACCACGGCAGACTGATTGCCGATGTGTTCCGAGGACATACCGCCCGGGGTATTGCGGTTACTGACGCCCAAACGGGAACCGATGTCGGGATTTCATCAATCGAAGGAATCGTTGACTTGATAAAGGGAACCGTAGCCATACTGGTGATACCCACAGTGCAGCATGGCGGATCGCAGGGTATTACTTCAACCCTGGTAGAGAACGAAATCCGCGCGGATTTTGTTGGGGCTATCGGGATAGAGGCCGCCGTCTACCTTAAAAAATCCGGTATCAGGTCTTTTTCAGTCTATGGCGTCCACCAGGCGGTCATCAATGCCGCCGAATGCGGCCTGTCTGCTTTGGTCGCATGCGTCTCAAGTGAAGTCAATCTCCTGGTACAATCGCTTGGGAACCATCATATTTCCTACAAGGTGCTGAACGCTCCGGAGACCCGGTAATCCACACGAGTCCCCCAAAATTCCCCGCCCATCCTCTCAACAAAAAGCTGAACCCCCCTCTGTTCCCCTTGACAAGTTAAAGTAATATTGATTATAATCCACTAAAATTGATAGGTAAGTACTTATGGGCCATTACCTAAGTACCTGGAACACGAGCAAAAGCAAAGGAGGTGTCATGTTCCAACAATTCAACAAGAGCTCAGTACTACTGGTTTGTATCGGAATACTCATCATGAGTTCTCTCCTGCTGCCGGGAGCGGCGCTGGCAGATGGCAGTGACTGGACGCAGTTCCATGGGGATACCGGGCACACCGGTTCATTAACCGGGACCGCTCCTCACACCAACCAACTGTTCTGGCAAAGCGTAGATATCGGCGCGGTGGACGGTTCTTCAATGGCCGCCGCTGATGGCAGACTATTTGTGAATTGCGGCAGTTACCTTTATTGCCTGGATGTGACCAGCGGCGCTGCACTCTGGAGCCAGCCCATCACCGGCGGTGACAGTTGGGGCTCCTGGGCGGGGCCCGCCTATGATAACGGAAAAGTCTTCATCTCCGGTACGGCGGTCTACGCTTTTGATGCCGCTACCGGCACCCCTCTCTGGACCTACGATATGCCCAACGACGCCTGCAACGGCGGCCCGCTCGCCGTCAACGGAAGGGTATACGCCGGTGACTGGGACGGTCATCATTATTACTGCCTGGATGCCAACAGCACCGATCCCAACGGAACATTGCTCTGGTCGTTCGATGCCGGCGGCGGCTACGCCCAGGGCACGCCCGCGTATTATGATGACGGGGCCAACGGCAGGGTCTACTTTACCACCTGGGCATACCCCGGAGGAAATGTATGGTGTGTCGATGCCATGACCGGCGCTCAGTTATGGCATGGGCAAACTGACCAGGACACCTGCGGTTCGCCGATGATCGCAGATGGCAAGGTCTGGGTTACTACCTATCACTTCTCCGACTATGGCTCGGTCGTCGCCTTCGAGGTAGATGATGTCGGCGGCGACGGCGTCGGGGACATCGTCTGGGGTCCGGTCGCTATCGAAAGGTCGGACGCCACTCCCGCTTATGCCGACGGCAAGATCTACGTCTGCGGCGGTTGTTGGGGGTTCTCCAACCAGGGGGAACGGACCTACTGTATCGACATCGCCACTCAGACTATTGTCTGGCAGACACCGGCCGGCACTGAGCCCGGTGCGCTGGACGTCGGCAACTGGACCTGCTCGGTAGCTGTTGCCGACGGACTTGTCTTCGTCGGTAAACCCGACCACGGCGGCGCCATGGCGTTCGACTACCAGGCCATCTACGCTCTCGATGCCGCTACCGGCGCCGAGGTCTGGCACTACGGCCACGGCGGCGCTTCACCCTCGGTCGCCGATGGATGCCTCTACACTGTCGCCGAAGGCAAGGTCTGGGCTTTCCAGGACGCCGTCTATCCTGCCTGGGACGTCAACCAGGATGGAACAATCAACTACCTGGATATGATCCGGGTCGGCAATCACTATGGCGAGAACGGAAGTCCAGGGTGGATTCCCGAAGACGTTAACCAGGATGGCACCGTCAACTACCTCGACATGATCATCATCGGCAACCACTACGGAGAATAGTACCCTCATCCTCACAGGGCGGGGCAGAGAGATCGATCGCGCCCCGCCCTGAACCCGGATGGAACAGGAAACGAGACCATGACAAACAAAAACAGGCGCATTTCGATGCGGGGAACGGTTTTTACAGCGGCGGCAACTATCGGGCTGCTCCTGGCAATAGTGTCAATCATCTCACCCGTCAAAGCCGTTTTTGCCCCTACCTGCCAGTTTCAATACGATGCCGCCAGGTCCGGTGTCACCACGGAAACGGGTCCGGTCTCAGGAGCTTCGGTAGCCTGGAAGCAGTTCACAGCCGCCACCGCGATGAATGGCATCGATACCGTCCCCATCGTCGCAGACGGGACCGTATTCGTTCTCTCCATTGCCGGGAAGGTCAACGCCTTCGATGCTTCGACCGGCACAACCCGCTGGAGCCGCGACCTCGGCACATCCGCACCATTTACTTTTGAACTTTCCACCCCCTGTTACGCGGAGGGCAATCTCTACGTTGCCAAACAGGATGGAGAAGTCTGGGCTCTCAACGGTTCTACAGGGTCCACTGTATGGGGTCCCGTCCAGCTCGGGGCGGTTTCAGACCAGCTTAATACTCCCCTGAATTACTCCGAGGGGAAAATATATGTCGGCAGCGCTAACGGTAATAAGGCATATTACTGCCTTGAAGCCTCCAATGGGAACCTGGTATGGTCGCGGGCCAGTACCACCGGCGGCGGCTACTACTGGGCAGGCGCCTGCGTTATCGATGATTACCTGGTCTACGGCGATAACAGTGGAATCATCACCTGCGTCAACAAAGCTACCGGCACTATGATCGCCGAAGTAGCACTGGATACTTACGAACCAGCCGCAGGATCAATTCGTTCTTCGGTGTCCTACAACCCGGCAACAGCCCGGATTTACCTGACCGATATGGGCGGCTACTGCTGGGCGTTTTCGTTCGATAGTTCAACGGGACAGATGACGTATCAATGGCATACGTCCATCGGCTTCAGTACGTCGACACCCGCCGTTCATGATGGAAAAGTGTATGTGGGCCACGGAGGTCAGATAGGCCCCGGCGCGCTTCACTGCCTGAACGAAGCGGACGGCTCACCGTTCTGGACATTCGCAACGCCTAACGGCGGCGGCGTCCAATCATCTCCGGTCGTGAGCGCCCAGGCAGCAGAAACAAACATCTATTTTACGAGTAATTGCCCGGACGGGGCCGTGTACTGCCTTGATCAGGACGGCAACCTGGCCTGGCAATTCGTCACCGATGAAGCCGGGGCCGCGGGCGGGCATGTTCTCCAGGGCGTATACCTGTACGACGGCCGGGCGTTCTTCGGAAACGATGGAGGGTACCTCTACGCCCTGGAAGAAGCTACTCCCGCCTGGGACATCAACGGAGACAGCACGACCAACTACCTGGACATGATCCTCGTCGGCAATCACTACGGAGAAAACGGCGCTCCCGGCTGGATACCGGAAGATGTCAACGGAGACGGCACGGTCAATTACCTGGACATGATCCTCATCGGTAATCATTACGGGGAATAAGCTTTCATTCTTGTCGAGAGTCTGTGGCTATACTCTCCCGGCGGCCTCCGGGCCAAGGTGACCATTATCGTTGAGTACCGCCCGCTGCTGCAATCAGCGGAATCTGTAACAACGATTGAGCGAGAAGAAATTGCAGGCAACTGATAACTATGACAAGACGGTCTGATATGGCGGCTGCCCGTGCCGGTACGGGCCTGATTTATCATTGACCCGATTAAGTAGAAGGTCTAGGTCCCGGTCCCGGACCATTCCCGGGGCATCTCAAGGAGGTACACCAGTTGAATAAACGAGGTTTCAGGTTGTTTTCATTTCAAGCGGCGATAGCGCTCGCGGTTATCGCAGTGCTGCTGGTTTCATCCCCGACCATGGCTCTTCACAATACGACGGCGTCCGGCGGTAATAGTCCAGCGGTCATCACTGAACCGGCCGTTACAGAAGTAAACGGCGATGTCCTCATAGACAATCTTCTGCTGAAGAATGCGCTTGGGATAGCGGCGGGGAAACCGGACGGTTACGAACCCGACCTGACCGTGGCTGAGCTGGCTGCGGTGACGGGCGAAATCAATTTATCGGCTCTGGCTATTACCGATGACGATATGGCCGTCATGCACTACCTCACCGGCGTCTCCGCCATCGATTTGACCGGCAATACGGCAATCACATCTATTACGGTCGTAAAAGATACCTTCGACTGGACCACCACAAAGAGCATTGACTTCACCGGCTGTACCGGCATCATCACCATCAATGACGATGCCTTCCGCAACTGCGCGCAGATCGCCGGTATTATCTTCCCGGATTCATTACAGCAGATAGGTTCTTATGCTTTTTATGACTGTGAACAATTGTCTGCCGTTACCTTGCCGGACAGCGTCATGAGCCTGGGTGATTACTCTTTCTGCCACTGTTCCGGCCTCGTCAGTGTGGTACTACCGGCAATACTGACGGATTTGCCGACAGGTACGTTTTTCGGCGCAGCCAGCCTTTCCTCCATCGCTTTGCCACCCAACCTGCAAAGCCTCGGTAATAGTTGCTTCAGGGGGGCGGGCCTTATATCTGCATTTTTGCCGGACTCGGTCACGAGTATCGGCTCATATTGTTTTGCACAATGCGGACAACTCGTCAGCATACGTCTCTCCGCCAATATCCAGGTCATGGGAGAGGCGTGTTTGTGTCTCAATCCGGTGTTGGCTGAAGTTATGCTGCCAAACGGCATCACGGAACTATCGAGGCTCATGTTCAACGAGTGTCCTGCGTTGCAAACTCTTGCTTTGCCGTCCACCCTGACCGTTATCAGGGAATCCTGTTTTACACGCTCCGGAATAACCTTTATCGCTCTTCCGGAAGGAGTCACCGAGCTTGAAGGTTATTGTTTCAACATGGCTCATTCACTGACATACGCCTCCATCCCGTCTACGATGACAACCGTGGGTAGTTTCTGTTTTGCCGGCTGCGTCAGCATGGGTATCCTGGACCTCAGAGCGGCCTCGCTGACCGCCGCCCAGATAAACTCTCTGAAAACAGGGCATTCCGCGCTGGTATTACCGCCCGGTACGGATGCCGGCCTCAGCCCGGCGGAAAGCACCATCCACGTGGAAGGCGGGACAATTCAATTGACCACAGCCATTCCCGCGGGCAAGACCCTGCAATGGGGCAGCAGCAACCAGGCCGTCGCCACGGTGACAAACGGCGTGGTGACGCCGGTCCATGCCGGGACCACCATCATCGGCGTTAGAGCCAGCGATACTACCTACAGCGGCATCTGCCATGTTACCGTGACCGCCAATGCCAACGCTGACCTCCAGGCCATATCCCTTTCAGGAACAACACTGAATGAGACCTTCGAACCGGCGGTTACTGAATATACGGCCACGATCGCCAATAACATAGAAAGCATCACCGTCACCGCGCAGGTGGCGGATACCGGCCGATCCACGTTGGACATAAACGGGACGCCGGCGGCGGACAACACGCCTTCCGGCCCAATCCCATTGAGCGTGGGAGAGAACACCATTACTATCCTGGTTACCGCCCAGGACGGCGTGACGCAAAAAATGTATGCCGTCACGGTCACCCGTGAATACAACGACCGGGCCGATCTTACCGGTATCATGCTCAGCGAAGGGACGCTTGCCCCCTCCTTTTCCCCGGATCTCATCTCATATCAGGTAACGGTCGATTGCGAAACCGATGATATCACCTTCACGGTAACTGCGCTTTATCCGGCTGACGTGACCATTGAAATCAATGGCATCGTGACTCCTGATAATACGGCATCGTCTCCCGTCCGCCTCTATGAAGGCGATAACCCCGTTGAAATCCATGTCGCTACCCTGGACGGGACAGCCGTCAAGACCTATACCGTCAATGTGGTCCGAGAGGACAAGCCCAGCGGCCCCAGCGGCGTGCTGGAGTGGCTCCCGGCTCCCGGCCAGTTCTGCAATACCGAAGGCTGGGGCGCCATCGGGCCGATCGAAATGCCGTTTGAAGGCGTATCTCTGGGTTCGTTCGGCGGGTACGCCATCCTTAAGTTCGATATTCCCCTGGAGAATGATCCAGAAAATCCGTACGGCGTTGATTTCGTCATCCTCGGCAACGCGTTTTCCGGCTGGCATGAACCGGGCGCGGTGGCCGTTATGAAAGACACCAACGGCAACGGGCTGGCGGATGATACCTGGTACGACTTGGCCGGGTCCGAGTACTTTGAGGATACCACATGGCGGGACTATACGATCACCTATACCAACACGGACCCGACGTTCACCGGTTCCGCGGATGTGCTGTGGGCGGATAATCACGGCCGTAACGGAGTCATTCTGGCTAATGAATACCACACGCAGCCGTACTATCCTGATCCTGCCAATTATCCCACCGTGAGTTTCTCCCCGGAGCTGCTTACCTTTTCCGGTATCCTGTACGTTTCCCCCGGCTGGACTCCCGCTTTCGGCTACTTCGATGCCCATCCCAACGGCAGTGGTGGAGGCACGAACGATTACTCCATACCCACGAACCCTTATGATAACCAGATGAAAGCCGACCCGATGGATATCTCCTGGGCGGTGGATGAGAACGGCGCCCCGGTCTACCTGGAAGAAGTAAGTTTTGTTAAAGTATCCTCGGACCTGCTGGGGCAGATGGGATCCTCCGGCGATATCAGCCCGGAATACTGCGGTTTCTGCCGGGTCAAGGCTACCGGTGGGGTTGCCGAGACGGACGATATTGCCGGAATTACCCTGGTCGGGGCATCCAGCAACATTCCGGTCAGTTTGATTCCCGACCAGTATGTCTATAACGATCTCAAGATAGACGAAGATACCATCACCATCAGCTTAGATACCGATGCGGAAAACATCTTCATTAATAACACGAAAAAGGTACCCGGAGAAGCTGAAAAGGTAATCACCCTGAGTGGAGAGCAGGCGAAAACCGTCCGTGTTATCGTCCAGGACGGCGTCGATACACCCAAAATATACTACCTGTCCATTACCAGGGGCGACCCCGGCTTCACCCCGGAAACGGACAAATCCGTCCTTCTGGAGAAAATCCAGTACGCTCAGAGCCTTGTGGAAGCTGACTACAAACCGGCCGGTTGGGGGCTGATGCAGAGCGCCCTGGCGGCGGCGCTGGCCGTTTATGATGACCCGGACGCCACCCAGGCGGAAGTCAATACCGCAGCACAGGACCTCGATGCCGCCTGCCGGGACCTGGTCCCGGTCACGGAAACAGAGACCATCTATGTCAGTATTGTCAACACTACGTTTACCGAGGCTGTCGAGGGTATTGAGCCGGACTGGACCGGAGTGCTGCTCGACCGGTACGCGGTGTCCGTCGGTGTCGATGCTCCCATGATGGATGCCGTCGTCGCGGCGGCGGACGCTAACAGCATCACCCTCGTGGGTGCGGAATCTAACTACATCTCCAGTATCAACGGCCTGGCCGAGTTCGACGGCGGCGGTAATTCCGGGTGGATGGGTACCCTGAACGACTGGTTCATTAACCAGGGATTTTGCTTTATGCCCGTGGAAGATGGCGATGAAATAGCCGTCATGTATACCTGCAATCGCGGTGAAGACCTCGGGGGTACCTGGAACAATAACGATACCAAGCTGCTGGACCTGTCGTTCAGCGCGGGGACGCTGTCACCGGGTTTCAGCAGCGGTACTCATTCCTATACGCTGACGCTGCCAGCCGAGACGACCGGCGTTAGCGTCACGCCCACGGCAACAAATAAGAACTTCCAGGTCCGTACCTATCTCGGCGTGATTGCTCCTGAAGAAGCCGGGTTCAAACGCTGGGAAACCATCCCGGTTACCGACGGCGCTGAGATAAATGTCCGGATCGGCGACCCTTCCTGGCCCACGATGAATGAAGGTTCGTGGACGGCCACGGACTACACCATCACCGTCGTCGTAGAGTCTACTTCCCCGGACTGGGATGTCAACGGAGACGGTACTATCAATTATCTCGATCTCATTCGTATAGGTAACCATTACGGTGAAAACTGCAGTTCCGGCTGGATACCGGAAGATGTCAATCGGGACGGTATCATCAATTACCTCGACATGATACTTACCGGCAATCATTACGGTGAATAGAAAACACGTACCGTATGGGTAATGGCATTGGAGTAATACGGTCTTCAGATAATCTCTCGTAAACCTGAGGAGGTAATATGAAACGAAACACAGTTAACATTTTTCAGCTTCTGGCGGCTCTCTTGCTGCTGGTGAGCCTGCTGGTCTTCAGCGTGCCGGTCAGCGCTGCTTACCTGGCTGAATATCAGGTGCCGGATTCGTACTCTGAGACTGTTGCGGCGTATGACCTGGAACTGATCAACCCGCTCTATCCCACCGAGGAGATTGTCGGCATCTGGGGCAGCGGCCCGAACGATGTCTTCGTTCTGGATAGCGGAGCAAACGTGTACCATTACAATGGTACCGCCTGGGACGAGACGCAAATAACTGCGGACTTTCCTGGCATGGCTATCTGGGGTTTTTCTTCAACTGATGTCTATGTGACGGTCGGTGCAATTATGACCGGTACGCCTCTCTATCATTTTGACGGTGCTACCTGGACCCCGGTGACTGGGCCTTCCAACATGGTACCTGCGACATTGATCTGGGGCAGTAGCCCTTCCGATCTTTATCTCGGCTCCGGCATAGGCACTGGTGTTTATCAGCACTATGATGGTTCTACCTGGAGCATGAACTCAACCGGCATTGGTAGCGGCAGTCTTACTAGCATGTGGGGCAGTTCTGCCAGTGATGTCTATGCATTGACCGTGAATGGCGAGATTGCACACTATGACGGCACGGCTTGGTCACTCGCGTACAACGATTATTCCTTCGCTCCTCTAATGGCTGTCTGGGGGTCATCTTCAACTGATGTCTACGCCGTAGGCGCTTTGGGCAAAATAGTACACTATAACGGCGTATGGAATATATTTCCCAGCCCGACAAGCGGTTCATTGCTCGATGTCTGGGGAAGCAGTTCTTCCAACATCTATGCCGTCGGGAGCGACAGCACCGTTATCCGCTACAACGGTATTGAATGGACCTCCGTGACCGTTCCGGTCACCGCCGAGCTCCGTTGCGTCTGGGGCAGCGGCCCGGATGACGTGTACATCGGCGGTCATGACGGGGTCAGCAGTGTTTTACTGCATTGGGACGGCTTTGTTTGGAGTTCGCTGCTCGGTTCCAATCTGACCGGAGATAATCTTGAGAGTATCCGCGGCAGCGGGACCGGCAGTGTATATGCCGTCGGCCGTGACGGTGTAGTGCTGAACTACAACGGCGCTACCTGGAGCAGCCTGACGACCCCCGCCGACTACCTCATCAACGGCGTCTATCACAGCGGGACGGTTGTCTGCGCCGCCGGTACGAACGGGCACATCCTGTACTATGATGGTGCTTCCTGGTCTGAAGTGATGAGCAACACGACCCAGAGCCTGAACGGTATCTGGGGCAGCGCCGCTAATGATATCTATTTCGTCGGGTCCAGCGGTCTCATCTTCAATTACAATGGGTCGACCCTGACGACCATGACGAGCGGTACCACCACAACGTTACGAGGCGTCCACGGGACGTCCGCCTCGGATATCTGGGCGGTCGGCAATTCCGGGACTATCCGGCACTATGATGGTTCGACGTGGGCAGCCCAGACCAGCGGCATTTCCAAGTCTCTGTACAAAGTTTGGGCGGCTGATGCAGCTAATGCCTGGGCGGTCGGTGCTTCCGGCAACATTCTGCATTATGACGGCACCGGCTGGGCTTCTCAGACAAGCCCTGTCACCAGTACCATCTATGATGTGTATGGCACTTCTCCGGAAGACGTGTTCGCGGCCGGCGATGGCGGCATTATCCTTCATTACGACGGCGTTGTATGGACCCAGATAGCCAGCGGCACCATAGAAGACATCAACGGCGTCTGGTGCGACGGCGCCGGAACCGCCTGGTTCGTCGGTGATTCAGGCACCATCCTGAAATGCACTTATACCATGCCGCAATCCAACACGCCGCCGGTAGCGGAAGACCAGTCGGTTAAAGTTCCGTACTCCCTTGAAACACCGGTTACGTTAACGGCGACCGACATCGACGAAGATTCATTGTCTTATACCATTGTCGATGGTCCTTTACACGGAGATCTCGGCGGGTCGGCTCCGGATGTCACCTACACGCCATATACCGGCTATACCGGCGCGGACAGCTTTACCTTCCAGGCCTTTGACGGAAGCAACTATTCCAACACTGCCACGGTCAGCATCGTTGTTGATCCTTCCAGTTCTTATGCCGCTCAGGTCGTAGATTACAGTGGATCATTCGGCGGCGGCACCTATGGAGACCCGGAGGCACTCCTCGGCAAGCCTTCAACCATGTGTATGAACATGGGCTTCCCTTCTTCTGACCCTTTCCATGTCAAGCTGGTTGAAGCGGCCTACAACACAGACCTGGAAGGTCAACCCGTCATCACCACCATCAACTCAGGTTACATCACCGTCAAATTCGATCACCAGGTAATGAACGACCCGGATAATCCTTACGGAACAGATTTCCTCGTGTTCGGGAACGCCTTCTTTACCGGTACCGGCGGTTTCGTCGGCGACGACACTGATATGAGTGCCTACATGCTGTCCAATCCGGCCGGCTGTTTTTCTGAAACAGTCAACGTTGCCGTGAGTCAGGACGGCGTGACCTGGTACGAGTTTGCCAGCGGGCCTTATGCCGACGGCATGTTCCCCACCCATGCCTATGAGTGGGACCAGTCCCTGTACGATTCGACCGCGAATGGCTGGACCGACAACGAGATGGACTTCACCAAACCAGTAAACCCGTCCTTGAGCCTGTCTGACTTCGATGGCATCTCGGCTGCCGCAGCTATTGCTCTTTACGAGGGCTCCGGCGGCGGTACCGGTTTCGATCTGGATGAGGTCGGTCTGAACTGGATCCAGTACGTGAAAGTCACCAGCAGCGGCGGTGAAATAGATGCCTTTGCCGATGTGTGTGAGGTGCTTCCTTACACCTACACCATCGACAACGGAGAGGTGACCATTACCGGCTACACCGGACCCGGCGGGGATGTCGTCATTCCGGACACGATAGAAGGACTGCCCGTTAGGGTGATCGGTGAGAGTGCGTTCGACGGGTGCTCCGCCCTGACCTCGGTGACCATACCGAGCAGTGTGACCAGCATCGACGAATATGCATTCTACGGATGCACCGCTCTTACCGCGATCGATGTTGACGCGAGCAACAGCGTGTACGCAAGTGTCGACGGCGTGCTCTACGACGATGCGATCACCACCCTAGTACAATGCCCTGCTGGGAAGACCTCGGTGACAATACCGGATGGCGTGACCAGCATCGGAATTAATGCTTTCCTGAGTTGCATCTCCCTGACCTCGGTGACAATACCGGGTAGCGTGACCAGCATCGGCGACTGCGCGTTCTACGAATGCACCGCCCTGGCCTCGGTAACCGTACCGGATAGCGTGAACAGCATCGGCGCTGAAGCATTCAGTTCATGCAGCGCGCTGTCCTCGGTCACACTCTCGAACAACCTCACCGTCATCGCCAACGCCACGTTCATTGGCTGCATCCACCTGACCTCGGTGACCATACCCGATAGCGTAACCAGCATCGAGTATGCTGCGTTTTCAGATTGCTATGGCCTGACCTCGGTGACTATCGGCAACGGGGTCACTAGTATCGGGGGGAGTGCGTTCAAGAATTGCACCGATCTTATCTCGGTAGTTTTACCGGGCGGCGTGACCAGCATCGGTAACTACGGGTTCAGCGGCTGTACGTCACTGGCTTCGATGACCTTCAACGGCAACGCGCCGACGGTGGGCATCAACTGGGCTAAGAACGTACCGGCCACGATGATCGTGTGCTACCAAACCGGAGCCACCGGGTTCACCAACCCCTGGGAAGGGTTCACTACCGTGATGCTGGGAAGCACCACTCCCTGGGACGTCAACGGGGACAGCACAACCAACTACCTGGACATGATCCTCGTCGGCAATCATTACGGGGAAAGCGGTTCTCCCGGCTGGATACCGGAAGATGTCAACGGAGACGGCACGGTCAACTACCTGGACATGATCCTGATCGGCAACCACTACGGGGAGTAGCCGGTTTCTTCACATGGTATTGAACAAAGAACCAGGAAGCAAAATCAAAACGGAGGTGATAATGAAACAGTGTTCAGCGGGATACTCATGAGTAGTGTTCCTGCTTTGCTGGTAACCGATTCCCGGACTCACGGACCGGGGCAAATAAACAGGAGGTCCAAGGTGAAAAATCTACGAAAGAAATTATCATTACTCGGGTTAGCGCTTCTTCTCTGCACCCTGCTGATACCGGCAGGAACAGCCCTGGCCGCCGGCAACGATGTCTATTTCTCCACACCGTACATCACGACGCCCGGCGATAACGATACGAAAGGCTATGTTGATCCCGGCCAGACGTTCTATGTCGATATCATGTTCGATTCCTCCACACCCACTCGCGGCGGCGGCGCCGGGTTTGACTTCAATCCTTCGCTGGTTCAGGTCCTCGGTATCACCGAAGGCGACTACTACAGCGGCGCCGGCCTGGCGACCTACTTCAGTCCGGGAACGATCGATAATGTCGCCGGAACGGTAAGGAATGCTTCCGGTGCGGCCACCAACAATTATCCCACCGGAGCCACCGGCATCGGAGTGTTCGCTACCGTCCAGATGCAGGCGCTGACCGGGGTCTCTGGCACTTCTGCGCTTACCTTTACGGCGTTTCCGCAGACCGGTTTCGGCGATATCGATGCTACTGAACTGTACCCGACTCTGACCAATGGTTCCGTACAGGTCGGCGAGTCCACCGGTCCGGTCGCTATCGATCTCAAGGTGACCGGCAGCGCTGGCGATATCATCGATGTGACCGGCTATTCCGTGCCTGATACCACGGTGACCGAAGACGGTTTCACCATCGATGCCCAGACGGCCATGGGCGCCCTGGTCCACTACTGCCAGGCCAATACTATCGACATCGACATCATCGATCCCTGGGGCTACGGTGCATTCGTCAACCAGATCGGTAACGATGCCTCTGACGAAGGAATGTGGAGCTATGCCTGGAACGAGACCGTACCCATGGTCGGCGCGGCCGCTCAACCGTTAACGACCGGAAACAGCGTACACTGGTTCAACTCCCTCCTTGGCTACTACAGCTTTGCTTTGGCGGTGAGTTCCGGTAACATCAGTTTGAATGAAGACATCACCTTTACGGTCACGTATACGGACGGAATCGGTGTGACAGCCGGCGTTGACGGCGCGGAAGTCTTCATCAGCGACACCATGGGCGCCTGGGAACCGGAACCCGGAACCAGCTACGGTTACACTAACGCCAGCGGGCAACTCACCATCGCCTGGAGTGAACTGGGCACTTTCTATCCGTATGCCGAAAGCGGTATACTCTCCAGTAAATCTCAGTATCCGGCCCCTCAATTCATCTGCACATCTTCCACCGCCGGTTCCGGAGATACGACCCTGCACGGAACTACGGTGGCCCAACTCGAACTGACGGTACCAAACAATGTCCTGAGCGGCTGGCTGCTGAAAATCGGGTGCATCAATGAAACTGACGGCACCCTCACGGTCAAGTCCAATGCCCCCTGGGAAGTTACCGTGGAGGACTCCCGGGAGGACGGTTCCGGGTCCGTCGGCTACATGACCCAGTATGATGAGGCCACTCCCGCGTACGGCACGCTCTCACTGGAAGATCCCTTTATCATTGAGGGAGATGGTAATTCTGTCGATCTCATCTCAGGCGTTCCGGTAAAGATTGCTGACGGCGTTCCGGCTGACCAGCAGGATGGAAACCTTGGAGAAGTCATCGATATAACGTTCCAGCAGAGCGTGGAATATGATGATCCGATACTGGCATCGCCTTACGACGTCTACCGGATTGTGATAACTTTTATGGCTACTCAAACCTTCTAGATTCAAAGACAAATCATGGGGGGTGGCTTCAATCGGTCACCCCCCAACTTGCTTAAAACGATTAATATTGATTATAATCAATTAACGTTATAGTTACCTACTTCATTTCATGTTGGTTCCAGGTAATCAGGCAGCTTCATGACAACGCACCATAAAATAACTCGCATTTTTTGCATGGCAATCTGTATATGCATCATGTCCGTATCTCTCATCATCGGGTTGCCGGGTCTCGCCCAAGCCGACCAGGGCATCAAGATCAGCAACGGGCTGCTACAGGCGGAGGTGACGGGCGGACAGGTCATCACCCACGTCATCTCGGTACAGGCCAATGTCGGGGGTGGTGACTTGAACATCCGCGTCGAAGCGCGGGGCCTGGGCCAGGGAACAGATGGGGCGTTTGAACCCTTGTGCGCAGAAGAAGATACGTCTGCATTTTCTGCACGCGAATTCGTCACGGACATCGAACCTGCCATCTTTTCACTCACCCCCGGTGGCACCCGGGATGTCTCCGTTACGATAACCGTTCCGAAGCAATTGCAGAACGGTACCTATTACGCCTCCATATACGTCCATACTGAAGAGATTGAAGCTGAAGGTTCTGCCATTATCCTGGCCGCAAGCGCTCCACTGATCATCACTCCGCACGGTAGCGAAACAATTATGGACGGATCTATTCAGGGTTTGTCCGTGGCCGATGCCGCCCCCGGTCAACCTATCAGGGTACAGACCACGTTCCGTAATACCGGTAATCACCATTTCAAGGCTTATAACACAATTACCCTGACTGATTCCAGTGGAAGAAAGATCGCCATTGCCGAATCACCGCTAACGTCTTCCTCCATCGTCCGTTCCTATGCGTACCGGTTCGAGACCGGCGTAATTCCGGAGGGTACGCTGAAGTCCGGGACCTATCATGTCCGGTCGGAGGTCTACCACGAAGACGGCACGCTGCTGGATACCTCGGAGACGGATTTCAGTTTGAAGATCCCCTGGGAGATATTCCCGCCGGTTATCGTTCAGGACAGCATTCAGACTTTTTCCTTTGTCGGGGAAACACCCGGAGAAATCAACGCGGCGAGCAAATCCAGTATTCGGATCGAATTCGTCGATACCGGCGAGGTGACCGGTACCGTCATTACCGCCCGGTACGACGAAGAGCCACAGGTACCGGTTTCATTTTCCGAGGAGTCCAGTAAAGGAGGAACGGGAAATGAAGGCATTCTATACTCCGCCGTTCATATCGATGGTCTTTCAAGGGGCACGGCGCTCATCAGTTATCTCTATACCGACGCCATCAGCGAGGACTACGATGAGACCAGTCTCTACCTGGCTTACTGGGACGGAACCAGGTGGCGCTCCCTGGACAATATCCGGGTCTATTCCGGCGCCAACTATGTGACCGGGGAAGCTCCGGTCACGAAGCTCGTCGGCGCGCCGGTCGGATTGGGTGGTATCCCGGTTATACCCGACGTACCGGAGAGCAGAACGGGTCTCTGGATAGGGCTTGGAGCGGCTGTTATTGCCGTTCTCATTGTCCTGGCGGTGATCATCCTGCGGCGCAGACACCGCTGATTACGCAGCAGAACGTGAAAGGTCAGGCCAATCATGGCGCGGGTACTACAAATAACGATAACCACGGTCATTTCGATCATACTATCGAGCATTGTTTTGCTGCCGGGCGCGGCTGCATCAGCTTCGAACTGGGAACAATTCCAGTTCGACTCGAACCATAGTGGCGTGACCCCTGATGACGGCCCGCTTTACTCTCCGGAAATGGTCTGGAAACAGTACACCTGGAACAGCGGTTCGGTCGGTATCGAGTCGCCCCCGATTGTCGCGGGAGAACTGATCTATGTCCACGCCGGGAACGGGCTCTGGGCATTTAACCGGAAAAGCGGCGAACCTGCCTGGCACCAGGCAATTCCCGGCGTCGTTACCATGCAGACTTCCGCGCCCGCTTACGGCGACGGCACAATTTTTATCGCAACCTTTGATGGGTATATCCGCGCGTATCATGCCGTGTCGGGTATACCGCTCTGGGAAAACCATGTCAGCCAGCGCCTGTTCCAGTGCCCCATCACCTGCCATGACGGATTCATTTACGTCGGCCAGGGCGGTTCCGGCGGCGATACAAACCGGTATTACTGCCTGGATACGGATGGGACCCTCATCTGGGAATACGCCTCAGAGACCGTCGGCTACCTGTGGTCCGGGGCTTCGGTCGTCGGCGACTACCTGGTCTTTGCCAATCACGACGCTGTCCTGACCTGCCTCAACCGGTCCGACGGCTCACTCGTCGATGAACTGGATCTTTACAGCCTTACGCCGGATGCCGGCAAGGCCAGGGCTTCAGTTTCGTACAGTAACGGCTTCATCTATACAACTTCGGAATCCGGCCTCAACTCCGGCTACATCTGGAAAATCGGCTACGACCCGATGACCGGGCACTTCGATGCTCTCTCCGGCTGGCGGAACCCCATCGGCTTCAGTACTTCGACCCCGGTGGTTTTCGCAGGCAGGGTCTATGTCGGGGAGGGCGAGCACGGCCAGGACGGTAGCCTCATTTGCCTTGATGACGCAAGCGGAGAAATCATCTGGACCTGTCCGGTCGAGGGAGGGGTCAAGTCTTCTCCGGTTGTCACGCCTTTTCGGCAAGAAGGGACTTTCATCTATTTCCTGACCTCGATGAACGATGGTTTCCTGTACTGCGTCGATGAAAACGGGACCCCGATGTGGAAATGGAACCCGCCGAATGACGATGCCTATATCCTCCAGGGCGCGGTCGTGGCTGACGGTATGGTCTATTTCGGCACCTGCAGCGGGTATCTCTATGCAATCGGAGAAAATCCGGGCTGGCCCCAGTTCCAGCGAAACCAGTATAACAGCGGCGTCACCGACGCTTTAGCCCCGCATGAACGTCCCGCCGTGGACTGGCAGGCGTTTACCGTTTACTGGAACACTCACGGCATCGACGTTACCCCGATTATCGCCAATGGGAAGGTGATCGTTGTTGACTGCCGCGAGAAGGTGTGGGCGTTCGATATCGACACCGGTCAGCAGATATGGAGTCGTCAATTAACGGAAGGCGCCCGCTTCACCATCGGTACCCCGGCGGCGGGGGAAGGAAAGATCTTCTGCGCCACGGACAGCGGATGGATTTATGCCCTCGACGAGACAAATGGTTCTGTTCTCTGGAGTGGCAAACTGACAACCGGCATCAACCAGGAAGAAGAACTCAATACCCAGGTGCTCTACACCGACGGTAAGGTCTATGTGGGCAGCTGGGAAGGCAAGTATTTCTGCCTGGATGCCAACGGTAATGGGACAAATCCATCAATCGACTGGACGTACCAGGTACCCGGAACAAGATATGACTGGTATTCTTCCGCGGCTGTCACCGGTGACTACGTACTCTTCGGGAACACAGATGGCCTCATAACCTGCTTGAATCGGAGCAGCGGGGCGCTGGTTAGTTCTTTGGACTTAAGTAGCGTGTTCGGGATTACAACGGGAAGCATACGGTCAGGTATCGGAATAAGTCTGACCCGTGACCGTCTGTATCTGACCTCTACTCGTGGCTATGTATATGCCATCGGCTTCGATAATTCTACGGGGCAATTTTATCCGGAACTTGGATGGTATGCCGCGATCGATTCATACAGCCAATCGACACCGGCAGCTGCTGGCGGGAGGGTTTACGTCTGCAGCGGTGATTTTAACAAGACCGGCGCGATGTACTGCTTCGATGCAGTCACCGGAGCGCAGGTTTGGCGGCATGATTTCGGCAACTACGGCTCCGGAGCCTCCCCGGCGATATCTATGGATGTCTATGGAACAACGTGTATTTATGTCACTACCAACAATGCGTATGACGCTGGCGGCGCGTATTGCTTCAACGAGGACGGCGCGTTGTTATGGGAATTCGTCCCCGTACCAGGCGAGAACGAGATGATGCTCCAGGGTGTTGCTATCGCGGAGGGCAAGATATTCTTTGGCAACGATGCCGGATGGTTGTTCGCCATTACCACCGGTCCGGAATACCCCGCCTGGGACGTTAATGAAGACAACACGGTCAATTATCTAGATATGATCCTCGTTGGCAATCGATACGGAGATTCCGGCATACCCGGTTGGATTAGAGAAGACATCAATGGAGACGGCACGGTCAACTACCTGGATATGATAGAGATCGGCAATCATTATGGTGAATGAAATGGGGAGGATTGTTATGGTGAAAGGTAAGCTATTCCTGTTCGTCATCATACTTACCCTGAGCATCATATTACCTTCGGTCTTGCCTGTTGCCGCCGCGGCCTCCGGCTATCCGTTGAGTCAATCGGATGCGAGGGTCCAGGCGGCCCTGGACTATTTTCGTAATTCAAGCAATGCACAATCGGTCTTGTGGAACAGTATGGAAAAAGCCTGTTACGCCATCGTCGCCATCGAGGCTTGCGGCGCTGACGCCCATACCTTCACCAACTCATCGGGCACATCGCTCATAGACGTTATCAGGGAAAACGCTCCGTCTTTCCTGAAATCACAGGCATCGGCCTCGCTGGCGCACGAATACTATCTCATGGCTATCGTGGCTGCTGGAGAGAATCCCGGGAACTTTGCCGGCATTGACGTGCGCCAGCAGCTTAAGGACATGTTCGATGGGACTCAGGTCGGTATGCCCGGCATCATCAATGACGATTTCTGGGCTATCATATCTCTCGTCGGAGCGGGAGAAAGTCCATCTTCTGAGATTATCCGGAAAAGCAAGGACCACATCATAGCCAACCAGTCTCCGGACGGCGGCTGGGGATCCGTAACCGGCGGGACCGGCAGCGACCCCTGCGATACCGCCAACGCTATCATGGCATTGCGCGCTGCCGGGGTAAGCGTTTCATCGGCGCCGATACAAGCCGGCCTGGCCTACTTGAAATCCACGCAGCAAAGCGATGGCGGGTTTCCATACGAAGACGGATATTCTTCCGATTCCGCTTCGGACGCACGTGTCATCGGCGCTCTGCGGGCCTGCGGCATCGATCCGACCAGTGCAACCTGGAGCGTTGACGGGAAGAATGCCGTCAGCCATGCCTTGAGTCTTCAGCAGCCGGACGGAGGTTTTGCCTGGTATTCCGGCGGATCGTCCGACCCCTGGATGACGTCCTATATCCTGCCCGCGCTGGTAGGAAAGCACTGGCCGCCGGACCTGTTCTCCGGCGGGGGTTCATCTTCTTCGTCCTCTTCCTCATCTTCATCCGGTTCTTCCTCCGGTTCATCTGGAACAACGCCTGCTGCCGTTCCGGCTGGAGACATCACCGCTCCGGCCATCGACACCTGTTCTCCATCGAGCAGTGAGAACGCTACCCCGGTCATCAGCGCTTATTTTTCGGATGCCGGTTCCGGCATCGATATTAATGCGGTCGTCCTTAAGGTCGACGGGACTGACGTTACTTCACAGGCAGTCGTTGAAGTGGACCGGATTACCTATACGCCCGTTACCCCCCTTCGGAACGGTACGCACATGGCGGAACTACTGGTCTATGACCGGAGAGGCAACCGCGCCAGGGCAGCGTGGAATTTCCGGATCCAGGCGCCGTTCACCGCCGGACTACCTCCTGATGAAGCACCCGTTGATGTACCTGACGACGGGTCTATTCCAAATACCCCCAGCCTTAATGAAGAAGGGGACATTACAGGCCAGGTAGCCGGGATGGATGCGGCGACACCGGGAACGATCATAAACCCGGCTGATTTCTGCGATGCTTCAGGAACGCTGAACAGCGACCTGGTCCTGGAAACGCCCGATTCGTTGAAGAGATTAACGATTCTCCAGGGCGCGATCCTCACCGGTCCTGGCGGCTCGATTGTCGATAGACTCACCGTAATGTCTCCGGACAGGACGCCGGTGTTGACCGGCGGATATTGCCGGATAGGTACCGCCTGCGAGATCGGGCCGGACAGCGTGACCCTCGATGGACCGGCGATGCTGGCTTTTACCTATGAAGAGATGAAGAACCGGGAATCGGTCCGGTGGGACACCAACGGCGATGGAGCGATCGATTTTCTGGACAATGAGATCGTTATCTCGCCGGATGACCTGGCCATCGCCCGCTATGATGTCGCCTCCAGCCGATGGGTACCGATCGACAGCATCGTCGATAAAGAAATGAAAAAGGTTACAGCCCAGATCGGGCATATATCGTTATTCGCTCTGATCGCACCCGTCGCCCGTCCACTGACGGTACTCGGCATTCAAGCGCTCCCCGAATCGTCGGAACTTGGACAGGAGACCATCATCACGGTCACGGTAGAAAATCCCGGTACCTCAAACGGGCTCTATTTCATTCCGTTCAAGATTGACGGCGTGCTGGAAACGAGCCGTGAAGTGACGCTCGGACCGGGAGACCATGAAATTGTTTTCATTCACAAAGAACCATATACCGGCGCGCATCAAGTGGATGTTTTCGGTAAATCAGCCGAATTTACCGTCCATGAAGCCTCCGCCGAACAAGGGAACTGGTGGGACTCGGTGGATATCGTTTTCTACCTGTACATCATCATCGGAGTTGCCTGTATCGCCGTCATTATCGGGAGCATTCTTGTTTCCAGGATGCTGCACAGGAGGAGGACGCCATGAGAAACAAAGTTGTATTGTTTTCAACGTTACTGACGGCGCTGGTCCTCCTCTCCGGCTGCCGGGTGGGCGCCGCGTCTCTGCCGGAGCCGGTGACGATACAGGTTGCGGCCACCCGTGATTTCGGGCATGAACTCATATTCGAACGGGAAGCTGTCATCGAGACCCGGATGAGCGCCGCTGATGTCCTCGGTAAGGTCACTGCTTTCGAAACCGACGGCAGCTATATCACCGAATTCGAGGGTCTGCGCGGCGACGACAAAGTCTACTGGATGTACTACGTCAACGGTCTGCTCTCTAAATACTTTGCCGGGGGGTATACAACCCGTCCCGGAGACGTGATGCTCTGGGACTTTCACCCGTGGGCAGGCGCTTGCCACGGCAGCAGCGCCATCATCGGCAGTTTCCCGGAACCGCTCCTGCACGGGTACGAAGGCCAGGCGCGTCCCTCCACCGTGGTGTATGGGGAAGGATTCCGCGCTCAAGCTGAAAATATCGCCAAAGGACTGAGGAAACTGGGTGTTACGGATGTCTCGCTGAAAGACAGCGCCTCCCTCGGCAATGCGGAAAAGGGGAACAACAACCTCGTTATCGTCGCTGGCAGTGATGATTCTTTGATAAAAGACCTGAACCGGCAGGCGGAACCACTCGGTATGTATGCGTCCTTCGAGAACGGTGAGGTCCGGGTCACTGATTACAAGTTCGAGCCGGCTCAGAATTACGGGCCAGGAACGGGCGTCATCCAGTCCTGCCAGAACCTGTGGAACCCACTCGGTACCGGTTCCTGCCAGAATGCCGTCTTCATGGTCTCCGGCGCGGATGATGTGGGCGTGAACATGGCGGTGGAATTACTACTGGACAGTATCGATGCCATTTTGTCCGGCAAGGCTTCTGCCATCGATTACGCTTACGGCGTTATCATCGACGTTGAAGGCAACATTATCAGGACGCCGATGTAATGCAGTTCCGGTACCGGGAAAACAATGCGGCGGTGAGGCGCCTGAGCCCGTTCTGCAAGCTGGCCTGGGTCATCTGCATCATGATCGCCGCGCTCCTTCTGGAGCATCCCCTCTACCTGGCGGTGATATTCCTGGCGACCGTTCCCATGGCGCTTATGGCTAAGATCGGCCGTCAATGGCTTTGGCTCGTCCTGTTTTCGCTCCTCATGGGGATACTTATCCTGGTCGTTAACGCCATCGTCATCAACCAGGGCAGCACGGTGCTCCTGGAAGCAACGTTCTCCGTCCCCACGCTCGGCATCCCGCGCATCACCGTGGAAGCCATTTTTTTCGCCGTCACCATGGCATTGCGGCTCGTTATCATCGTTTCCGCCTTTGCCGTGGTTTCCTTCAGCATCCATCCGGACGACCAGATGCTGGCCATGATTCAACTGCGTATCCCGTACAAGTCGGTGCTGGTGGCTTCGCTGGCGACGCGGTTCGTCCCAGCCCTGCTGGAAGACCTGGACAGGCTGAACGCCGTCCAGCAGTCCCGCGGTCTCGAGATGTCCAGAGGGTCTTTCACGAAAAGAATCAAGAACCGTGCCACTGTCCTGGTGCCGCTGTTAGCCAACTCCCTGGAGAGGTGCGTCCAGATAGCCGAGGCCATGGAGTCCCGCGCCTTCGGGACGGGCAGCAAGAGGACCTATTTCAAGCGTCTTCACGTAACGCCTTTCGATGTCGCCACCATCCTCGCAGCTTTCTTTCCTCTTCTCTGGGGTATCTTGATCGTTACTCAAGGCTATGGCGATTACGATGCCTATACCAACTGGCGTATCGGCATGCCGGAAGCGTCCGAACTGGTTTTGATGTTTGTCCTACTGGCATCATCTATAATGCTTTCGGTCGCCGGCCTCGCCAAGAGGAGGTTCGATCTTGATTGAGTTCAGCAACTTCTCCTTTCGGTACGGCGACGCGGCAGATTGGGCGCTCAGCGACATCAACGTAAGCATCAATGACGGCGAATTCGTCCTGGTCAGCGGGCCGTCCGGCGGCGGCAAGTCCAGCTTCTGCCGCTGCATCAACGGCCTGATACCCCATTTTCACGGCGGCATCATCGCCGGAGAGGTGAAAGTCAACGGTCTCGGCATCCGCACGCACACGTCACGGGAACTGGCGAAATATGTCGGGATGACGTTTCAGGACCCGGAGAACCAGCTTACCGCCACGGATGTGGAGCGGGAGATCGTCTTCGGCATGGAAAATCTCGGCTTCGACCGCAAGCTGATGAGCAAGCGGCTGGAAGAATCGCTCGACGCCATCGGCATACCTCACTTGCGCCACCGTACTATTCCGGAACTGTCCGGGGGTGAAAAGCAGAAGGTCGCCATCGCCGCCGTGCTGGCGCTGCACCCGCGCATCCTCGTTATGGATGAACCGACCTCTGAACTCGATCCCAAGGGCGCGGACGAGGTACTTTCCGTCGTACAGCGACTGAACGACGAACTCGGCCTTACCGTTGTCCTGGTGGAGCACCGCCTGGAGCGTGTCATCCATCTTGTGGACAGAATCATCTTGATCCACCAGGGGCGGATCATCTCAGACGGCCGCCCGCGTGACGTTTTAAGCCGGCCGGAGCCGGCAAGGATAGGAATCGGCGTACCGCCCCTTATCAGCCTGGCTAACCAGCTGCGCAAAAGCGGGCATCCGGTGGATACCGTGCCGTTGACCGTCAAGGAAGGGCGCGCCATTTTCGATAAGGTCTTCAGAAACGCCGATATCAAGCCGTTATTCCATGAGGCAGTCCCTCGCAACGGCGCCGCCCCAATCATCCGTACGCAGAACCTCTGGTATGCTTACGATGCCGGCAACACGGCCCTGCGCCGGATCGAACTGGATATTCACCCCGGTGAGATAGTCGCTATCATGGGACGCAATGCTTCGGGAAAAAGCACGTTCCTGAGACACCTCAACGGGCTTCTCAAGCCGACCCGCGGGGAAATCCAGATAGACGGCGTCAATACCCGAAGGGCCAGCGTCGCCCAGTTGGCCCGAACCGTTGGTCTCGTTTTCCAGAACCCGGACGACCACCTGTTTGCGGATACCGTCGAGCAGGAAATCGGCCTGACGATGAAAAACCTCGGCTGGGAAAAAGAAGCCATCGAACAGCGGGTCACGAAATTGCTGGCCCAGTTCGGGCTGGAACGGTACCGAAAGCAGTACCCGCGTTACCTCAGTGGAGGGGAGAAACAGCGCGTCGCGCTGGCTTCCACCATCGCCCCGCGTCCCCGTATCCTTGCCCTCGATGAACCGACCCGCGGCATGGACCACGGTCTGAAACAGGAACTCATGATATTCCTGCGCCGCTACTGCGCGGAAGGCAATACGGTCGTCCTGGTCAGTCACGACGTGGAGACCGTGGCCGAGTACAGTGACCGCGTTATCCTGATGAGCGAGGGACAAGTCATCGTCGACGGCGACCGCTACGAAGTCCTCTCCGAGGCCCTTCTCTTCTCTCCGCAGATCAATCGTTTGATCCAATCCTTCACTTCCTATGGTGTACCGCCGGACATCCTCACCGTCGAGGAGGCGCTCAGGCTGCTGCCATGAGGAAGAGCTATGTTTTTTTGGCGCTTATTATGCTGCTCGGGGTAGTCTGTTATGTCGCTCCGTTTGCGTTCCCGGGTAGCTTCCTGGACCCTAATTCAGGAACAGGTAACTGGGGGATCGTCTCGCTCATCTTCCTGGCGTTGACGCTCGGCGCGGTCTTCTTCGAGTTCGAGGACCGCGCTTCCAGCGCCAAGCAGATTGCTCTTATCGCCATGTTGGGCACCGTTTCTGCCCTTTCCCGAATCCCATTTGCTGCCCTGATGAATTTCCAGCCGTGCACCTTCTTCATCATCTGCTCGGGGTACGTCTTCGGGCCAATGTCCGGCTTTATGGTCGGCGCGGTCACGCCAATCATCTCGAATATTTTCCTGGGGCAGGGCCCGTGGACAGCGTATCAGATATTCACCTGGGGCGGCATCGGCCTGGTGGCGGGAGTAATTGGCAGGTTCACAATCCCCCAACCGGCGTTGAAAAAAACCATGTTGATGGCCTACAGTCTGCTGGCCGGCATATCATATGCCATGATCATCAACATCTGGTTCTGGGCTATGTACATCTACCCGCACACCCTCAATACGTATAAAGGGGTGCTCTACACAGCGACGCTATGGACGGTATCCCACTCGGCGGCCAATGTGGTCTTCATGTTACTTTTCGGGAACCGGGTAATACAGTTACTGGAGCGGTTCAAACGCCGGTTTTTCTGGACGGCTGATGACCGAGAAGAGTTAACGGATATACCGGCCGGAGAACGCGTACGTGGAGAAAAGAGCGTAGTAACGATCGAGCGTTAAAGCCTGCTCCGAAGCCGGGAGACATTGGGTTTCGATTTCCATAACCCGGGACGCAATGACGACACCGTCTTGATTGACGATCTCGCTGAGTACTTGAGACGCGTTCTTCATGCCCTGGTCGCACTTCATGAAATCAGCTCTGAATATTCGCTTATTACCAGGAACAATAGAAGACGAGGTCAGCGGCTGTCCACCAGTCGCAATTACGGCTCCCTCTTTATCGGAGACCGTGACCCTGTTGGCGGCTTTGTAATGGTAATTGCCGGTATTGGAAAACTCCGTAGCTATTTGGAGCGTACGCTCACTAACAGCAGTCGCGAGGTCCGAGATCACGCCCGTTCTTCTCATTTCTCCATCAACTGTCAGTACCACAGGTATGTTACAACCAAGATTCGCAGCGGCGGACGTGGTACCGGAAAGCCTGCTCTGTACATAGATAAGGGCGTAGTAGCCCCCGGCCGGGATAGTCTCGGGAATCCGGAACGTCACTACTACGGTTTGTTCATCGGCGGGAGTAAGTGAAAAAGAGTCTTCGTCAATACGAGTAATAAACCTTACTGCTGAATTAAGGCCATCGTTGGCTGCAACTAGTGGTATGTAGCTTCCGTGTGTATTCTGTCCCAAACCGGCTACTTCAATGGAGACATCAACTGTGTCCCGGCCGGTATTTTTCAGCACGAAGCTATGTGTAAACCTTTCTCCGGCGACCACTTCCCTCATGATAATAGAATATTGCAATTGCAGCGATGAGGCGGTGGCAGGCGCGGATATGAACAAGAAAGAAGCACAGAGTACTATAAGCAACAATATATAAGCCGATTTTTTTCGTATCAGTCGAAGCATTACCACACCATCGAAGAATTAGTTACCTCGATGGTATGACAATATTACTTACAAATTGATAAATATTACTTGTAGTTATATGAACAAAGGATAAAGAAGATACCAGGAAATGAAGGGGTAAAAATACTAAGAAGGAGAATTCTATCTACCGTACAGTACAAAGTGGAATTCTGAAGCTGGTGGGCCTTGGGGGACAGTCCCCGAACTTATATTTGAGAAGAAAGGACTTATGTCAGAACTCCAGCAACTTCTCAGATGACGGATTATGGAGAACAATTTGGAGTCCTTGCAGGTCAGGGACCTATTGAGCTGTATCCGCGACCTGCTTCGCCGCTTGTGGAGCCAGAGCAAATGAGATGACGACAGCGGAGACAACGATCAGTATTATATAAACCTGGAGGGCGCCGTTATAGCTACCTGTAGTATCAAAAACCCAACCGGTGTATACCGGGGATATCAACTGGGGTATAGCCACGAACAACATCGAACTCCCGAATATGGAACCAAAAGCCCGGCGCCCGAAATAACGCCCCAGCAACAAAATTACTATCGGCGTGACCGCTCCGCTGCTCAACCCATAGGGAACCAAGAGAAACAATACCCGCGAGCCGGTCGGCGCTACAATAAAGCTGCCCAAACCCACCAGCATCACCGAGAAAACGCTTAGGAGAAGAAATCGCAGATGCCGCTTTGGGACGCGGTCAGCCACAACACCACCCAGAAACCTGGCCGGTAGAGTAAAAAAGACCATCAGGCTCATCATACTGCTGGCGGCAGTTTCCGAAAGACCGATATCGGTCATAAGTGGGTGCACATGCAGGATAAAACCTCCGCTGACAAAGGTAAACAGGGCATAAGCAATACCAATAAACCAAAAAGAACGCGTTCTCACAGCCTGTTTGAAAGAATAATCGCCTTCCTCGACGTCCGAAGCATATTTGCGGCCCTGTTGAACGAGGGACTCTTCACTGCTTCCCGCCGGGCTTTCGCTTTGAGCGCCATCGGGAAGGAGGCCGTAATGTTCCGGACGTTTATTCTTAACTACCAAGAAAACCAGTGGTATACCGGCTAACATAATCAGGCTCCAGATCAGACAGGTAGTCCTCCAGTCGGTCAAATTGACCAGCCAGGTGACGGCCGGCACCGCTATGATGGATCCCAACCCGATCATAGCGAATTTGATTCCCATAGCCAGGCCTCTTTTGCGGACAAACCAGTTAGTCAAAGCCAGGTCCACAGCTACAGTCAGTCCCAGATTAATGCCGAATCCGGCGACCAGACCCCAGGCGATGAAATAAGCCCAGACCGAGGTAACGGTATACATCAGTCCCAGGCCCAGAGATAGCAGGAAGGTACCGACCAGAATGAGCCACCGCGGACCAAATTTGTCCCCCAGCCAGCCGGTCAGCGGCGAGATAATTCCCCCTTCCATCCGGCCGATGCTGGTGGCGATGGACGTAATCGCTCTGCTCGTTCCCAATTCAGCGGCAATATCTTTAAACAATACAGATATGCCGTAGTAGTGAAACCCGGCTCCCAACCCAGAAACGAGTCCGGTAACCAGGACTATCCACCAGCCGTAAAAGATTTTGCTTTTCTTTGTCACGCTTGAATCAAAGCCCATTTTTACAGTATTTTCTCCAATCATACGCCAAAGCAGCGGCTATTTACCAGTAACCCTGAGACCCCTGATAACCTTCAAATTGGGAAACGGATGATGCTCAATATTGTTTGTGAGTAGCGGAGTCCCAAACTATAAGGCAGTCGCGGCAATGATGGCATCGGCAAGCTACTTTCCCCCGACAGCGCCAGCCCTGACCTGTATAACCCTCAAAGCCTGAACAAATACTCCTACTGCTTCAATAATCCTCTCAAATACAACGACCCCTCCGGCAAATGGCCCAACTGGAGCAATTGGATATCCCGGTGTGGTGGAGCCGCAGTTCCTGAGCAAGGTGAATCAGTTTTCCGGTCACCGTGGAACCACCATTCCGATCGAGAGAGCCGCTTATTGGTAGGTAGAAGATTACCAGCCCGAAATTACCTTCCCGGAACGGTCCTGCTTGCCCTTCCACGTACGATGTCTTATAGTGAAGCTACAACCTGTTTTTTCGAGGTCTTCCCGGAAGGACATGAAAAGGATAGCTGACGACATCGGCGGGACGTTTACGGACATCGTTTATATCGATGACTCTACGATGGAGATGCGTATCGACAAAACCAGGAGTACCCCGCAGGACATCGGCCAGGCGGTCATGGACGCCGTCATTAAAATCGGAGTTGATATCGCCGGTGTCGGTCTTTTCATCCACGGCACGACCGTCGGTATCAATACCATTGTCGAGAAAAAGGGCTCGCGGGTCGGGCTGATAACGACAGAAGGATTTATCGATGTTCTGGAAATGGCCCGGGGAAACCGCAAAGAACTCTATGACTATATGTGGAAGAAGCCGAAACCACTGGTACCGCGATACCTCCGACTGGGCATTAAAGAACGGATTACCCACCGGGGAGAAATCCTACAGGAACCGGACGAAGCCGATATCAGAAGTATTATCGGCCGGTTGAAAAATAACGGCGTTGAAGCAGTGGCGGTCTGTCTGCTGCACGCTCATGTCAACCCAGTCCACGAAGAGAAAATCGGTGCCATCATCTGGGAAGCCTGGCCGGAAGCGCATCTTTCACTCAGCCACCAGGTGGCTCGCATCATCCGCGAATACGAACGGACAAGCACGACAGTCATTAACGCCTATATAGAAAAGGCTGTCACAGACTACCTGAGAAGGCTGGAGAAGAACCTGACCTGCACGGGATTTCACGGGCAACTGCTTGTCCTGGGGCCGAACGGTGTACTCGGCATCGAGGCGGTCCAAGAGCGTGCCATCCACACGCTGGCCTCCGGGCCTATCGGCGGAGCGGCCGGGGCCGCTCATCTGGCGCGGACCTGTAATCTAAGAGATGTCGTCACGATGGATGTCGGTGGTACGAGCTTTGACGTTTCCATTATCAAGGACGGCCGCAACGTCGAACGTTACCAGACCGAAATCATGGGTTACCCGGTTCTCATGGCCGGGATGGACATACGTCCGATCGGCGCGGGAGGCGGCAGCGTCGCACGAGTGGATGCCGGCGGTCTCCTGACGGTAGGACCGGACAGCGCCGGAGCGACGCCGGGGCCGATGGCCTACGGACTCGGCGGGACGGAACCCACGGTGACTGATGCCGCGCTGTACAACGGCATCATCGACCCGGACTATTTCCTTGGCGGGGAGATAAAGCTCGCTCCGGAGCTGGCGGAACAGGGCATCAGAGCCATTGCGGAAAAGCTGGGATTAAACCCACACCAGGCGGCCGAGGGAATTCTCTCGGTAGCCCTCACCAATATGACGACAGCCACCACGCAGATACTAGTCGGCCAGGGGTACGATCCGCGTGATTTCACGCTCGTCTCCTACGGCGGGGCCGGGGGACTTTTCGCCGCCGGGCTCATCCGGGAGATGTCGATAGCCAGGGCTATCATTCCGGTCTCTCCCGGCGTATTTTCCGCGCGGGGAATCCTGACGATGAACCTCGTTCATACCGATTCGCGTGCGTATGACCGCGAGCTTGCCGCCATCGACACCGTTGAGCTTGAAAATATTTACAGGGAAATGGAAGCGCATGCCCGGTCACTGCTGACATCAGAAGGCATGAGAGAGGCGGACACGGAAATCTCCCGCTTTCTGGACATCTCCTATCGGGGGCAGCGTTACAGCGTCGAGACGCCCGTCCCGGGAAACCTGACGGATAATCCCATGGCGATGCAGGAGACGGGGGAAATGTTCCGGTAGATCTATGAGACCAGATATGGCAACCGCATGGAACTGCCGCTGGTCGCCAGCAATGCCAAGTTGAAAGCCACCGGCTATATTAAGGATATCCCGGTCCGGGAAACCCGGCAAGGGACCGAACTCCGC